>JALUXH010000181.1 GCA_027019065.1 Anaerolineales bacterium
GGCCGTGGTCACCCCCTTGCGAATCCAGAACTCCTGCACCGTGCCCACATCGGGCACATCCACCAGCACCGGCGTGGGCGAGGAGCCCACCATGATGTCCACTTCCAAGCCGGTGCGGCGGTGGATTTCCCCGGCCACGGCTTCAATTTTCGCCTGCGCAGCCGGGGACATGGCCTCAATGCCCGCCACCCGCACCCGCACCGCGCTGATGCAGTCCTCGCGGCCGAGCACGGTGCAGACCGCGTCCACGGTGGTGAGGGCCAAGGGCGGCGGCTGCAGGTAGCCCGCCGGGTTGAGGGTGGGGTAGAGGGGTCTGGGCGGGTTCACCGGTCGCCCTTGGGCGTCGGCGACCAGGAGCGCCGAGGGCGGGTAGTAAGTTTCCAGCGGTACTCGGTTCACATCGCTGGGGCGCGGCAAACGGCGGATGTCAATCACGCCCATGGCATAAAGGCTGAAAGGCCGGGTAGTCTCTCGGTGGATTTGGCGGAAACGGGGGAAAACGGAAGCGGCCTGCCCGGAAGGGCGCTGCAGACGCAGGTGAGGCATCGCGTCGGCGGCAGTTTTCCCTTCCGCTGTGTAAAGCATGGGCTGAGGTTGGGCGACCTCTCCCCATCCCGTGACCGTCGGTATCCCTTCAAAGGTGTGCCCCGGCCATTTTCCTCCAAAGGCGACGAACAGCGAGCCGACGATTTGGTTGTACACCGTCTCCGTATCCCACGAGCGCTGCCAGAGCAACGAAGGGGCAAAGCGGGCCAGCGCCTGCTCGGGCGGTAGGGCAAGGATTTCCTCTTTGCTGGCATCCTCGGGGAAGGCGTACAGCGCCGCGCGGGGCGTGTAGTGGATGTAGGGGGTCTGGTTCAGCCAAACGGGAATAATGGCGCTCTGGCCGCCAGAGGGCGATTTTTCATGCCGAATAGGGGCATTCTGGAAGGGTTTTCCCGAGACCACCGTTTTGTCCAGCCCCACCAGACGGCTTTCGGCCTCCGGGTCTATGCCGGCGATGGTGAGGGGAAGACGCAGGTCAACCATCACCCCACGCTGCGGCGAAGCCTGCCAAAAGCCGTTCCAGCCCAAATTGAATGTTTGTGGGTTGAGATCTTGAGGCTGGGGTTGGCTTGCTTGTTGGACGAGGATGTTCATCGTCCAGCGCTCCTTGCCTGCGCCGCTATTCGCGATGTCTTCTCCCTGCAGGAGGAAAAGGGCGCCTTCCCGTCGCGCGGGCAAGGGCTGGGTAAAGATCACGCCATTCCCTACAACACCCAGCGGGGCGATGGGCGCGGCGATTTCCACTTCGGGCAGCGAGGCAATGGTGCGCCACTGGGCAATGGTGATGCCGCCATAGGTGCCGGCGAGGTAATTGGCCGGTACCAGCCCAAGTTGCCGCTCGCTCGGCCAGTAATTGGCCTTGGGGCGCACCAAAATGTCGTATGTGGTGCGCCAGGTGTTGGCGGTAATGCGCTTGGTTTCAAGGCCGATTTGCCGTGAGGAGGCGACCAAGAAAATGCCCAAGAAACTGAGCAGAAAAGCCCCCAACAGCGGCATTGTGGCGCGGTTGCGTCGCATAGGTTGCCCTCCTGTCCCAAAGTCCAGAGGCTTTTTAGGCGCTACCGGCGGAGCCAGACAGTGTTTGGTTCTTCGCTGCGGCTTGAGCGCCTTGTTGCAGCCAATAAAGCCACGCAGTGCCGGGGAAGAAAAAGAGGAAGAAAAGCCAAAGCGGGGGTCTGCGGGCGGGGCGGCGCAGGATTTCGTTTGCCATCGCGCCCAACCACGCCACGAGGGTGCTCCAAAGCACCGCTTGCGCCAAAAGGAAATTTACGCTAACGCCGTATTTCAAGAGCATGTTGCCTCCCTAAGGGCGAGAAAGTATAGAAGTTATACATGAAATTTGCTGATTCGTTACTTTGTCACTTAGTTGCCTTGTTACTTCGGTTGTTCCCGAATCGCCGCATCTCGCACTCCACCTCCCGAATGACCAAATCTGCGCAAATCCGCAATTCGTAATTCGCTACTCGCAATTCGCGATTACTCTCCACGCAACACCTGCGCCGGGGGGATGCGCGCCGCACGGCGGGCAGGCAGCCACGCGGCCAGCAGGGCCACGAGCACGGCAAGGCCGAGCCCGGCGAGGAAGGCCACACCGCAGGCGGCCCAGCCCACGCCGCCGCTCCGCAGCAGCGCCGCGCCCAGCGAGCCGCCGACCACGCCGCCGCTCACCCCAATGCGCGCCGCCTCCCGCAGCCAGAAGGCCATCACCTGCCGCGGCCGCCAGCCCAAGGCCGGGAACAGCCCGTTCAGGTAGCGGTGTTCGGCCAGCAGCATGAGCACGCCGTCGGCCACGGCCAGGGCGCTCAGCAGCAAGGCAGTGGCGACCATGATGATATGATACCCGGCCACCCGTACCAGCAGGTATTGGCCCAAAAAGGTGAGTTGCAGATAACCGCGCAAGCCCAGCCAGCCGCCCAGGAGCACGGTGGTCAGCCCCGTGGCCCCTGCCGCGATGCCCCCCGCGGCCAAAAACGCCTGCTTGTGCCGCGCCCACAGGCCCAACACCCGGGCCGCTAAGGGCGAGACCACGGGCTCGGCTGTCTCACGCAGCACCGACATCACGCTCAAACGGCTGGCGCGCCAGGCGGGGCCGAGCATGCCCAGCACCACCAGCGCCAGGCTCAGCGGCACGATGCCCAGGGTTTCCAGCCAGGTAAGGGCGCTCAGACGCAGCCAGGCCCGCAAGCCCCAGCCCAAAAGCACGCCTGCGGCCGCGGCCAGCAACCCCACCGTCACCGCCACGCTCAACAGATGGGCCAGCACGTTCCGCCGCCGCCAGCCCACCGCCCGCAGCACCGCCCACGTGCGCCGGCGCTGCGCCACCCACATCGCGCTGGCGTTGAAGGTGTAGAGCAACGCCAAGAGCACGAGCAGGCCCAGCAACTCGCGGTTCCCCCGCTGCACCTGACGATGGATGCGCAGATGCACCCCCTTTTGCACCCACGGCTCGGCGATGAACACATCGGGCTGCTTGCCCTCGCCGGGCAGGAAAACCCGCACCTCCCGCGGCGACGAGCCGGTGACAATATCCACCTCCAGGCCGGTCTGGCGTACGATTTCCGCGGCCACGGCCTCCAGCCGCTGTTGGGCCTCGCGGGAATAATGCTGCGCACCCTGCACCCGCACCCGGATGGCCGAAATGCACGGCTCGCCCAAGATGGCGCAGGCGGCGTCTAAGGTGGTCAGCATGGTGGGCGGCGATTGCAGGTAGCCCAGCGGTGAAAGGCCGGGGAGCAGGCGCCGCGGCTGCGGGAAAGGCTTGCCCTGGGCGTCGGCCACGACCTGCGCGGCCGCGGGGGCGTAGGTTTCCAGCGGCACTGCGGTGAGCGCCTCTTGTTGCAACCCCAGCCGGGAAGCATCGTACGTGCCCAGCACCAGCACGCGCACCCGCGCCATCGCCGCCTGCGGCGCCGCCCGATAGGTGGGCTCGTCCAAGGGATTGAGGGCCTGCGCGGCCACGCCTTGCTCGTCGGGGTAAGGGCGCGCCGTCAGCGTTTCGCCGTGCGCAGTAAACGCCACCGGCGCGGGCAAAGGCCACAGGGGTTCGCCCATCCCCCACGGGTGCGGACCAGCGCCTTCCTTTTGGAGCGCGGCGCGGGCTTCAGGGGGCAGATCGTTCAGCGGCGGGCGGCAAAGTCCCTGCAAAAACCACTTGTTGATGAGCCGCCCTTCATGGGCGTAGGCCGTGAGCAAATGCTGATAAAAAGCCTGACCGTCCACCGTCCAAGGCGGCAGGGTCTCTGCTACGGGCAGGCGCAAGAGCGGGGCCGTGCCGTCACGGGCGAGGGTATCCAGCACCACCTGCATCCCCTCGGGCGTCTGCAGGCGCTCGGCTTCCAGCGTGCCCTGCAGGCGGAAGGGGAAGTCGGCGCGGGCGATCACCGGGATGAAGAAAACGGGCGTGCCGTAAGCGCCGGGAATGTCCCGATGGCGCAAGTCTTCCTCCGGCGTGACCGGGGCATAGCGGCAGAAAGGCAGGTCGGCGCGCAGGTAATCCCCTTCCACCAGCGCGGCCTTCAGGCCCACCAATTGGGCTTCGGCCTGGGGGTCAATGCCCGCCAGCAGGATGGGGAAGGTCAGGCGGACGCGGAAAGGCGTTTCGTAACCCGGCGCACGCGGCCATGTTCGGAACTCTTCCGAAGCCCACGGCGTGGCTTGTTTGGCAAGGGCGGCGTTCTGGGTGGGGTCGTAGTACCAGAGCAGATGGGTTTTCGCGCGGCGGAAGGTGGTCAGGCCGGTATCCAGTACGATGTGTTGGGTCTGGCGGTAGAGGCCCGCGGGCGGCACGTCATTCAGCACAGCGTAGGTGCGCTCCAGAAAAGTGCCCACCATGCTGATGGGCGCGGCCACCTCCACCCCCGGGATGGCCTGAATGTGGCGGTATTGCTCGCGGGTGATGCGGGGCGGCAGGTTGGCGAGGTAGTTGACCCGCGCCATCTGCCACCGCTCCTCTTCGGGCAGGCGGCTCCCCGGCGGGCGGACGAGCAGGTCATAGGCCGTCCGCCAGTGGCGCGCCAGTTCGCCTTCCACGCGGACGGTAAAGGTGGCCGTGGTGGCCGTGAGGAGCACATAGGCCACGCTCACGGCCATCACGCCTACGGCAAGGAGAAAGGTGCGGTAGTCAAGAAAGCGACGGAGCATGGTGGGTTACTTCGTTGCTTGGTGAGCAGGTCGCTCGGGGTGCACTGATGCCCAAAATTCACCGGGGTCTTGAAGAATTGCAGCAGACGTGACGCACGGTGATTGGAGCATAACCATCATTGTATGGAACCATCAGCACTTTGGTCTCTTCGCCCTCACCTATCCCCCAGAGCCTTGCCTCGCGGCGGCTCAGCCCCCTTTCCTCTCCCAGTGGGAGAGGAAAGGGGGCGCGCAGTGGGGGTAAGGTGAGGGCAAGCAGGCGGGCTGACGCTCAGTTGCGCAACATGAGTTACAGCTTTAAAACTTTCGCTATGCCATCCGGATACATAAACACCAAAAAAACACCGTACCACAACTCTTGCCAACCGCTGTCGGTGGCCAACCTGCCGCTCGCCGCAACGCCGGTCACGGCCAGGCCGACGAGAAAAGCAACAAGTTGCGCGTTGGGGGAAAGGCGCCCTTTTCCCTTTAGGCACTTGCTGTTACCAACTCCCAACAACGAGCCTATCATGACCATAACCCACCAAAAGACCCCATACCAAGGCTGAAAAGTACCGCCCTTTACATTGAAATAGACCACATAACTAAGTACCCCTATACCTACGGCGCAGAAAGCCAGCCGTTTCCACATCTTTCCCCTCCACCGAGGGATTGCTCTACCCGCCGTGCCCCTTTGTCATCCTTTCTTCTTTTTCCGTGCCCAGCACCACCTCGCCCCAACTCAGCAAAGCGAAAAAATCAAACCAAATGTAAGGGGAGGGAAAACCCGCCGCCCGGACATCTGCCCATATCATCATCACGACGACAGCGACCAGCGAAAGCCGAAAAAGCCAGGACGATCGACGCACCGAGGCTATGGTCTCAGGCCACCAATGTTCAAGGAATATGGGAAGCGCCCACAATACTACAACCATTCGGTTGTAGCAGGTAGGGATGTTGGTCGCTGGGGAGAAAAAAGGCAAGAAGAAATAGACAAAGGCGGAAAGCAGCCCTACGGCCGAGAGAGCCTTCATGTTGCCCTCGTATCACGGATAGGAAGAACCGTCGAACGGCGGCTTCTTCAAAGACTCAGATACGATGAGCCAATTACACCACCATACACAGGCATTCCACTCCATTTCTGTCATCCTTGGAAACACGTCCGCATAAAACCTTGGCCCCCGTCGGCAGTGGACAGATTCAAGTTAGGGCCCCTCAATTCAATCCTATTTTATCCTACCCAGCCCGTTTGTCAAGCGCGAGGCGCGATTTTCTTTATCTTACATCTGATGATTTCGTGCAAGGTAACGGCACAGAAGCGGTTTATCGCCAAGAGGTTAACGCAAAGACGCTAAGGGAGCAAAGAGCGCAAAGGAGTTAACGCAAAGGCGCAGAGAGGTTAACGCAAAGACGCCAAGGGGGCAAAGGGCGCAAAGAAATTTCTGCGTTTTCTGCACCTCCTCTGTGTCTTCTGTGTTCCTCTCCTCCACCCGCAACTCGCAACTCGTAATTTGCAACTCGCAACTCGCAATTCGCCATTCGCCATTACTCTCCACGCAACACCTGCGCCGGGGGGATGCGCGCCGCACGGCGGGCAGGGAAGTAGGCCGCCACCAGCGCCGCTGCCCAGCAGCAGCGCCGCGCTCAGAATTTATTAATATTTTATGCCCGATAATACACCTTCTTTTCTTACCAATGCTCAAGTCATCCTTCCAATCGACCAAACTACCCCCTCCTTTTCTGTTATACTCAGCCCACGCCAATCTTCCTCAATGATGAGGTGCCCCATGCGCCAGGCCGAAATCCAACGCCAGACCGCCGAAACCCAGGTGCGCGTTGCCCTGAACCTGGACGGCACAGGCCGGCACACCGTTGCCACCGGGCTGCCCTTCCTCGACCACATGCTGCGCCATCTGGCCGTGCACGGGCTGTTTGACCTCACCGTCAAGGCCCAGGGCGACCTGGAGGTGGACCCCCATCACACCGTGGAAGACACCGCCCTCACCCTGGGCATGGCCTTCAACCAGGCCCTGGGCGACCGCCGGGGCATCGTCCGCATGGGGCACGCCTACGTGCCGATGGACGAGACCCTGGCCTTCGTGGCCGTGGACCTCTCCGGCCGGCCCTACGCCGTGGTGCAGGCCCAGTGGCACGGCCCCAGCGTGGGCGGCATCCCCAACAGCCTGTGGCCCCACTTTCTGGAATCTTTTGCCGTAACCGCCCGTTGCAACCTGCACGCCCGCGTGCTCTATGGCCAGGATGACCACCATCAGGCCGAAGCCCTGTTCAAAGCCCTGGCCCGAGCGCTCGACACCGCCACCATGATGGACCCTCGGCGGGGAGAAACCCTCCCTTCCACTAAAGGTGTGTTGTAAAATGCCCCCAAGCGCGTGGCTGCTTTGGCTGACATGCCTGTTAATTTTAGCGGCGATATTCCCCTTCATCATCGCTTTCCTCGCCACTCTCTCCGGTTGGGAACGGTTGGCCAACCATTATCCCTCAACCGGGGACTTCCCAAAGGGAGGGCATCGCTTTCAAAGCATGAGGCTCAACAACATCTTCTACCGTCGTGTCCTGCGCATGGCCGAGACGCCGGAGGGGGTTTACATCGTGCCGATGAGCCTCTTTCGCCTGGACCATCCGCCCTTGTTCATCCCCTGGCACGCGATTCAGGTAGAAAAACACCCCACGTGGTGGGGATGGTATCGGGGACGCATTCAGTCCACTCTCGGGGAAGAGTTCCACATTCCTGCCGGGGTGAAAAGACGCTGGGCCTCTTTCTTGAAGAACACCTCATCCTTGCCTTTGGAACCAAAGGTACCCTGACACCGTCACCAGCACAAGGGAGGCCCCCAGCCATTGCGACGGCGCGGTCAGGCGTTCCCCCAGAAGCCACCACCCCAGCGCGATGGCCGAAACCAGGCGCAGCGGCATCAGGCTGGTCACCAGAGCCGCGTTGACACCGCCCAGCGCAGTGACCTGGAACAAATTACCAAGCATGAACACGCCGCCCACCACCCACGCCACCGTCGCCCACCCTGCAGGTGAAAGGCGCGTCCAGGCCGTCCAATCTTCACCTGCGCCCACACTCAGCAGCATATAAACCAGCGCCATCGCCGCGCCCTGCTGCGCCATAATCAGGCCGCGCCCGGCTTCCCGGCGGCTGCTGCGGCGCACCAGTTGAAAATACAACGCCAGCGCCAGCATGGAAACCAGCGCGACCCCCAGCCCCAGAAAATCGCGCCCGCTGAAGCCCGCCCACACATGCGTCCAATCGGCCACCAGCGTCAGCGCAGCGCCAACGCCAGAAAGCACCAGCGCCGGGTAGGTCAGGGGCGGCGCGGGTTCCCCAAAGAACAGCGAGCCCAAAATCGCCGCGACAAACGGCGTCAGCAGATAAATCAGTTGCACCCACGTGGCGCGGGTCAGGTCAATGGCCAAAAGGTTTGTCACCGAGCGCAGCGCCACCACCCCGGCCAGGGCCCACATCACCCGCTCACTCAAAAGAAAACGACGCACTTCCTGCCAGGAGCGCCGGTCTTCCCGCAGCATCACCCCCAGTCCGGCCAGGGTCGCCGCCACAGTGGCCAGCCAGAGCAGCGAAAACTTGGGCACCTCCATCAGCGCCCGCTTGGCCGCGGGCGGATAAGTGCCCCACACCAACTGCCCCCACAGCCCGAGCCACACATACACCGAAAGCCGCCAACCGCCTTTCCTCATCATGGTCACGGCGGCAATGATAGCACACTTCAGGCCTTCCCTGTGCAAAGACGGCGTCCCGCCCCCCGGCATTTTAGCGCCCCTTTACCCCTGACCCCCGCAGTTGTAGTAAAATGAGGCATCTTGCCTTTGCCTGCCTTGTGCAAGGAGGCTCTCATGCCCTCACTCAAGCCGCTTTTCGCCCGCCTTCCGATGGCACGTTCCACCCGCGCCTATGCCTTCGGGCTGGAGCGCCTGCCCGCGTTGCCTGCCGGGCCGGTGCTGGAAACCGGCACCGGGCAGGGCTATAGCACCGCCTTTTTAAGCCGCACGCTGCCCGAGCGGCAGGTCATCGGCATTGACATCACTTACCAATGCTTCAAACCCGAGCGCCTGGCTTTCGGGCCGCGCCGGCCGTGGTTTGTGCAGGCCAGCGCCCCCGCGCTTCCCTTTGCTGCCAACACCTTTGCCCTCACCACCCTGGTGATGACCTTCCATTGCCTGCCCGAGCCGCAGCAGGTGTTTCGGGAAATCTTTCGGGTGCTCAAGCCCGGCGGCGCGCTGCTGATGGCCGATGTCAACGGCAACCACCGCATCGCGCCGTGGTTCGAGCGGATAGAGCACTGGGGCGGCATCAGCCCCATCACCCGCGCCTACCCGCCGGAGGAAATCATCGCCCTGGGAACCGCAGCCGGTTTCCCGCCGCCGCAAACCCACGCCCGCAAGCCCGGCAGCTTCATGGTGTGGTACATCTTCCGCAAGGAGCCGATGAACAATGGCTGATGTCGTGCTCATTGATGCCGGAACGGGCAACCTGCGCTCGGTGCACAAGGCGCTGGAAGCCGTCGGCGCGCGGGTCACGCGCACGGATGACCCCGGCCTGGTGCGTCGGGGCGGGCGGCTGGTGCTGCCCGGGGTGGGCGCATTCGGCGATTTCATGGCCGGGCTGCGCCGGCGCGGGCTGGAAAGCGCCGTGCTGGAAGCCGTGGGGCGCGGCGTTCCCCTGTTGGGCATCTGCGTGGGCATGCAAGCCCTCTTTGAAATCGGTGAAGAAATGGGAACGCACCGCGGGCTGGGGCTGCTGCCCGGCAAAGTGGTCGCCTTCCCGGAAAGCCTGCGCGCACAAGGGCTGAAAATTCCCCACACGGGCTGGAATTTCGTCGCCTGGGAGCGCCCCAACCCGCTGCAAAAAGGGCTGGAAGATGGCGGTTACGCTTATTTCAATCACTCGTTCTACTGTGCGCCCGCCTCCGCCGACACTGTTATTGGCTATACGAATTACGGCTTCCCCTTTGCCTGCGCCGTGTGGCACAACAACCTGCTCGGCGTGCAATTCCACCCCGAAAAAAGCCAGCGCGTCGGCCTGCGCGTGCTGGAAAACTTCCTGCAATGGCAGGCGTAAATGCCGGGCTTCCCCGCCGCGGAGGGCAGCCGTTCAGCCTCGGCAAAGAGAAACCCCGGATTCCGCCCAAAAAAGTAACTGTTCAGCCCACCTGCGATGAAAACGCCAACGCACACAGGAGACCTAAAGGTTACAACGGCGGAACGCCAAAAGCGCAAAGGGAACAAAGACGCAAAGTCAACTTCGTTT
>JALUXH010000182.1 GCA_027019065.1 Anaerolineales bacterium
AACGGCTCGCTCACCGCCCTCGCCGTCTTCGCCGGAAAACCCGGCCGACACGGCCGCGGCCAGCAGTCAGGGCATTTCCCCGAACGCCCCGGTCGGCCTGAAGGCCCCGGCATTCAACCGCCTTTCTCCGCCCCGCAAGGGTAAAACCCATCCCCTGCTTCACGCAAACAGCCCTGCATCTTTCGGTGCAGGGCTGTTGTGGTTTCCCCAAAGCCAATACCGGCCTAACTCACCCGCGTGACATACGCTCCCGTGCGGGTATCCACCCGAATGACATCGCCCTGTTTCACGAAAGCGGGCACCTGCACTTCCAGGCCGGTTTCCGTAACCACCTTTTTGGTCACACCGGTCGCCGTATCGCCGCGCACCGCCACCTCGGCCTGCACCACTTCCATATCCACCGTGATGGGGAATTCCACCGTCAGCGGCTCGTTCTTGTAAAAGGTCAGTTTGACCTCCATGCCGTCTTTGAGAAATTTGGCATCATCGCCAAGCACCTTTGCCGGAATGGCAAATTGTTCAAAAGTCTCGTTATCCATGAAATGATAATGTTCGCCGTCGGTGTAGAGATACTGGGCGTTGTGGTGGTCCAACTGCACATCCTGCACCTGGTTGCCCGAGGGGAAGGTGCGGTCAATAATGGCTCCGGAACGCAAATCCCGCGCTTTGACGCGAATGGTGGCCTTGCCCCGCCCCGGCTTGTGGTGATGATAATCCAGCACCCGATAAAGGTTGCCGTCCAGTTCAAAAATGACGCCTTTGCGCAGATCGTTCACATCAATCATCGTTTCATCTCCCAAATTGAGGTGGGGGAATTATACCAAACTCCACCGCTTGCGGCGCGGGGAAGGCCATGTTAGGATAGAGCACCCCCGCCGGGGGAAACCGCCATGCCCGGGAGGCCGCCATGCTCCGCAAGCACCTGCTGCCCCGCATAGCCCGCACGACCCTGATGCTCACCGCCCTCTTCGCGGTGGACAAGGTGCTGGCTTTCAGCCGCCAGATCATCATCGGCCACGAATTCGGCCTTTCCGCCGCGCTGGACGCCTTCAACGCCGCCAACAACCTGCCCGACCTGCTGTTCGCACTGATTTCCGGCGGGGCGCTGGCCATGGCATTCATCCCCGTGCTGGCCGAATACCGCACCACCCGCGGCCGCGACGCCCTGTGGGAACTCTTTTCCCGCATCGCCAACCTGGCCTTTCTGACCACGGCGGCGCTGGCCGTCGTCATTGCTGTGTTCGCCCTGCCCCTCATCCGCTGGGAATTCGGCATCGCCCCCCATTTCTCCCCCGCACAGCAGCGGCTGGCCGCCTCGCTGATGCGGCTGGACCTCGTCGGCACGGTGATTTTCTCGCTCAGCGGGCTGGTCACGGCAGGGCTGCAGGCCAACCAGCACTTCTTCCTGCCGGCTGTCGCCCCGCTGATGTACAACCTGGGGCAGATTTTCGGGGCTGCGGTGCTCGCCCCCAAAAACGGTTTTTCCCTCGGCCCGCTGCACCTGCCCGGCTTCGGCTTTGGTATCCACGGGCTGGTTTACGGCGTGCTCATCGGGGCAGTGTTGCACTTCGGCGTGCAGGTGCCCGCCCTGGTGCGCTACGGCTTCCGCTGGCACGCGCTCATTGGCCTGCGGCATCCGGGCGTGGTCAAGGTGCTGCGCCTGATGGGACCGCGCGTGCTGACCATGTTCTTCATCCAGATGGTCTTTCTGGCGCGCGACAACCTGGCTTCCCGGGTAGGGGTGGGTGCGGTGAGTGCACTGGCCTACGGCTGGTTCATCATGCAGGTGCCGGAAACGCTGCTGGGCACGGCGTTAGGGCTGGTGCTGCTACCCACGCTTTCCGAGCAAATCGCCCGCGGCGACTGGAAGGCCTTTGCCGCCACCTTCAACCGCGGCGTGCAGGGGTTGCTGGGGCTGACCCTACCCATTGCCGCTGTACTGGCGGTGGCGCTGCCGGGGCTGCTGCCGGTGCTGGGGCTGGGCGCGGCGGGCACCCGTCTGGTGGTGTGGACGACCCGCGCCTATCTGCTCGGCCTGGCGGGGCACAGCCTGCTGGAACTCGCGGCGCGCGCTTTCTACGCCCAGCAAGATGCCAAAACGCCGTTGCTGGCCTCGGCGCTCAACACGGCAGCCTACATCGGGCTGGGCATCCTTGCCATCCTCTCCGGCAAAAACCTGGGCACAGCGGGCACCCTTTGGGGCGCGACGGGCATCGGCACGGCCAACGCGCTGGCCTTCACCTCTGAAGCCGCGCTGCTGCTCTTCCTACTCCATCGGCGGCGGCGAGATGTGCCGCGGTTGCGCGAGGCCTTGCGCGATGCCCTCCTGGGCGCGCTGGCGGGCGGGCCGGTGGGGGCCGCCGTGATGGCCTACGCGCCCCTGCCCTTGCTGGCGCGCGGCGTGGCAGCGGCAACGCTGGGCGGCCTGGCCGCGCTGCCCTTCATCTGGCGGGAAGGCAAAGCCCTGCTCAGTTGGTGATAGGAAAACACCGCCCACAAAAAAAGGAGAGACCACAGATTCCGCAGATTCGCAGAAGAAAATATCCGTAATTACCTACCCCGAAGCACTGTGCCTGTAAATGCTCACACAGAGAACACGGAGAATATTTCCCTTTGCAAGCGCTTTTTGGAGTGTTGGTGAGCGGTGCCTGGGCACCGCTTTGGAAAGCGGCGACTCGTCGCCGCACTCCAAAGAAAAACTGCCGCCAGAGGCGTTTTGCCACCACGTAGGTAATTACAAATATCCGCCGATTTACACAGATTTTCACCGATGATTGCAGGAAACACAGAAGACACAGAAAACGCTGAGAATTGCTTTGCGTCTTTGCGTTACGCTTTGCGTTACGCTTTGCGTTACTCTCGGCAACCTCGGCGTTCAAAAACCTGCGCCGTCCGCGATCGGCTTCCTCGTGGCTGAACAGTTACAAAAAAAGACCTGACAGGTTTCGAGAAACCTCCCAGGTCTACTCTGCAACTT
The DNA here is from genome assembly GCA_027019065.1 of Anaerolineales bacterium. Lineage (GTDB taxonomy): Bacteria > Chloroflexota > Anaerolineae > Anaerolineales > DRMV01 > DRMV01. Next base: position 2,978 of record JALUXH010000182.1, read on the forward strand.
GCATCCTGCATCCTGTAACTTGCAACTTGCAACTTGCAACTTGCAACTTGCACCCTGCAACTTGCACCCTGCAACCTGCTTACGCCTGCACAGCCTCCGGCTGCGCCGCCTGGCTGCCGGCCATCAGCAACCCCAGTTCGGTGCGCGTCGCCTTCCCGGCTTCCAGCACCGCGACAATCTTGCCGTGATACATCACCGCGATGCGGTCGGCCAACGACATGATTTCGTCCAGTTCGGCCGAAACCAGCAGCACCGCCGCGCCCTGGTCGCGCATCTGGATGATGCGCTTGTGAATGTACTCAATCGAGCCAACATCCAGGCCGCGCGTCGGCTGGTTGGCGACCAGCAATTTGAGGGGGCGGCTGAACTCGCGCGCCACGATGACTTTTTGCTGATTGCCGCCCGAAAGCGAACCGGCCGTGGTGAAAATACTCGGCGTGCGGACGTCAAACTGTTCCACCAGCCTTCGGGCGTTTTCCACCACCGCGGCCTGGTTGCGCTGCATTCCTTTGGCAAAGGGCGGCTTGTAATAGGTGCACAGCACCAGGTTATCGGCGATGGTATAAGAAAGCACCAACCCGTGCTTCTGCCGGTCTTCAGGGATATGCCCCATGCCGTGCTCAATGAGAAAACGCGGCGCTCGCGGCGGCACGGCCTGGCCGCCCAAAAGCACCTTGCCCCCCCGAATATGCCGCAAACCGGTGATGGCTTCCACCAGTTCGGTCTGCCCATTGCCCTGCACGCCGGCCACACCCAAAATTTCACCCGCCCGCACTTCCAGGTTCACGCCATCCACGGCAAGCAGGCCGCGCTCATCTTCCACATGCAGATCGCGCACCTCAAGCACCACGTCCGCGGGTTGGGCAGGCGCTTTTTCCACCTGCAGCACCACTTCACGCCCCACCATCATCGCCGCCAGCCCCTGCTCGCTGGTTTCTGCAGGGGTGGTCGTGCCCACCACCTTGCCGCGGCGCATTACCGTGATGTGGTCGGCAATCGCCAGCACCTCTTTGAGTTTGTGGGTGATGAAAATGATGGAAACGCCCCGCTCGGTCAACTGGCGCATGATGACAAAGAGTTCTTCCACTTCCTGGGGGGTCAACACCGCCGTCGGCTCGTCCAGCACCAGCACTTTGGCCTCACGATAGAGCGCCTTGAGGATTTCCACCCGCTGCTGCACGCCCACGGGCAGGTCTTCCACCACGGCGTCGGGGTCCACTTCCAGACCGTACTGCTCCGAAAGCCGCCGCACGGCCTTGCGGGCAGCCGCGAGGTCCAGCGACCAGCCTTTGGTGGGTTCCGCACCCAAAATCAAATTTTCGGCCACCGTGAACACCGGCACCAGCATGAAATGCTGGTGCACCATCCCGATGCCCAGCCGGATGGCATCGTGGGGGCTGTCAATCGTCACTTTCTGGCCGTCCACGAAAATGTCGCCTTCATCGGGGTGGTACAGGCCGTAAATGATGTTCATCAACGTCGTCTTGCCCGCCCCGTTTTCGCCCAGCAAAGCGTGCACTTCACCTTTCCGCAGGCTGAAGTTGACGTGGTCATTCGCCAACACGCCCGGAAAGCGCTTGACAATGTTGCGGACTTCCAAAGCCATTTCGCTCATAGGTTGCTCCCAAAAGCGCTGCCGGAAAGCGCCCCTGCGCCCCGCTCAGCCTTCCTTCTCGTAAGGGATACCATCGGCCGCGGGGGGACGCGCCCGCCCCACAAAACCGGCCAACACGATAATCGTGAGCAGGTAAGGCAGCATCCCGATAAACTGCGGCGGGATGTTGACCTTGCCGCCGAACTGCAACTGGGTTTGCAGCGCCGTGGCGAAACCGAAAAGCAGCGCCGCGCCCCAGGAACCCAACGGCGTCCATTTGCCGAAAATCATCACTGCCAGCGCCACGAAACCCCGCCCGTTGGTCATCAGGCGTTCAAATGAGCCCACGGCTTCCAGCGAAAGGTAAGCCCCCGCCAGCCCGGCCAGTGCCCCGCCGACCACCACGTTGACATAGCGCACCAGGTAAACGTTGATGCCCAACGTGTCGGCCGCTCTCGGGTGCTCGCCCACCGCCCGAGTGCGCAAGCCCCACGGCGTGTAAAACAGCACATAATGCACCACGAACACCAGGATGATGGAAGCATAGGTAATCGGCGGGTTGTCGAACAGCACCGGCCCAATGAGCGGGATTTTCGCCAACGGCCCCAGCGGAATGGGATTCAGTTTGCCGTGGGCGCTCAACCCCACTTTGTAAAAATAGCCCGTCAGGCCAATGGCAAGGATGTTGATGACCGTGCCGCCGATGATCTGGTCAATTTTCAGCGTCACCGACATAAACGCCAGCAGCAGCCCCAACAGCGCGCCGATGAGGATGCCCGCCGTAACGCCCAGCAGCAGGTTGCCGGTGTAAACATTGACCAGGAAAGCGACAAAAGCCGCCATCAGCATCTGCCCTTCAATGCCGATGTTGATGACCGCGGCGCGCTCACCCATCAAGCCACACAAAGCGCCCAACACCAGCGGCACCGATTGGCGCAGGGTAGAAGCCAGCACCGCCTCGGTCACCTGCGGCGTGCGCGCATAATAGTAAAGAATCGCCGCCACCACCACGGCGGTCGTGGTCAGCCCAATGCCCCAGCGCTTCCAAAACAGTTTCCAGTTTGCAAACGATGCCGGTGTATTCATGCCTCACCTCAATGGGAACCCCAGCCTGTGCTGAGCGTAATCTTTTCGCCTTCCTCTGCTGCCCGCATCCGCAACAGCCAGCGCACAATCATATCGGCTGCCACAAAGAACAGCATCAGCGCCTGCACCACATCGGTAATTTCCTGCGCCACATGGGCCTTGAACTGCATCTGGTTGGAACCCGCCCGCATGGCGCCCAAAAGCAGTGCTGCCGGAATCACGCCGAACGGGTCGGTTTTCCCCAGCAACGCCACGGTGATGCCGTCAAAACCCAGGTTGGCGTTGAAGCCGGGTTCGTAACGCCCCACCACCCCCTGGGTTTCCACCGCCCCGCCGATGCCCGCAAAAAGGGCGCTGATGACCATGGTCAGAATGATGGTGCGGGCCACTTTCATGCCCGCGTAGCGCGCCGCGTGGGGGTTCTGCCCAACCGTGCGGATTTCAAACCCCAGGGTGGTACGCTGGAGCAGCCACCATGCAAAAGCCGAGGCGACAATCGCCAGCAAAAAGCCAAACGGCAGCCAGCCCCACGTCGGCAGCCTGGCAGATTCCAAAATTTGGGGCGTGCGGGCCACGATGTTGCCCGGCGTGGTGTCTTTCAAAGGGCCGTTGGCAAGGTAATCGGTAAAGCCCATCGCGATGTAATTGAGCATAATCGTGGTGATGACTTCGTGAGCGCCGGTGTAGGTTTTCAATGCGCCCGGGAGCGCCCCATACAGCCCCCCGGCAACTGCGCCGGCCGTCAAAGCCACGGCCGCATGGATGCCGGGCGGCATCCCGTGAACGGCAAAGCCGACCCACGCCGCCGTGATCGCCCCAAACAGCAACTGCCCTTGCGCGCCGATGTTGAACAAACCGGCCTTAAACGCAAAGGCCACCGCCAGACCGCTGAAAATCAAGGGGGTGGTCTTTTCCAAAGTGCGCTGCCATCCATGGGCATTGCCAAAAGCCCCCCGGGCCAATGCTTCATACGCTTTCCACGCAGACGCGCCGGAAGCCTGGATGATGATGGCACCGATAACCAGCGCCAGCACCACCGCCCCCAACGGCACCGCAATGCTCCGCCCAAAACGCGTTACGGCTTCCCACGGGCTTGTTTTGTGTGCTTGTGTGCTCATGAACACCCTCGGTTGCGTAACTGCTCCGGGCTATGGGCCGGGGGAAACCGCGCCCGGCCCGGGCGAGCCAACGCCCCCACCCGCGCCGAAGAGCCGTCAGGCAGCACAGTCGCTGCCGTTGTGCGGATGATGGCCGCGTAGCCTGCCCCTGCCGCCGACAACATGGCGTCAGGCCCCGAGTGAACAGTTACGGTTTCGGTTGAAATATGCCGCGCCAGGCAACGACACCTGCCGCGAAACAGACACCATTGTACCGCGGCTTGCCCTCTACGGCGCTTTCATTTTTTGACCGTGCCGACAAGCCGCTCATAGTCGTTCATCCAGTCTTGCGCCAGGGCGAGCAGGTTCTGCAACCGCTTGCGCATTTGCTCATCGCTGACGGTCACCAGGTCGTCCAGCGCCTGCAAGCCATCTTGCAAGGCCACCAACCGGTCGTTCAGAGATTCCAGGCGGCGGTCGATTTCCTGGCCGCGTTCATCCTGGGAAAGCAAATAATTCGCCCAGCGCTTCTGGTCATCGGCCTTGAAAGCCGCCCACTCCTGCCGGAAGCGTTCTTCCGCCAGCCGCTGCACTTCGCTAATTTCTTTCGTGCGGCGCTCAAGGCGTTCGCTCATGCTCTCAAACTGCTGCTGCGCCCGCTTGACTTCCCGCTGCAGGTCATCCCAGGCTCGCAGCCGTTCTTCCATTTGCCGGCTGAGGGTTTCCAGCGTTTGGAACCGCGTTTCCCACGCCTTCCAGGTACGCTCCCAGGCCAGCCAGCGGCGGTTCTGGGCTTCCAGAAAATCTTTCTGTTCCTGCTTCCGGCGGGTTTCGGCGGCGGCCAGGTCTTGCAGGCGGGCTTCCAGTTTACGCAAGGTTTCCCCAAATACCTCGGCCTGCGCCTGCTGCTCATCCAGCCGTTTACGGAAAGCCACCACCTCGCCCTGCACGTCTACCAGCCGTTTGGCATTGCGCGTTTGCGTTTCCTGCAACAACTGCAGGGCATGGGTGCGGTCTTCCTCCAGGTTTTCAACGCTTTCCACGCGATGTTCCAGCGCCGAAATGCCCTCATGCAAGGTTTGAATTTCTTTGACCTGCTGGGCAACCTGCCGCTCCAATGCGGCCAGCGCTTCAATCTTCTTGTGCGCCTCGCCGACGTAATGCCGCAAGGCTTCCACTTCTTCGCGGAAAGAGGCTTCGCTTTCATGAAGGCGCGTCGTGAAACGGCTTTCCAGCGCTTCATCCCGCCCGGCGCTTTCTTCCTCCACCCGCGCCAGGGCGCCTTCCAAAGTATCCATGCGCCCCAACGCGGCGGAAACCCGGGCGACATCGGCGCCGAGCGTTTTGATTTGCTCATCGGCAGCGCGGTAATCGCCTTCCAGCACCACCAGGCGCTCTTGCAACATCAACAGCAGGCTATGATCTTTGCGGCGTTCTTCTTCAAGCCACTTCAGCCGTTGCTGCAAGGCATCCTCTTCGGCCATCGCATCCTCCTTGCCCGGAATGGGGCGATTATAGCACAGCAGGCTATCGTTTCAGGTGGGGGAGCCACGCCAAAATGGCCTGAGCCTGCCGCCAAACGCCTTGCGGGAACAGCCCCAACGCCAGGCCAACGGCCATCAAGGCCGTCACCCACAACCGTTCATCCACGGCTTCGCGGGAACGCCACGGCATGGGGTGTTCGCCCACCACCAGGGCGCCCAGCAAGCGGGCAGCGGCTGCAGCCAGCCCCACGGTGCCCGTCAGCACCCCCAGCAACGCCGGCCAGGAATGCACCCCCTGCTGCCACAGCACCCAGCGCGCCGAAAATCCGCTCATCCAGGGCAGGCCGGCCAGCGCCAAAGGCGGCAACACTGCCGCCGCCGTCAGCCAGGGGAATTCGCGCCCCGCGCCCAGCAGCTCGCGATAAGCCAGCCCGCCGCGCCGCCGCCCCAGGCCGCTCAGCCCGGCCGCCCACAGGGCAAACAGCACCACCCGCGCCGGCCACAATGCGAAAAACAGCACCATGCCCTGCACACTGCCCAGGCCTACCGCCCATAACCCCAGCCCCACTTCTGCCAGCACGCCATAGCCCAAAACCCGCCCGGCGTGCCGCTGAAAGGCCGCCAGCAGCCCCCCCAGCGCCACCATCACCACGCCCAGCACCGTCAGCCAGTGATAAGTGGGCGGCGATTGCCGCAGCCAGGTATAGCGTTCCAGAAAACCCAGCCCAAGCGCGCCGACTACGCCGGTTACGGTGGTGAGCACAAAAGCCGAAGCATAGGGATGAATTTCCGCGGTCAGCATGGGCATCCAGCTATGAAAGGGGAACACACCCAGCAAAAGGGCAAAACCCACTCCCAGCAGCACCCCGGCGCGCAAAGCCAGCGCCGAGCCCGGCAGGCTGGTTTCCGTGCCCACCAGCATCCAGCCGGTAAACAGGATGAACAACATGCCCAGCGTCTGGAAAGTGAGGAAACGCAGCACACCGCTACCGGCACGGCTTCCCGGCGGCGAAAGCAGCGGCACGGCCAGCAGCGCCGCGGTTTCCACCAGCAAAGCGGCATACAAAAACGGGCGCACCGCCAGCGCCATCAGCAATACCGTGCTGACGCCCAAAGCCAGCCCCACAAATGAAGGCTCCATGCGTGCCGCCTGCGCCCCGCCCAGCCACACGGCCACGCCGAGGAAAACCCACACCAGCAAAGGGCGCATGGCATCGGTCAGCACCAGTTGACGGCCTAACACACGCATCTGCGGCGCCACGCGGAAGCCCCAATGGCCCACCAGCGGCACCGGCTGCCCCACAGGCACCTGCCAGGCCAAAAACGCCAGCAGCAGCGCCACGCCTGCCCCCCAACGCGCCGCGGTGCGGGTGCTTCCGGCCAGCAAGAGCACCGCGGCCGCCCCCAGCGGGAAAATCAGCCAAAGCAGCGGTGCGCTCATAAGATTGTCTCCCCGCTTTCCGGGGCAGTTTCGTCAGCCGCCTGCTGCAAAATCAGGTAACTGCCCGCCAGCGCCAGCGCAATCACCACCAGCGCCAACAGCCCGGCCAGCAATAACGACTGCTCCAACACGGCATACCACACCTCAAAACCGGCCAGCACCGTCAACAAACCGCCCACCACCCACAACGGGCGGGTGCTCCGCAGCCCCAC
>JALUXH010000183.1 GCA_027019065.1 Anaerolineales bacterium
GCCCACCCCAGTTCGGAAAGGGCTTCGGCCGCGGCCCACAGGCCGGGGGAACGGATGCCGTCGTCGTTGGTGAGCAAAATGTGCATGGTTTACCTCGTGCGGAAATTGGCATACGCCGCGAGGGCGTGGGCAATCCACCAGATGACCCGCCGGGGGGCGCGGTGCGGCGCCAGGCGGTAAGCCCACCAGGCCACCGCCCACCGCAGGGTGAGGTAGCGCCCCAGCGGGGAAGCCAGCAGCCGCCGCCGATAGCCGCGGAAGGCGAAATCGTTGCGCCGGAAAGCCGCCGCGATGGCCGCAGCGGCGATCTCGCCGAAGGCCAGCGCCGGGCCGATGCCCTCACCGAAGAGCGGGTCGGCCCCGGCGGCATCGCCCACCAGCAGCAAACCCGGCCGCGCCAGCCGCTGGAAGGGGCTGAACAGATGAATGGGGTGCCCCTGGGGCGGCGGCAGGTCGGGGAAGGCTTCCCGCAGCAGGGCGGGCAAGGGGGCTTTGGGCGCTTTGCGGGCAATGCGGGCATCGTAGATGCCGCGGTTGCGGTAAGGGGCGTTCCGCAGCCGCAGGGGAAAACGCCAGGTGTAGCCCTGCAGGCCGCGCCGCACCGCCGAGAAGTCAAAACAGGCCGTATTGGGCGGCAGGCGGTCGTCTTCCGGCGCGGGAGTGATGCTTTCCAGCAGGCGGGCGGCGGCGTGATGGCGGCGGCGGTCAATCACGGCGTTGCGGGTGATGCCGCGCGAGCCATCCGCCCCCACCACCACCCGGGCGCGGTATTCGCCCGCATCGGTGAGCACGCGCCAGCCTTCAGGTGCCGGAAGCAGCCGCCGCACGGCCACGCCTTCCTGCAGCATCACACCCCGGCGGCGCGCTTCGGCCGCCAGGTAGGCATCCAGTTCAGGCCGGTGGAAGACGGTGAACAGCGGTTCGGCGCTTTGCAGGGTCACAACATCGCCGCCGTTGACAAAGCGGCCGGTGAACACCGGCACCTGAAGCAAAGGCAGCGGCCAGGGGAAGCCCAGACGCCGCAGGGCGTTTTTGCCGATGGGGGTCAGGCCGCCGCCGCACAGTTTGGGGCGGGGATGATGGGCTTTTTCCAGCACCAGCAGACGCGCAGCCCAGCGCGGGTCGGCGTGCAAAAGGTGCAGGGCGGCGCTCAGCCCTGCCGGGCCGCCGCCAATGATGAGAACATCCACAGTCGTCATGGCATAGAAGCGGGGCGCGGGATTCGGAATTCGGCGGGGTGACAGCGTGAGGCAACGCCGTGAAAGCCCGCGTGAGAGGGATGATCCGCGGCCTATTTTCAAGGACGGGGTAGCGCTGCTTCCAGAAAACGAAAGAGGAGCGGCGATTGCCGCTCCTGTATGGCGCCCTCGGCGTGATTCGAACACGCGACCCCTTGCTCCGCAAGCAAGTGCTCTCTCCACTGAGCTACGAGGGCAGATATTCACAGGCGGGGAGGGCGGGATTCGAACCCGCGGTGGAGGTTTTAGCCCCCACAACCGCTTAGCAGGCGGCCCCGATCAGCCAGCTCCGGCACCTCCCCGAATTGTGTGGGTGCAACCGCCCCTGGGGAGGATGGGCTACCCTGGGGGCTTCCCGCCTGTGGGTCAGGCGGAGGGAGAGGGATTCGAACCCCCGGTGGGCCAGGCCCACTACGGTTTTCAAGACCGTTGCCTTCGTCCACTCGGCCATCCCTCCCGGAGCGGGGGGTATTTTACCACAGCCGAAGGAAGGTGGCAACCCAAGAGCGGGCGACGGGATTCGAACCCGCGAATGGTAGCTTGGGAAGCTACTGCCTTACCACTTGGCGACGCCCGCAGTGCGGGGCTAATTGTAGCCACGCCGGGAGATTTTGTCAATGACGGGACGCACAGGGAAAGCCTCCAAAATGCGAAGCGTTGGCCCCGGCAGGCGGCACGGCTTCCGCCGAAGCGACAGCCTCCAACGGCAGGGGGGCGTAGAGGTGCGGGAAGATTTCGCCGTCGGCGGCTTCCCAGCGCAAAAGGTCGGCCACCGCGGCAAAACGGATTTTGAGCAGCACCAGGTCTTCCCGATGGCCGTAAAAACGCGTCTGCACCCGCGGAATCTGGTCCAGGCGCGAAAGGTGAATGAACCCCTCGGCTTCCAGCGAGGGCGGCGCGTACACGCCTTCTGTTTGCGCCCGTTCCCAGGCACGGTGGGAAGTCAGATGCCCCAGCATCCCGCCTTCCAGCAGCACCAACGCCCGCACCAGCACGGCCTGAGCGACTTCGGCCTTGCTCATCAAGGGGAGGTTTTCGCGCAAGCCGTCGGCGTAGAGCAGCGTGACCCGATTGGTATCTACGGCGAAACCGGCCTGGGGGGCGGTGATATCGTTGGCGACGATCAAATCCAGCCGCTTGGTTTCCAGTTTGTGGCGGGCGTTTTCCAGCAGGGCGCGGCTTTCGGCCGCAAAGCCGACCACCAGGCACAGCCGCCGGAAAGAAGCCCGCCGGGAAGCCAGCGTGCCGAGGATGTCGGTGGTGCGGGTGAGGGGGAGTTCCCAGCGGGGGCGGCCTTTTTTGATTTTGTGTTCGGCGGGGGTTTCCGGCCGGTAATCGGCCACCGCCGCAGCCATCAGCAACAGGTCGGCTTCATCCAGGTGGCGAAAAACGGCTTCCTGCATTTCGGCCGCGGTGCGGACATCCACCCGCTGCGCGCCGGCCGGGGTGGGCAAAGCGGTCGGGCCGCTGATGAGGGTCACTTCCGCACCGAAATCCAGTGCGGCCTGCGCCAGTGCAAACCCCTGTTTGCCGGAAGAGCGGTTGGCAATCACGCGCACAGGGTCAAGCGGCTCTTGCGTGCCGCCCGCTGTCACCACCACGCGCTTGCTTTGCAACGCTCCCGAGCGGGTAAGCAGGTAACGCGCCCGGCCAACGATGTCTTCCGGTTCGGCCAGGCGGCCTTTGCCCACCAGCCCCGAGGCAAGGTGCCCTTCCGCCGGGCCGAGGATGTGTGCGCCGCGCGCCTTCAGGACCTTCAAGTTAGCCTGAGTAGCAGGGTGGGTGAACATGCCTCCGTCCATCGCCGGGGCAATGAGCAGCGGGGCCGTGGTGCTGAGCGCGGTCAGCGTGAGGAGGTTATCGGCTTCGCCGTGGGCCAGTTTGGCCAGGGTGTGCGCCGTGGCGGGGGCAATGAGGAGCAAATCGGCCCTCTGCCCCAGCCCCACATGGAGCACATGCCCTTTTTGCCCCCACAAGTCTGCATCGGTATAGGCCGGCGCGCCGGTGAGGGACTGAAAAGTGAGCGGGGTCACGAACTTTGCGCCGGCTTCGGTCAGCACGGTGATTACTTCCGCCCCCAACTGCGCCAGTCGGGAAGCCACAAAAGCGGCCTTGTAAGCCGCCACCGAGCCGCTGACACCTAAAACCACGCGTTTGCCTTCCAGGGGTTTCACCGGAATCTCCTTTTGCGTCACCGTAAGGCCGCCGGCAGCAGACCGGGGATCGCCATCAGCGATATGCCGGGCAAGGCACCCATGGCGGGCACAACTTCGCCGTTGCCGCTGCCTCTGATAAGGGTTAATGCAAAGGTCAAGGCAACGGTTCAGCCCGCCTGCGGTGAGGAAGCAGAGAGGCCCAAAGGGGCTGCCCGCCCGGCCGGAATGACACCCCAAGCCCCTTTGCTGCCGTGTGGGGCAGGATGCCATCCCGCTTGACAAGGCGCTTCGGCGGCTGTTTTTTCTGCGCCATTTGCGTCATCTGTGGTTTCTCTTGCCGGGGCTGAACAGTGACCGGCAGGGGTTGAAAACGCCGCAGGCACGGCAGCGCCTCAGAAACGCTCACCGGCGCTCCCAATCCCTCTTCCGCTTTTTCAAAACTGCTCCAGAAACCTCAAATCACCGCTCCAAAAATACCGGATGTCTTCAATGTGGTGGCGCAGCATGGTGATGCGCTCCGGGCCCATGCCGAAGGCAAAGCCGGTGTATTTTTCGGGGTCATAGCCGCCGTTGCGCAGCACGACAGGGTGCACCATGCCCGAGCCGAGGATTTCCAGCCAGCCGGTGTATTTGCACACGTTGCAGCCTTTGCCGCCGCAGAGGAAGCATTCCACATCCACCTCGGCGCTGGGCTCGGTGAAGGGAAAGTGCGAAGCGCGGAAGCGGATGCGAGCAGTGGGGCCGAACATGCGGCGGGCGAAGTCGGTGAGGGTGCCCTTGAGGTCGCTGAAGGTGATGTTGCGCCCCACCGCCAGGCCTTCCACCTGGGTGAACTGGATTTCGGAGCGGGCGGTAATCTGCTCGTAGCGGTAAACCATGCCGGGGAGCACGACCCGCAGCGGGGGCGGGTTTTCGGGCAGGGGGCCTTCGCCCGTGTAGCCCGTGACCTGCCGCATGGCGTGAATTTGCCCCGGCGAGGTGTGGGTGCGCAGCACCACGGGGTAGGTGTCGCTGTCGCCGCCGGCGTCCACGTAGAAAGTATCCTGCATTTCGCGGGCGGGGTGGTGCGGCGGAATGTTGAGCAGCTGGAAGTTGTATTCGTCGGTTTCCACCTCGCGCGAGCGCACCACCTGGAAACCCATCTCGGCGAAGGTTTCCACAATGCGGCGCATGGTCTGGGTAACGGGGTGCAGGCCGCCGCGGGGCGGGCGGCGGCCGGGCAGGGTGATATCCAGCCGCTCGCTTTCCAGCGCGTGGGCCAGCGCCTGCCGGCGCAGCACCTCGGCGCGCTCGGCATAGGCGGCTTCCAGCGTCTGCCGCACCTCGTTAGCGCGCCGGCCCACCAGCGGGCGCTGTTCGGGCGGCAGTTTCCCCATCTGCGGGAAAACCTGCATCAGCGGCGACTTGCGCCCCAAATGGGCGGTTTTCCAGGCTTCCAGGGCGTCGGCATCTTCGGCTTCGGCCAAAGCCTGCAATGCCTCTTGTTGAATGCGTTCCAGTGCTTCCAGCATACGACCTCCTTTGTTTTCATCCACAGATTAGCGCCGATTGCGTTACCTCTGCGTCTTTGCGTCCTCTCTTTGCGTCTTTGCGTCCTCTCTTTGCGTCTTTACGTTAAACAACAACCTCCCACCCCATCAAGGGACGGGAGGGAAGCCCCGCGGTACCACCCTTGTTGGCTGCCACTGATGCAGCCCGCTCGTTGCGCCTGCAGGCAACGCCCGCCGACAGGCTTCCCCGATAACGCCGGGGCGGCGGCCCGGGCTACTGCTTTCCGGTTCACCCAGGCGGCTCGGAAGGGAACTTCGGCGGATTTTCACCGAGGGCAGGTTTCAGCCTGTGCCTGCCCCTCTCTGGCGGCTTCCATCGGCCTACTTTTCTTCGTCTTCGCCGTTGGCTTAATTGTGCCCCAAAACGGCAAGATGTCAAGGGACACCCAAAAAGGTGCGCCGGGGGGGCAGGCAGTGAATCTCCCGAGGGGCAGCCATGGGTGCATGCGAGGCTACGAACCGCTCAGCAAGTTGCCCAAAAGGTCGCCGCCGATGCCATCCATGCCCTTTTTCTCGCCCACCTGCTTGTGCGTGGCTGCGAGGATGCGGTCGGCCAGGCGGGAAAGCGGCAGGCTTTGCAGATACACCTTCCCCGGCCCGCGCAGGGTTGCCAAAAACAGCCCTTCGCCGCCAAAGAGGATGTTCTTGAAGCCCTTCATTAACTGAATGTCGTAATCTACGGTGGTGGAAAAGCCCACAATGCAGCCGGTATCTACTCGCAGCGTTTCCCCGGCGGCCAGTGTTTTTTCAATCACCGTGCCGCCTGCGTGAATGAAAGCCATCCCGCTGCCTTCCAGCCGCTGAAGCACAAAACCCTCGCCGCCAAACAGCCCGGCCCCCAGCCGCTTGCTAAAGGCAATCGTCACCTCAATGCCCTGCGCCGAGCAAAGGTAGGCGTCGCGCTGGCAGATGAACGCGCCGCCTTCCGCCGTCAGATCTATCGGCACAATCTTGCCGGGGTAGGGGGCGGCAAAGGCCACGCTGGCGCGGTGCGGCCCGCGGTTGAGGAAAGTGGTGATGAAAAAACTCTCCCCGGCAAAAGCACGCTTGAGGCCCTTGAGGAAGCCGCCGCCGGTGCCGGTTTCCATTTCAATGCCGTCTTCCATGAAGGTCATCGTTCCGGTCTCGGCGCGCACGCCTTCGCCGGGGTCTAACACGATTTCCACCATCTGCAAATCGTCGCCGTGCATCCGGTAATCTACTTTATCGGCCATTGGAATCTCCTTTTCCAGGGAACTGCCTGCGCCGCGCTCCGGGCGGGTCATTCCTTCTCCAGAAAGTGTACGACCTTTTGCTCTATTCCGCAAGAACGCCCAGTGGGCATTTATTTCATCATGCCCCCCTTTGGTCGGGGGCTTTTTTGCGCAAGGCAGGCCTGGGCAGGCTGCAGGGGGCAAACCCTTTGGCGCATCTCTGGCGTTGGTTTTGTGCTACACTGATAGCATACTGCACTTTCGGGAGGAAACCATGTCGCCGATGACTGCACAGGACGTTTGGGCTGCCCTGCGACCTTATTTGCCCCTTTTGCTCGCTGAAGCAGCAAAGGAAACCGGCAAGCAAGTGCCTGCGGCGGTAGGCCAACTCTGGCAGGTGCTGACCGAGCGGTTGCGGCAGAAGCCCGCTGCAGCCGAGGCGCTGGAAGACCTGCAAGCCGAGCCTGACGACCCCGACGCCCAGGCCGCTTTCCGCCGGCAACTCAAGAAACTGCTGCGCGATGAAGCCTTTGCCGCCCAACTGCGCCCGCTGGTTCAGCAGATCACCCAAATTGACACCGGCGGTGGCGACTTCGTGGGCCGCGACAAAATCGTCTCGGCCGGCGAGCGCGGGGTGGCCATCGGCGGCAGCGTGAGCCACAGCACCATCATCACCGGCGACGGCAACGTCGTCGGCGGCGACTTGCAGCAAATCTTCGCCCCGGTTTACCAGGCCATCGAGCACTCCGAGCGCCCCGCCCAGGAGAAAGCCGACCTGACCGCCGAAGTGCAGGAAATCGCGCAGGCCGTCCAGCAACCCCAGGTGGACGAACCCTGGCTGGCGCGCCGCCTGCGCAACCTGAAGCGCATGGCACCCGACATCGCCGGGGTGCTGCTGGCCGGGCTGAGCGGTCCCCAGGCCGTGGTGGCCGAAACGGTGCGCAAAATCGCCATCAAAGTGAAAGAAAGCGCAACGTAGGGGCGAGCGGCCGCTCGCCCCTACTCGGCCACGGCCACTTCGGAAGAAAGCACGGCTGCGCCGTGGGCTTCCAACGCGGCCAGCCCCTGCGCGTACACCTTCGCGGGCAGTTTGCCCCAGAAGGGGTGCGGCTGCCGGGCCACGGCGAGGGCGGTGTTTGCCGCCACGGGCTGAATGAACACATGGCGCTTGACTTCCAGATTGACCCAATCCAGGGCGCGGAAGGCATTGTAGAGGTGGTACAGCCCCCACGCCCGCGGCTTGAGCCAGTGCCACGCTTCGGGAAAAACCTGGTAAACCCAGTGGGCGGGCGCATCCAGGGGGAGCAGGGCCTGCACATAGAGCACGCTGCCGGGGGCAAGGACGGAACGCCATTGCCGGATGCTCTCGGCCAGCGTAAACCCTTCCTTACCCATGAACTGACGCCAGAAAGGATAGAGCACGACCAGCACATCCGCTGTTTCGGTGGGGGGCTGACCTGCGGATGCCATCGTCAGGGTTTCGGCGGAAGCGCCGGGCCACTTGCGGGTGTCTGCCGGAAGGGGCTGCATGCCGTCAAAAATCACCTGCTGCAGGCGCAGGGCTTTGGTTCCTTTGCTGGCGCTGGCCCATTTCAGCGCCTGAGCCACACCGGGCGCCATGCGTGCCTGCGGGGTAGCCGGGCGCAGGACGTTTTCCAGCAGAAAGGGCGGCGCTGCGGCCTCTGCCATCGGCTCACTCACCATGGGCGCCACGGGTGCAGGCGAAGGGGAGGCATCCGGTTTCCCGTTGTGCGTTTTTACCGGCCACACGGGCACGAAGAGGCCGAACTCGCGCTCTTGCAAAAGGGGAATGTGGCGAAAAATGGGCAGAAAGGCGGCGTTGGGGCGCACGGCCACCACCCGCCCCTGGGGGACGTCCACATCCACCTGCGTCACCATGGCCCGCAGCAGGTCACGCTGTTCCTCTTTTGTGGCTGCCGCCCACACTTCGGGGAGATCCTGCACGGTAGCCGAGATTTCCTGCAAGGTCTGCAACTGGTTTTCATCGGGCAGGCGGGCCAGTTCGCGCTTGATGCGGTTCAGTTCCTGGGTGTAACTTTCGGTGTCGTCTTCAAAATCGCCGCGCAGGTAAAGTTCCCGCAGGCGCTTTTTGCGCGCCAGCAACTGGGCGCGCTGGCGCTGGATGCGTTCCAGTTCTTCGTTGGAGCCTATCTGCTGGCGGGCTTCCTCCAGCCAGTCGTCGGGCAGGTGAATGGCCTTGATGATTTCGTGAATCTGGGCATCCACGATGTGGGTGTGCACGCCGCGGCTTTGGTGAGGGCAATCGCGTTCGCCGAGGTAGGCGGATACCTCGCGGTAATACTCACCGGTGCGGGTGTGCTGCGAGCGCAGTTGGCGGCCACACACATCGCAGCGGGCGCGCAGTGAGAGCAGGTAAACCCGGTATGCCTTTTGCATGGCACGGGAAGCCGCCTTGCGCGCGGCGCGGGCTTCCTGGCAGCGGTGCCAGAGGGCAGCCTCTACAATGGGCTGGTGTTTGCCTTCAAAGACTTCCTGGGTGGGGCGATAGACTACCATGCCCATATAGAATTTGTTGCGCAGCATGGTGGCGACGTTATCTTTGGTGAAGGGGGCGCCTTCGGGATGCCGCTTGCTGGGGCGGCGCTTGAAGCCGGAAGCCATCAGCAGGTCGGCAATCTCGCGGTCGGTGTAGCGTCCGGTGGCACAGTGTTCAAAGGCCATCCGCACGGCCTGGGCTTCGCGCTCATCAATCACCGGCGGCTGATGAGGGTCTTCTGCCTTGCGGTAGCCGTAAGGCACGGTGGAGAAGTTGTACAGGCCGCTGCGGGCGCGCTGCTTTTTGCCTTTTTTGGTGTGGAAAGAGAGCTGGTCAACGTAATACTGGTTGATGCTGGCGAGGATGTTGAGCAGAAGCCTGCCGTTCATGGTGGAGAGGTCAAATTCGGGTTCTTTCACCGACGCAAAGCCTACGCCGTATGCCCCTAATTCGCCTAAAATGTCCAGCGTAACGATGATGCTGCGGGCCAGGCGTGAAAGTTCATGCACCACGAAATAGTCACAGCCCCGTTGCCGCACCACTTCCAGTGCCTGATCCAGGCCGGGGCGTTCTCTTCGGCGCCCACTGATGCCTTCGTCAACGAACACGCCCACGACTTTCCAGCCCTTGCGCTGCACAAAGGCTTCCATTTCCTGAATTTGTGCGGGGATGGAAAAATGGTCTTCCCCGGCCTGGTCTTTGGTGGAAACACGCGCGTAGAGAATGGCGCTTTCGGTTTTTTGGCGTTTGGTGTTTCGCATAGATGTCTCCTGTGAAAAAAAGGGGGCTGGGGCTGGCGAGCAGGCTCGTCAGCCCCATTTTATCCTATTTGGTTTGTTGGTTTTCAGGGCGAGATTGCTCTTGCGCTGTGCGTTGTGCGCGCAGGCGGCGCTGGATTTCAACAAAGCGCTGCAGGAAAGCCCTTTTCTGGCGGAGGATTTCAACCTGGTTGTCTGCCTCCTGTAACCCACATTTTAAAAACGGAGTAAATAGGGTCTTATGCTAGTTCCACAGTAGCAGCGAGTGGAAAAATTTTGTCCTCCGAAGTAGAGTTAAGGAGCTCACACCCACCCTACTTTGGAGGACACCACCATGATAGCCGATTTTGA
>JALUXH010000184.1 GCA_027019065.1 Anaerolineales bacterium
GAAATCCTCGGTTTCTACAACCCCCGCACCGACCCGCCCACCGTCACCCTGAAAGAAGAGCGGGTGTACGACTGGATGATGAAAGGCGCGCAGCCGAGCGACGCCGTGCAAAAAATCTTCCGCATGGTGGGCTTCTACGACCGCTATGAGCGGTTCAAGAAGGGTGAACCGGTGGAAACCCTGCTGCAGGAATCGGCCGAGGCATTAGCCCAATTCAACGTCAACCCCAAAACCTCAGACGCCGCCCTGAAAGGCGCTCAGAAACAGGCAGCCTAACTTAAAAAATGCGGGCATCGCGCCCGCATTTTTGCCCCCTCCGGAGGAACGCCGTGAAAGATCTGGTGGAATACATCGCCCGTTCCCTGGTGAACGACCCCACCCAGGTGCATGTTGCCGAAGTGCGCGGCGGCGCGACCGTGCACCTGGAACTTCAGGTCGCCAAAGAAGATATGGGGCGCGTCATCGGCAAAAACGGCCGGGTGGCCAACGCCATCCGGGCATTGTTGGAAGTGGCTGCAGCCCAGGAAGGCAAACACTTTACCCTGGATATCGTTGAACCCCAATGACCCCCTCCCGCCCCACTTACACCCATCTTTTGCCTTCAGCCAGCGGCTCGTCTTCGGATGAGCCGTTGTATTTAGCCGTAGGCAAACTGCGCCGCCCCCACGGCGTGCGCGGCGAAATCCGCATGGAAGTGCTGACCGACTTCCCCGAGCGGCTGCAACCCGGCGTGACGGTCTACGTCGGCCCCCGGCGGCTGCCGCTCCGCATCCGCAGCGTACGGTGGCAAAACAATTTCATGCTGCTCACCTTTGAAGACTATGCCGATCGCGACCGCGTCGGCCAGTTGCGCAACATGCTGGTCACCGTGCCCGCCGAAAGCCTCCCTCCGCTGGACGAAGGCGAGTTTTACTACCACCAGATTTTGGGGCTGCGGGTCATCACCGACGAGGGGGAAGACCTGGGCACCGTGACCGAAATCATGGAAACCGGCGCCAACGATGTTTTCGTCGTCACCGACGCCGCAGGCCGCGAAGTGCTGCTGCCCGACATTGAAGAAGTTGTGCTGAAAATCGACCCCGAAGCCGGGCTGATGCGGGTGCATTTACTCCCCGGCCTGCGGTAAACGCCCCTGCAGCCCCCACATCGCCCTGCACCCCGTGCCATCGGCTTCCGTCAGCCGCCTCCGGCACACTTTCGTGCTTCCCAACGCTCCGTGCCATGAAAAACCGAACCGTTGCCATTGCAGCCTTTGCGGGCGCGTTCCTGTGGCTCGCAGCAGCCATTGCCCTGACCTACAGCACCCAGCGCCCCATCCCTCTCGGTGTGTGGGCAGGGCTGGGCAAAAGCCTGTGGGCTGTGGCGGCCGCTACAGGGCTGCTCGCCATCGGGCTGGCCGCGGGGCAAGCCATCCTTGCCGCCTTCCCCCTGCCCACCGATACCCCCGCCCCCGTCGTGCTGCTTTTCAGCACAGGCATCGGGCTGGGAGCGCTGGCGCTCATCACCCTCGCCCTGGGCATGGCAGGCTGGGCAAAGCCCGCCGTGTTCCAGGTGCTGTTCGCCGGCGGCCTGCTGTTCGCCTTCCTCCAGCTGCGGCGGGGTCCCAAAGGGCGCTTGAGGCTGCCGCTGCCCTCCAAAGGCTGGTGGCTGGCCGCGGGGCTGCCGCTGCTCGCGCTGGCTCTGGCGCCTCCCGAAGGCTTTGACACCCTGCTCTACCACCTCGCCCAGCCTGAATGGCTGCTGAAATACGGCCGCCTGCAACCCTGGCCGGTTTACCCCTTCTGGCACCCCGGCCTGATGGAAGGCATTTTCACCTGGGCGCTGGCGCTGCACAGCGACCGCGCGGCGCAACTCGTGGGGCTGGCCTATGCCTTTGGCGCGGCCTGGCTGGTTGTGCATTGGGCACGCGAAGTTTTCGGGGCACGCACCGGCCGTTTCACGCTGCTCATGCTGCTGAGTATGCCGCTGATGTTCACCGTTGCGCCGGTCGCCTACACCGATTTCCCCCTCGCCTTCTACAGCATCGGCGCGCTCTACGCCCTCTGGAAAGCCGCCCGGCAGGAAGCCGCCGCCACGCGAGGGCTTCTACCCGCCGCCGTCCTGGCCGGGCTGGCCATGAGCATCAAATACACCGCCGTCGCCCTGCCCCTCGCGATGGTCGCCTTCCTGCTCTGGCCGCTTCCGCGCCGCCCGCGGCGGGAGCGCCTGCGCGCGGTGGTCGTCTTCGGCGGCGTGGCCGCCCTGGTGGCTGCCCCGTGGTACGCCCGCAACCTGATTTACATGGGCAACCCCTTCTACCCTTTCGTTTTCGGCGGCCGCTTTTGGGATGCTTTCCGGGCTGCCTGGCTGGGGAAACCCCACACCGGCATCGGCCTCTCGCCTGTGCGCTGGCTGCTGCTGCCGTGGGAAGCCACCTTGGGCAACCGCGACGCCGCCTATTTTCAAAGCCGCATCGGGCCGCTGTTCCTCGCGTTGTTTCCCTTCACCCTTGCAGCGTGGATGCAACCCCGCGCCACACCTCCCCAGCGGTCCGCCAGGCGTGTGTGGGCGCTCTTCTTTTTTATCAGCGCCGCGCTGTGGAGCCTCGGCGTCGCGGAATCCAAAGCCCTGTGGCAGGCCCGCCTGCTGCTGCCCGCGCTGCTCGTTTTCGCCATCCCTACGGCGCACGGCGTGCAGCGGGCGCGGCGTTTTGACATCCCCGGCACGCTGCGGGTGCGCTATGTGCTCACCTGGGCCGTTGTGCTGGTAACCGCCGCCACCCTGCTGGAAGGCTGGGTCAACACCGCCTACCGCCACCCCCTCACCTACGTCCTCGGTCTGGAAACCCGCTCATCGTATTACCGCCGCGCCCTGCCCGACTACGCCGACCTCACCCAAATTTTGCAGGAACACACCACCCCGCGCGACAAAATCTTTTTCCTCTTTGAACCGCGCAGTTATGGCGTGCAGCGCGAGGCCCTGCCCGATGCCAGCCTTGACCACTGGGCGTGGTATTTGCACCGCACCGGCTCCCCCGAGGGCGTGCTGCACGAACTGCAGGCCGAAGGCTACACCCATGTGCTGCTTTACCGCCGGGGGATGAACTTCATGGTGGAAAACGAACCGGACGAAATGACGCCCGCGCGCACCCTGGCTCTGGGGGTCTTCCTGCAGGCTCTGCAACCAGTGGCCGGGCAGGGCCACTATGCTTTGTATGGGCTTCCCTCGCCTTGAGGCAGGGCAGCATCAGGCCTGCCGCACCGCGTTAAGGAAATCGGCCAGCAAGCCGTAAGCGGTGGTATGCGGGCCGGGGTCGTCTTCCCGCAACGAGAGCGCGCCCAGCACATCGGTTTCAAAGGTTACGATAGACGACGTGCCCATCACCCCATACAGCGGCGATTCCGGCCCAACGAGTTGCGGCGCGACGCGGGCTTCCACGCCGTGAGGGGTGCGGCGCGCCTCGCACACCAGTTTCCAGCGTTTGCCGTGGGCGGCGGCTTCCTGCACTTCGCGCAAGGTGATGCCGCGGATGCCGTTTCGCGCCACATCCTGCGGTTTCAAAGGCGCGCCCATCAGCACCGTGGCCAGGGCAGCAACCTTGATGGCTGCGTCCCAGCCATCCACGTCGCCGCTGGGGTCGGTTTCGGCAATGCCGATGGCCTGGGCCTGGGCTACGGCATCAGCGAAGGATTCCATCCGGGTTTCCATGCGGGTCAGAATGAAATTGGTGGTGGAATTCAAAATGCCGCGAAACGCCAGCAGGTCGGCGGCGGGCAGCGCTTCGCGAAAGAGGGAAAAAATCGGCATGCCATCCATCACCGCCGATTCAAAGAAAAAGCGCCGCCCGTGCCGGGCTGCGAGGGCCGTGAGGTCGTGGTAGGCATGTACCACCGGGCCCTTGTTGGCCGTCGCGACGTGCATCCCCCGCTGCAAAGCCCGGCGGATATGGCTGACCGCCGGTTCACCGTTTTCGTAATTGACCGGGGTGTTTTCAAAAAGCACGTCGGCGGGCACATTTTCCACAAAGCCCAACGCGTCAGGCGGTTCGGGCTGCACGCCCAGGCCGCTAAGCGATTCCCCTGCCTCGGCGCGTGCCAGCGCGGTTTCCAGATCCAGGCCGGCGGGGGCAATCGGCCGCCCGTGGCGACCGGTGGCAATGCCCGTAACCGCGAAATCCACGCCATAACGCGCCTGCAGCGCAGGGCGCTTTTCCAGCAACAGCCGCGCCAGCGCCCGGCCCACGTGGCCAAAACCGAGAAAGGCAAGACGATAGGTTCGCATGGGCAACCTCCCAAAAGCCCACCACAGATTACACCGATGGGCACAGATTTCGCGTAACTGCTCAGCCTCGGTAAGGAGAAACCACAGATGACGCAGATTCCGCAGAAAACCGACCACAGATTCGCACCGATTGCAACCCCAGAAAGCGCAAAAGCGCCGCAGAAAACACAGAAGTTGACTTTGCGTCTTTGTTCCCTTTGCGCTCTTGGTGTTACTACGCCGTTGTAGCCTTTGGGTTTCCTGTGTGCCTTGGCGTTCTCATCGCAGGTGGGCTGAACAGTTACGATTTCGCGGAAAATCTGCGTCATCCGCGGTTTCACAATTCCTGCCGTGGGCAGGATGGGTAACGGAGATGATTATACCGCCCGCAGCGGCTCCAGCGCCTTCCAGGGGATGGCATAAGCGGGCTCAAAATGCACGCCGTGGGGAAAAGTGCGCGCCCCCCGCCGCAAATAACGCGCCTGCCGCCAGAACGCCCGCCACGGCAGAAAGCCCAGCAGCCAGATTTCCAGCCCGTAAAGGCGCACATTTTCCCATTGATGAGGGCCGACGACATACGGCGGCCGTCCGGGCAGCGCCAGCCCCACCCGGCCCCGCGGCCAGGCATCGGCGCCGAGCGCGAGCAGTTGCTCCCACGGCAAAACCAGCCGCTGCGTCTCTCCGGCCGGGAGCGCCACCGTTCGGCGGGCGGGGGCGCCTTCCGCCCGGCCGTGGAGGCGGAGCGTCAGGGCGTGTTCGGCCTTCAGGGCCAGGTGCGCGCCGGGCGGGAAAGCCTGCCAGCGCCCGTCCAGCCAGTGCAACACCCGCAAGGGGAAACCCGCTTTGCGGGCGCGGGCGGCTTCCGGCCGGGTGGGGGCTTCCAGGGCAAGCAGCAGCCCAAACAGCACAGGGTCGTCGGGGCGGGGCTCAAGGGCTTCCCGCATACGCCAGGGCAGGGCCGCCCAGCCCTCCGCGAAGCGGCCCCGGCGCAAGGCGCGCAGCGCCTCCCGGCGGAAAACCCACCCGGGCGCGAGCCATGCCGTGCGTGCGCCCAACATCACGCGCACCACGCGCGGGTCGGCCGCCGCGGGGCCCGCCACGCGCGCCGGCCGCCCCACCGCTCCGAAGTGCTGCACAAAAGCCAGGGCGAGCACCCGCGCGGCCGTCAACCGCCGCAGCCGCCGCCCGCGAGGGCCTTCCAGCCGCGCCGCTTCGCCGCTCTCCAATGCCGCCTGCAGCCCGGCTTCCAGCCACACCTCGCGGCACGGCAGCCTCACCACCTTTTCAGGCGACCAGGCCATGCCCTTCCCCCCGCCCGGCAGTGTAACGCGCCACCAGCCACACCCCCAGCACCATAGCCACAACCGCTGCCGGGCTGGCCTCCGGGCCAAACGCCCCGCCCGTCAGCCAGACAGGGCCGTGCACGAAAATCGCCAGCAAATGAAAGCCCCCCAGCCCGCTGACCGGGAAGCCGTACACCGTGCCTTCAAAAAGGTTCCAGCCGAAGTGCAGCCCCACGGGCAGCCACAGCGCCCCACTGCGCACGTAGCAATACGCCGCGAACAGCCCCGCCGCCACCAGCCCGGCTTCGGCCAGCACGCTCACGTGGGGGTTGGCAAGATGCAGCCCGGCAAAAACCACACTGGAAACCGCCACGCCCCACTTCAAACCGGCAGCCTCGGCAATGTTTTGCAGCCAGTAGCCGCGCATCCAGAGTTCTTCGCTCCAGCCCACCAGCAGCCAGAGCACCAGCGCCTCGGCAAGGGCAGGCACGGCCGCCCGCCACCGGAACACCGCCAGGTGAGGGGTGGCCGCGCCGGCCGCCATCAGGAAGGCCAACAGCGCCGTTTGCGTCAGCGCGGCAATGCCGGTGCCTGCCCAGAAATCCTGCCAGGCGCGGCGGCCGAGGTGCAGCCCCAACGAAACAAACGGGCGCCGGTCGAGCCAGCGGCGGGCAACCCAGGTGGCAAGGGTGATGGCCGCAGCCTCCGCAAGCACACCGGCCAACAGGCCCGCCCCCGCGGCTTGCGCCACAAAAGCCGCCGGCCACGCCAAAAGCGCCATCAACAGCAGAAACAGGGCGGCGTGCAACCCCAGCCGCCAGCCGGTGCGCAGGCGGCTGGGAGACTCGTTGGAAAGGAAAATGCGTCGCAAGAGGTTCATCGCGGTTCCCTCGGAAGCCGGGGCCCGGCAGGGGCCGTGCGCCCCATCAAACGGGTAAACACCACCGGCGCGGCGGTCACGGTGACCATCGCCACCAGAATCACCGCCATCACCACCGTTTCGGAAAGCATGCCCAAATCCTGCCCGATCTGGGCGGCAGCGATGACCAGAGAAAGCCGCGCCGAAAGCAGCGCCCCCGCGGCCGCGCTTTCCCGCCAGGAAAACGCCCGCCGGAAGAGCACCGCCGGCACGCCCTTGACCAGCACCGCGCCCACCAACAGAAAGCCTACCAGCGCCAGCGCCTGCACCGAACCGAACACGGCCCGCGCGTCAAACCGCACCCCTACCATGATGAAAAAAATGGGGATGAAGAAGCCGTAGCCGGTGGCTTCCAGCTGGTGCATCAGCGCGTGGTCGTCGGGGTCAAGCAGCAGCGCCACCAGCAGCCCCGCCAGGAAAGCGCCCAAAATCACTTCCACGCCGAGGAACTCGGCCACCACCACGAAGAAAAACATCAAAAAGAACGCCAGCCGCACTTTGGCCTGGGCGGTGGCGTGGCTCATTTCTTCAATGAGCGGCGAGAGCACCGGCACCACCCACATGCCCAGCCGGTAGAGCACAAACAGCACCACAAACAGGCCGGTAATGAGCAGAATATCCAGCGTCAGACCGTGCGACACCACCGCGACTTCTACAGTGATGAAGAGCATGGTCACGAAATCGGCAACCAGCGCCGAAAGCAGCAGCGTTTGGCCGTAGCGCCCGCCGATGAGGCCGGTTTCCTTGAGCACCGGCACTACCACGCCCAACGAGGTGGTGGAAAGGATAAGCGCCATGAGAGGCAGGTCGCGTGCCAACCCCATCCGCCAGATGACGAACGCCACCGCGGCGGCCAGCGCCAGGGTGGCGAGGAAATGCAGCCCCGCCAGCGCCAGCGGATGGCCGCCGCGGCGCGCCGGCTGCCCCCGCACGGCAGCATTGGCGCCCAGCGCGGTGAGGTCCACTTCCATCCCGGCCAGGAACATCAGAAAAACAAAACCGAATTCGGCCAGCAATTCCAGCACGGGGTCGTGCCGGGGCACCCAGTTCAGGCCGCTTTGGCCGAGAACCATGCCCCCTAAAATTTCGCCGACCATGATGGGCAGCGTCAGGCTGCGAAAGCGGCCCAGCAAAAGCGGCACCAGCGCCGCCAGGGCAATCACCACCAGCAGCGGCAGAAAAGACGAAGTGGCTTCGGGAAAAGCAGAAAGGAGCATAAAGACGGCCCCCGCCGCCGGTCATTTCAGCCAGCGGGCAAGGAGGTTGAGCAGCAAGGTCAAAATCGCCGAGAGCAGCAAAGACGTGGCCAGCGGCATCACGCAGGTCAAATTGCCCCGCCGGTACACAAAATCGCCTGGCAGGCGGCCCAGCGGCACACCCCAGCGGGCCAGCAGCACCAGCAGCCCGCCCACCAGAAACAGCAGGCCGCCCAACAGCATCAGCCAGCGTCCGAGGGAAGCCATGTACTACCTGCCTTTTGGAAATGGGCCGCGAATGCTACAACGGATGTGCATGGATTGTGAAACGCAAAGGTCGCAAAGGGAAGCAAAGGCACAAAGAGCATTGAGTTTCTGTGTTCTCTGTGGGTTTCTGTGCTTTCGGGTAATTACCTACCCAAATCGTAGGGCGGGCAATGCCGGGCGTGTTTTCACACCGCGTTTTCCTTTGGCACTGCCCTGTGTTGCATGAACCCCACCCCCGTCCCCTCCCCGCAAGCGGGGAGGGGAGCCAGGGGAGGGGTATGACAAAAGCGCAATGCATCAAGAGGCAGGGAGAGCACAACAGCGTAGGCAGTTACGCTTTCGGTGGTTTTCCATATAGTGGGCGTCAAGCAGCGTGCTTCTGAATTTTCAAAGCAATGGCGGCTGGTCGGCTTTGTTGTAGGGAATGCCGAGGTGTTCGTAAGCCGCGCGGGTCGCCACCCGCCCCTGCGCCGTGCGTTCCAGAAAACCCAGCCGCAGCAGGTACGGTTCCACCACTTCCATGATGGTATCGGCGGCTTCGCTGACCGAAGCGGCAATCGTGTTCAACCCCACCGGGCCGCCGCGGTATTTTTCAATGATGGTGCGCAAGACCCGGCGGTCCACATCGTCCAGCCCCAGGGGGTCCACATTGAGCAAATCAAGGGCTTCCCGCGCCAGCGGGAGGGTGATGGTGCCGTCGCCGCGCACCTGGGCGTAATCGCGCACCCGCCGCAGCAGGCGGAGGGCGATGCGGGGGGTGCCGCGGGCGCGGCGGGCGATTTCGGCAATCCCCTCGGGGGAAGCCGCCACGCCCAGCGCCTCGGCCGCCCGGGCCACGATGGTTTCCATGGCCGCCTGGTCGTAATAATCCAGCCGGTAGATGGCCCCGAAGCGCGCCCGCAGGGGAGCGGTGAGCAGCGCCAGGCGGGTGGTTGCCCCCACCACGGTAAAGCGCGGCAGCCGCAAACGCACCGAGCGCGCCGCCGGCCCTTTGCCGATGACAATATCCAGCGCGAAATCTTCCATTGCCGGGTAAAGCACTTCTTCCACCGCCCGCCCCAGGCGATGCACCTCGTCTATGAACAGCACATCGCCGCTGCGCAGGTTGGTGAGGATGGCTGCCAGGTCGCCGGCGCGCTCAATCGCCGGGCCGGAGGTCACTTTGATATCCACGCCCATTTCGTTGGCGAGGATGTGCGCCAGGGTGGTCTTCCCCAGGCCGGGCGGCCCGTAAAACAGGACATGATCCAGCGCCTCGCCGCGCTGCCTGGCCGCGGCGATCAAAATGGCAAGGTTTTCGCGCACCTGCGCCTGCCCCACCAGGTCGCGCAAATAGCGCGGACGCAGGGCGTAATCTTTCGGGTCGTTGGGCTGAGGCTGGGGGCTCAGCACGCGCTCGGCGGGCTCGCTCATAGGGGAGATTATATCAGAAGGCGGCGCTCAGGGGTTCAGTGCGGCAGCCCGTGCACCAGCAAAATGAGGTCGTTGACGTTGGTCTGGGTGGGGCCGGTGCGCAGCAGGCCGCCGACGGCTTCCCAAAAGGCGTAAGCATCGTGGCGGCGCAGGAAATCGGCCGGGGAAAACCCCAAGGTGCGCGCCCGGCCGGCGGTTTCCCCCGTGGCGACCGCGCCCGCAGCGTCGGTGGGACCATCGGTGCCGTCGGTGGCGAAGGAAACCAGCCACACCTCCGGCAGGCCGTCCAGCCCCAACGCGGCCGCCAGCGCCAGTTCCTGGTTGCGCCCCCCGCGGCCGGAGGTTTCCCCCAGGGTAACGGTCGTTTCGCCGCCGAGCAGCAGGCAGGCGGGCGGGGGCAGCGG
>JALUXH010000185.1 GCA_027019065.1 Anaerolineales bacterium
ACCAGAGCCTTGCTTCGCGGCGGCTCAGCCCCCTCTCCTCTCCCACTGGGAGAGGAGAGGGGGCGCGCAGCGGGGGTGAGGTGAGGGCGGGCAAACTGTAACGATGTTTCATGGCGTGGCAGAGTGACTGAAATGGTGCTTGTCGGCCTTGTTGTCGGCGTAGAGTAGGTAGTTACGAAATCGGTGGATATTTTTCTGCGCAATCTGTGGTTTCCCCTTACCGGGGCTGAACAGATACCTTTGCCCTACCCCATCCCCCGCTGCCGCACCACCTCGTACATCAGCACCGCCGCCGCCACGGCCGCGTTGAGGGATTCTGCACCGCCGGGCATGGGGATATGCACGGCCTGCGTGGCGGCCTGCCGCGCGGCTTCCCCGGCGCCGTGGGCTTCACCCCCTACGATGAGCGCGAGGGGCTGGCGGAAATCGGCCGCGGTGTAAGGGATGCCTTCGCCGCCCGCCGCGAGGTAGCGGGCCTTGCCTTCCAGCAGGGGCAGCAGGACATCCCACGGGGCGCGGCGCAGCGGCAGGTGAAAATGCGCCCCCATGCCCGCCCGCACCACCTTGGGGTTGAACGGGTCGGCGCAATTGGGGGAAAGCAGCACGCCCTGCACACCCGCCGCCCATGCCGTGCGCAGCACGGTGCCCAGGTTGCCCGGATCGCGCACGCCGTCCAGCACCAACAGGAAATCGGCAGCGGCAGGCCAGGGCAGCGTACGCCGGGGCAGCACCAGCAGCACGCCCTGGGGCGTTTCGGTGGCGCTGGCAGCGGCTAAAGCCTCATCGGTAGCTGCCAGCACCGGCACGCTTTGCTTACGGCAGGTCTCCACCACGGCCTGCCCCCGCGGCGTCAGCCGTTCCCCGTGGAGCACCCACGCAGGCCGCCAGCCCGCGGCTAAGGCTTCCTCGGCCAGGCGCACGCCTTCGGCCACAAACTGCCCGGCTTCGCGGCGGGCGCGGGCGCTGCGCTGCAGGCGGCGCACGTGCTGAATTTTCGGGTTGCGGCGGGAACGGATGAGGTTGGTCATGGGGCAAGGGGAACGCAGAG
Organism: Anaerolineales bacterium; assembly: GCA_027019065.1. Taxonomy (GTDB): domain Bacteria; phylum Chloroflexota; class Anaerolineae; order Anaerolineales; family DRMV01; genus DRMV01. The sequence goes on from JALUXH010000185.1 coordinate 1,049, forward strand.
ACGCGGAGAGTTATCGCAAAGACGCAGAGAGGTGCAAAGGGCGCAGAGAGAGGCAGAGGGTAGAAGTGTCAATTCGTCACGGCGTTACCTTTCACGAATTGACGAAGTGGCGCTTCTGTGTTTTCTGTGGTTTGCCCTTTTGCGTCATCCGCTCCCATTTGGCCAGGGCTGCGTGGCGTGGCGCTCAGGCCGCCCCGGCATCCCACGCGGCGAGGAAGGCTTCCAGCGTCGGTCGGTCGTAGAGCACGATGCGGACATCCCGCAGGGGGCTTTGGGGGTGCCCGGCGAAATAATCGGCGATGGCGTGGTAAAACACACCCGCCGCCCGTCGCTTCGGGAAGCCGTAAATGCCGGTGCTGATGGCCGGGAAGGCGATGGAGGTCAGGCCGAGTTCCTCCGCGCGGCGCAGCGAACCCTGCACCGCGGCGCGCAGTTTGGCGTCTTCGTCGTCGTGCCCGCCGTGCCACACCGGCCCCACTGCATGGATGATATAGCGGCAGGGCAAACTGCCGCACGAGGTGTAAGCCGGGCGGTCGTGGGGCACCGGGCCGTGTTCCTGCACCCACCGGCGGGACTGCTCCCACACCACGCGGCCGCCCTTGTGGGCAATGACAGCAGCCACCCCGCCGCCATGGGCAAGATGGCTGTTAGCCGCGTTCACGATGGCGTCCACGGCCTGCGCAGTGATGTCGCCGTGCACCAGCCGCAGCACGCCGCCGTTGGGCAACGGACGCTCACGCAGGGTTTCCATGGTTGCCTCCGAGGGGGGAAAATCCACAGGTGGGGGCGTGATGGGTGATTCGTAATTCGTAATTCGTGATTCGTTACTTTTTCGGCGCGCCTTCGCCGTTGTGCTTCACCGGGCCGTAAGGCAGCGGAATGTATTGCACCGAAGGCCGCCGCTGGGCGGTTTGCGGGTAGAGGTTCATCAGCCGGTACACTTCGGGAGGCATCTCGGTGGAAACCGGCAGGCCGAGTTCCTGGGCTTCCTCCACTGTGATGGGGTAATCGTGGGTCCAGCGGCCGGTGGCTAAGGTTTCCGCCAGTTCTTCGGCTTTGTCGGGCGGCATTTTGCCTTCCAGAATGCGGGTGACGGTGCGTTTCACCTGCTGAATGGCCTTGCGGGAAACATCGGCCAGGATGAGGGTCTCGTCGTCCACCCGATTGATGTCTTTTTGCTCCACCACCTTCAAAATGGAAGCCGCCGCGTACTGCCCCAGTTGCGGGTCCACCGGCCCCAGCACCGCGTTCTCGTCCATCACGATTTCGTCGGCCGCGAGGGAAATCAGCGTGCCGCCCGACATGGCGTAGTGGGGCACGAACACGGTAACTTTGGCAGGGTGCTTTTTGAGCGCGTAGGCAATCTGCTCTGCGGCCAGCACCAGCCCGCCGGGGGTGTGCAGAATCAGATCAATCGGCACGCTGTCGTCGGTCAGTTTGATGGCGCGCAGAATCTGCTCGGAATCCTGAATGTCAATGTAGCGCGCCATAGGGAAACCGAGGAATGAGAAGGTTTCCTGCCGGTGGATGAGGGCGATGACGCGAGAGCCGCGTTTCTTTTCCATTTCGCGCATCAGGCGGACGCGGGCGTTTTCCAGCATCCGCTGGCGCAGCCAGGGTTCCAGCGAGGCGAGCATCAGGAAGAGCCAGAACAGATCCCAAAAACTGCCACCCATCGTTCACCTCCGTTACCAGCGATAGAATTCATCGGCAAAGCGCCAATAGGGTTTGTGTGCGAAGAGTCGGGCGAAGAACAGGCCAAACGTGAAGCCGCCAATATGCGCCCACCAGGCAATGCCGCCCATCGTATGGGCGCTGTACGGCAACAACGCCATCCAGCCGGAATACAACTGGGTGAGGAACCAGATGCCGATGAAGATCCAGGCGGGGATTTCCAGAAAAGTGATGAAGAAGAAAACCGGCA
>JALUXH010000186.1 GCA_027019065.1 Anaerolineales bacterium
GCCCGCGGGGGAAGAAGAGCATGTAAGCCCCCAACACCCCCGCAATTGCCCCGCTGGCCCCCACCGTGGGCACGTGGCTGGTGGGCAGAATGGCAGCCTGCGTGAGGCCCGCAGCCAGGCCGCTCAGCAGGTAAAACATCAGGTAGCGGAGCGACCCCATGCGGTCTTCTACGTTGTCGCCGAAGATGAACAGTACCCACATATTGCTGAGCAAGTGGAACCAGCCGCCGTGGAGGAACATGCTGGTGAACAGCGTGGGCCAGGCGATGGCCGGATGCAGCCACACGCGGGCAGGAATCATCCCATAGGTGCCGATGAAATGGGCCAGCGCATGGCGGCTCAGATGGTCTTCGTGAAGGAAGACCAGGAAATTGGCCGCAATGAGCAGCCAGTTCATCAGCGGGAACGAGCGCGAACGGACGGTGTCTTTGATGGGGAACATGCCGGGCCTCGGAGAGGGACTTGGGGGGCAGGCAAGGTGAGATGACCTCCCGCCCTACGGCTGCAACACAGATGAAGGCAAGGCAGGCTTTCGGGTAATGGGTCGGTGCGCTGAAAAATTGTATCATGCCCCCTGCAAAATCTGCCGCGTGCGATGGATGCGGGCGTCGCCGAGGGGAATGCCGAGGGCGGCGAGCACTTCGTCGGGACGGCCGGTGGCGCCTTCGCGGGCGCTGAGGCGCATCTGCAGGCGGGCATGCCCTTCTTCGTCGGGCGGCAAGATTTCCAGGGCTTCAATGAGCGGCCGCAGGTCGTAAGGCTTGCCGCGGCGTTCCCGCGGCAGGGTTTCGGCTGCCAGCAGGGCGCGCACGCGGGCTTCCAGGTCGGGGATCTCTTCAAGCAGGGTGACGCGGTATTCGCTCGCCAGGACCTGATTGGGCAGAGGCGGTTCGTCGGGCGGCACGGTTTCCACCGCCAGGATGCGGATGCCCGGCGGGGCGGCGCGGCGCAGCGCCTCTTCCACGGCGTCGGGGGGCAGCGGTTCGGTCAGCCAGAAATCGGCCAGTTCGTGCTCGCCGGTGCAGCCCAGGGGCAGCGCCGAGGCGAGGTGCATTTTGGGGCGCGGGTGGTAGCCCTGGCTGTGCAGCAGCGGCAGCCCGGCGCGGCGGAAGGTGCGCTCTAACGTGCGCTGGACGTCCAGATGGCCGGTGTAGCGCATGGCGTCGGTTTTGGCGTAGGTCAGGCGAATGCGGAGGGGCATGACAGAGCAGTAGAGGGCGAGTCGGGATGTCATCCCGGCCTGCGAATTATGGGGTGAGGGCGGGGCCGGCGCTTTCCAGCGCCAGCAGGCGGGCTTTGGTCGTGATGCCGCCCGGCCCGCTGTAACCGTGCAGGCGGCCGTCGGCGCTCACCACGCGGTGGCAGGGGATGACAATGGGCATGGGGTTGGAAGCCAGGGCGCGCCCCGCGGCGCGGGCTGCGCCGGGCCTGCCGATGGCGGCGGCAATTTGCCCGTAGGTGCGCGTTTCGCCGTAGGGGATGGCAGCCGTGGCCTGCAGCACTACCCGCTGAAAAGGGGGCAGCGTGTTCCACGCGATTTCCAGAGGGAAGGCCTGCCGCTTGCCGGCGAAGTATTCCCGCAGGTGGGCCAGCCACTGGGAAGCCGCACAGCGCAGCGCCTGCGCCGTGGGGGTATCTGCAGCGCCGGCCGGCCCGGCAGGGTGTTGTGCTTCGGCGCTTTCCCACAGCACGGCGCTCAGGCCCGCCGGCGTCACCGTGACGCCGAGGAAGCCCCAGCCTGCGATGGCGGTGTAAGCGGTATAAGTGGTCATGGGGTGCTCCGGAATAAATGCCCACAGCCCAGACCATCGCCTGGGCTGTGGAAGATGCCCCCACCGCGACTCGAACGCGGGTCTTCGGCTCCGGAGGCCGACGCTCTATCCACTGAGCTATGGGGGCGAGCAGCGGCGCACATTATACCACAACGGCCTGGGTGTCAGGCGTCCGGCGAAGGGGCATCAGGGGGCGGCTCCGCCGCGGCCTGGGTTTGCTGCAGGGCCTGGATGCCGTTTTGCACTTCGGCTGTCATGCGCGCCAGCGCGAGTTCCAGTTCCTGCAGTTTTTGCAGGGCGTAGTCGTCGGCTTCGCGGCGGATGGCTTCGGCGTCTTCCCGAGCCTGGGCCAGGATTTCTTTGGCGCGCGCTTCGGCTTCCTGCACAATGGCGTCGCGCTGAATCATTTGCTCACGGCGTTCTTGTGCCAGTTGAATGGTGCGTTGGGCTTCTTCTTTGGCTTGCGCCAGCACCCGTTCTTTCTGGTTGAGCAGTTGCCGCGCTTTGCGCACTTCGTCGGGGATGGTGATCCGCATCTGGTCAATGATGTCTAACATGCGGTCTTCATCCACGATGACGTTGTGGGTGAAAGGCACGGCGCGGCTTTCGTTGAAAAGTTCTTCCAGGCGGTCGACCAGTTCCAGAATGTCCATAATTTGCTCCCCAAGGGGCTTGGAGGGTGGTGTTGTCTTTAGGTTACACGCACCTGCGGTTTTCGTCAAGCGGTGTTTTTCCGTGATTGCCTGCGAGGGTGTGCCTCCGATGCTTTTGGATTCATGCGCCTTTTTCGGCCTGTTTTCTTTTGGAAGGCGGCGGCGGGGCACCGCACGCCAACAAAGGCGTTTTCAAGAAGGGCTGTCTGCCCTCAAACTGCATGGGGGGATGAGCCCCACCGATGCGGGGGGAAAGGATGGCTCTGGGGGCTGTCATCGGGGGCGGTGCAATGTTCAGGCCAGGGGGCGGCGTCAGGAGGCGTCTACGGCGTGGCGCGGGCCGCCGGGCAGGTCGTCGTAAATTTCAAAGCGGACATGGGGCTGTTGGCCGTTGAAGCGCACTTTTACGATGCCGACATTGGGCCGGGGCAGCCGGAAGTGGACTTTGTGCTCGGTGATGGGGTACGTGTGGATTTTGCGGGCGGCAATGAGCGCCAGTTTGTTGGTCATTTGCTCAAAGGGCGAAGCGCAGAATTCCCACACTTTGAGGGGAGGATTGCCTTCGGGCTGCAGGGTGGCTTCCACCGCGTAGGCGCTGTGGAGGTCGCCGGTGAGGAAGTAGGTGTGCTCGCTATGGTTGGCGGTCAGCAGGTGCAGCAGGCGGCGGCGCTCGTCGGGGTAGCCGTTCCAGCGGTCGCGGGTGTAGTCGCCCCATAATTCAAAGAGAACTGCGACCGATGAAACGATAAATTTGACCGGGAAAGCGTCTTTGACTTCCAGGAGCCAGGTTTCCAGGGCTTCCCACTGGGCGCGGTTGAGCATCCGTCGGCCGTGGACGCGCTGGGTGCGCGTGTCCATGACGAAGAAAGCGGCCGGGCCGAAGGTGAAGGTGTAGGCAAAGTGGCCGTCGTCGGCGGGCAGGATGAGCGGCCGGTCGTGCCTGATGCCTTCCGGCGGGTGCAGCAGGGGCGGGGCGTGCATGACTTGGTGTTCCCAGTAGGTTTGCAGGGCAGCCTGGATGCGGCGGTGGCTGAGGCGGCGGGCTTCCGGCGGCAGGCGCCGCAGCCAGCGCTCCAGCACGTGCCAGCGGGGAATGCGCCCTTCGTAGCGCTCCGCGGAGGTCCAGGCCCAGTCATCGTCCACTTCGTGGTCGTCCAGGGTCATGAACACGGGCAGGTTTTGCAGCGCCTGCCGCCAGGCCGGGTGCCCCCAGGTGTGCAGGTACACGGCGCGGTAGTCGTCTTCGGTGAGGGCCACTTTGCCGATGCCGTTTTTCCACCACGCGTCGGCGTAGATCTGGTCGCCGAGCATCAGCAGGAAGCGGATGCCCATTTCGGGGCGCATGGCATCCAGGCGGCGGAAAATTTCGCCGTCGTTCAGCAGGCCGGGCATGAAGCACGAGCCGAAAGCGAAGGTGAAGTCGGCCATTTCGCCGGGCGGCGGTGCGGTGGTGAAGGCGGGGTAGGGGGCGTTTTCGGGTGCGGGCGGTTTTTCGTCAAGGGTCAGGGTGTAATGGTAGGTGGTGTCGGGCTCCAGGTGGCGGACGTGCACCCGCCCGGCGAAGCCCGAGGCGGCTACTAACAGGGCTGCGCCGACGTGGCGGGCGTCGCGGAGGTCGGCTTCCCGGCCGACCCAGGCGTGTAACATGCCCGGCCCGTCGGCACGGGCCCAGAGGTTGACGCTGCTATGGCTCAGCCCGCCGACCAGCGGGCCTAACAGGATGTGCGCGTTCATGACGGGCTACACGACTTTCCAGCGGAGGGCTTCGCCCTTGAGCGCGGCCAGCACTTCGGTGGCAATGTCTGCCGCCACGCGCACCTGGGCTTCTCGCGTTTGCGCGCCGATGTGGGGGGTGGCAATCACCCGCGGGTGGGAAACCAGCGGCGAAGCGCCCGGCGGTTCGGTGGCGTAAACATCCAGCCCTGCGCCGCCGAGGTGGCCGCTTTCCAGGGCTTCATAGAGAGCGGCTTCGTCAATGACGCCGCCGCGGGCGGCGCAGATGATGAATGCGCCGGCTTTCATTTTGGCGAAGGCTGCGGCGTTGACCATGCCGCGCGTTTGGGGGGTGAGAGGCACATGCAGGGTGATGACATCGGCCTGCGCGTAAAGTTCGTCCAGTTCGGCAAGGGGTTCGGCGCCGCGGCGGGCGATTTCTTCGGCCGGAATGAGCGGGTCGTAGCCGACCACGCGCATCCCGATGGCTTTGGCCAACGCCCCCACGCGGCTGCCGATGCGCCCCATGCCGACCACGCCCAGGGTTTTGCCGTGCAGTTCGGTGCCGGTCAGCTGTTTTTTGCGCCATTCGCCCCGTTTCATGCTGGCATCGGCCTCGGCGAGCCGACGCGCCAGGGCAAGCATCATCCCCAACGCCAGTTCGGCCACCGCCTGGGTGGAGGCCTGCGGCGCGTTGACCACGGTGACGCCGCGGGCTTTGGCGGCTTCCAGGTCAATGTTGTCCACACCCACGCCGGCGCGCCCCACCACTTTCAGGTTGGGGGCGGCTTCCAGCACCTCGGCGGTGATTTTGGTGCGGCTGCGCACGATGACCGCGTCGTAATGCCCGATGATTTCCAACAATGCTTCGGCGTCAATGCCGTTGCGGTCGTCCACTTCGGCTGCCTGGCTCAAAATGGCCTGCCCTTCGGCTTTCAGCCCGTCGGTAAGGAGGATTTTCCAGCGCATGGTGGTGGCTCCTGAGGAGTGATAGAATAACCGTCCGGATGCTTTTATTGTACTCCATTCGCGCCGCGAGGCGTAGCGAGGTGAGCGATGAAAATGTCGTTAAAAGGCAAGTTGGTGCTGGTCACCGGGGGGTCCAGCGGCATTGGGCTGGCGCTGGCCCGGCAGGCGGCGGCGGAAGGCGCCCGTGTGGTGCTGGTGGCGCGCCGCCGGGAAAAACTGGAAGCCGCGTTGGCCGGGTTGGAGGGGGCAGGCCATCGGGCCTTCCCGTGCGATGTGGCCGATGCCGCCGCGGTGGAAGCCATGGCCGCCCAGGTGCTGGAAGAGGTGGGGACGCCCGATTGGGTGGTCAACTCTGCCGGCGTGACCCGCCCGGGCTATTTCTGGGAATTGCCCGTGGAAGTGTTCCATGAACTGATGGAGATTAACTATTACGGCACGGTGCATGTCTGCAAGGCGTTTGTGAAGCCGATGATGGCGCGGCACAGCGGGCATATCGTGAACCTTTCTTCGGTCGCCGGTTTTCTCGGCGTGTTTGGCTATTCGGCCTACAGCCCGTCTAAGTTCGCGGTGTGGGGCTTTTCCGATACGCTGCGGGCCGAGTTGAAAGCGGAAGGCGTGGCGGTGCATGTGGTCTTCCCGCCCGATACCGACACGCCCCAGTTGCACTATGAAATGCCCCTCAAGCCGCCGGAAACCAAAATTCTGGCCGAAACCGGCGGGCTGCTGACGGCAGAGCAGGTGGCTGCTGAAATTATCGGCGGGGTGAAACGGGGCAAGTATGCCATTTTGCCGGGCAGCGATCCCAAGTGGATGTGGAAGGCAAGCCACTTGTTAGGCTGCGGCACGTACAAGGTGATGGATTGGCTGATTGCCCGTGCCCGCCGCCAGATTGCCCGCAGGAAGGCCAAAGGCGAGGAAATCTGATGTTTTTCCGCGTGTGCGCGCCGAAAGGTGGGTTCCCGCGATGATGCCGACGACCTCGCCCCTGGTGGCTGCAGGGTTGATTTTTGTCATGCGGCTGGCGGGCATTACGCTGGATACCCTCCGCACGCTGCTGGTGATGCGCGGCCACAAACTCTGGGCGTGGGCGGCGGCGTTTGCGCAGGCTTTTTTGTTTGTGCTGGCGTTGACGTGGGTGGTGGCCGGGGTAACGCATCCGCTGGTGGTAGCAGGGTACGCTCTGGGGTATGCCAGCGGCGGCGTGGTGGGCATCACGCTGGAACGCAAACTCGCGTTGGGGTATGTGCACTTGCGTATCATCAGCCCGCGGCGCGGGGCGGCGATTGCCGCTCGCTTGCGAGAAGCCGGCTTTGCGTTTACCGAAGTGCCCGCCGCGGGCAAGGATGGCGCGGTGGAACTCATCAACTGCGGTGTGGCCCAGCGGGAAGTTCCGGCCGTGCTGGCGCTGGTCGGGGATGCCGATCCTGAAGCCTTTGTGACGGCCGAAACGGTGCGCCCCTT
>JALUXH010000187.1 GCA_027019065.1 Anaerolineales bacterium
GCCGCACCAGTTCCACCAGCCCTGCCTGGAGCAGGCCGTAAACAATGCGCCGAATTTCCAGGTCGTTCATTTTGGTGGCGCGGGCAATCTGGCGGATGGTGTTTTTGGGGTTGATGAATGAAACGACCCGCCACTCTTCCACGCTCAGGCTGAGCTTGCGCAGGTTGGTGTCGGGACGGTCGGTGAACTTGAGGGCCATATCCAGGTCGGGAATTTCGTTCTGGAGTTGTTCCCATTCCCGCAACTGGCGGGCGCCTTCAATGATGAGATTTTCCAGGTCCACCCGCACGAGAATGCGCCCCGAGGGGGGAGGCGCGTTGCCGTCAAATTCAAAGTAGCCCTCTGCCCACGCAAACAGCCGTTTGACGACGCCCACATAGGCCGTTTGCAGGCATTGCAAAATATCTTCCTGGGAAAGGTACCCGGCGTTGACAAGCAGTAACCCGAGGGCTTTATCGTTCATGGGCTCTTTGCGCGCCCGAATGGCTTTGTATTGCCCTGCGCTGAGTTTTTTCTCACGGTAAAGCACCGAGGCCAGGTCGTTGGGCTGCTGGCTCATGGCGGCGTAGGCCAGTTTGCCTTCCCGAAAATAAATTTCTGCTTTGGCCTCTGCGCCGCGAATGTGCAACATCCCCGTTTTACGGGCAAGGTTGACGAGATTAAGCAATTGCGTGATTGAAAAATCACGCAAATTTCCTTTGAGTGCCATGACGGCTCCCTGAGGGATAGCGTTTTGCCCGCGGCAAGACCTGCCCCGAGCGCAAAAGTAAGAGAATTATACTTGTAACCTCGCGGGGCGTCAAACGCGCCCACCTCGCACCGGGGACAAGGCAAGCCGGGGAAATTCCAGAAGCCGCGCCACGGCTTGACAAGCCTTGTGTGTTGAATCTTTGCCCCGCGTTCCCACAAGGTGAGGCGTTGACCCCCTGCCTGAACAGCAGTGATTCAGCCCGCCTGCGATAAGCGCGCAGAAGCGCAAAAACAGGCCGCCGGGGTCGCCAGGCTGTCGCCAAAGCGCCCACGCGAAATCTCTGAGGTTTTCCTCCCGGGCTGAACGGCTACGCTGAAAAGCATCTGTTCAGCCTCGGTAAGGAGAAACCACAGATGACGCAGATTTCGCAGAAAATCATCCACAGATGCCACAGATTCGCACCGATTGCAACCCCAGAAAGCACGGAAGCGTCGCAGAAAACGTAACCTACGTGGTGGCAAAACGCCTCTGGCGGCAGTTTTTCTTTGGCGTGCGGCGACGAGGCACCGCACGCCAAAAAGCGCCTGCAAAGTAAGGAAAGCGTGTGGGTGCCCTCCGTGCCCTTTGTGTTCTCTGTGGAAGCATTGACGGGCACAGGGCCATCCGCAGTGCTTCGGGGCAGGTAATTACGCGGAATCTGCGAAATCCGCGGTTCCTTCTTGCCAGGGCTGAAAGATACCAGTTGGTTGCCCTGAAAGTTTTTTATCCCAGGTAGTAGGTCATGCGCTGCAAGGGGATGACAGGGTCCAGGTATTCCACCCGCACGTCTTCGGGCAACGTCAGGTGAATGGGGGCATAGTTGAGAATCGCTCTCACGCCTGCAAACACAAGGATATTGGCGACTTCCTGGGCTGTGGCGGCCGGGGTGGCAATCATGCCGATTTGAATGCCGGCTTCCTGGACCCGCCGGGCGAGCGTACGGCTGTCTTCCACGAGCATACCGCCGACGCGGGTACCGATTTTGGCCGGGTCTTTGTCGAAAGCCATAGCAATCCGGAAACCGCGCTCGGCAAAGCCCTTGTAACGCACCAGCGCGTGCCCCAGATCGCCCACCCCCACCAGCACTACATCCCACACTTTGTCCACGTGCAGATGGCGGCGCAAGGCTTCGGCCAAAGATGCAACGGGGTAGCCGCGCCCCTGCTTGCCGTATTCGCCGAACATGGAAAGGTCTTTGCGAATTTGGGCAGCAGAAACGCCCAGGCGCTCGCTCAGCTCTTGCGAAGAAATGCACGTCAGGCCTTCCCCGAGGGCATGCTCCAGCGCCCGCAGGTAAATCGGCAAACGGCTGACGACAATATGGGGAATTTCGCGGCTCATGGCATCCTCGCTTCCGACCGGCACAGGCAAACAAGCCATCCTTCGGCCCCGGGAGAAACAAGACCGCCCCCACCGGCATCAACGGCCGGGCGGCCCCGGCCATAATTTACCAGATTTCGCGGCTTTGCGCAAATGGGTACAGGCCCCAGGCGCGCCAAAATCGTGCCGGGCCAGACGGCGTCCCGCCCGGCCATTGCCTGCTTTTGCTCAAGATCGGCCTGCTCGGGGCAAAGAAGTGGAGATGCGGAGGGCCGGCATTTTATCTGGCCGCGGGGCGTTTCCAATATCCTTTTCGTGCTTCCAGGCCCCCTGCGCCTTATCCAGGCAGGCTATGGCAGCATGACTCCTTGCCCCAATCCCGCCCACAAGGGCGAACCGGCCACCAGCCCGAGCAACATCAGCAGGCCCATCACCATGACCACGCGGCGGGCACGTTGGGCGCGCCCCCGCCAGCGCCAGCGCAACAACAGCCACGTGCCCCCCCAGAGCAGCAAAGCCACGGCGGTCAGCACAGGGCGGGCCCGCTCGCAGGGAATCCGCCCGGCGGCAAGCAGCCATGCCCCCACCGGCGTGACCAGCCCCAGCGCCAAAACGCCTACCCCGGCGGCAACCAGCGCTGCGGCTTCCAGCCCGTCCATAAACTCTTCCTGATGCAAGGGCAGCGCCATCTATCCCTCACCATAGTTAGTGATAGAAAATGCCCTGAGCAGTCATGCTGCCCAACAACGCAGCCAGCAGCGTATTGCCCAAGACCACGGCCATCAAAACCCACACGCCGCGGCGGTGCCACGCGGGCGTCAGCGCCCTGCGGCGGGCGCGGCGGGCCAGATACACACAGGCCGTGGCGGCAATCGGCACCATCATCCCCCAGGAAGCCATCCACGGCAGCCCCAGGCTGCGCCAGCCGGTATGCCCCGCCGTCCACGCGGCCGGACGGGCATACATCACCATCAGCCCGCTCAACGGCGTTATCCAGGCAAAAAACAGCATCCCTGCCCACCGCCACCGCCCCAACGCCGACCGGTGGTCGTGCAGCCAGGGACGCACTTTCCCCAGCTTGCTGCTGGATGAGACGCACAACGCCGTCAACACTACCAGCGGCAGCCCAAACACGATGCCATGCAAAAAGGCCCAGCGCAGCATATCCGCTCCTGGAAGGCGGCGAATAAAAAACGGCAGCATAGCCTATGCCACCGTTTGTCATTATAAAAAGCGCCTTGAGCGTTGTCCAGCGATAAATAGCACCCCTTTTTTGGGCATTTGTCACGTTTTTGCGCCGCGCGCTTCCCACAGGCTGACGGTTTCAATGTGGTAGGTCTGCGGGAACATGTCAAAAGGCGTGATGTGCGCCAGGCGGTAGCCGTGGCGGGCCATCCGGCGGCCATCGCGCGCCAAAGTGGCCGGGTCGCAGGAAACATACGCAATCGTCGTGGGCGCCAACGCCATCAAGCCGTCCAGCGCGGGGCGGCTGAGGCCGCTGCGGGGCGGGTCGAGCACGGCCACATCCGGCCGGAAGCCCTGCGCCGCGAGGTGTTCCAGCGCCATCGCCGCCGGGGCTTCATAGAGGCTGACGTGGTCATAGGCGTCCAGGTTGACCCCGAAATCGTAGCAGGCGTCGGGGGAAGCCTCCACCGCCACGAGTTCCCCCACCTTCGGGGCCAGGAAGGCGCTGAACAGCCCCACGCCGCTGTAAAGTTCCAGCAGGCGGGTGCGGGGCGTCAGCGGCAGGTGTTCCAGAAGGTAGTCCACGATGGCTTCGGCCACCGGCAGGTTGACCTGGAAAAACGACGCTGCCGAAACCCGGAAGGTTCGCCCCTTCACCGTCATCGGCAGGAAGCCGCGCCCCGCGAGCACGAAGGCTTCTCCTTCGGGGTTGGTGTACACCGCCGACAGCGGAAAATCCACCCCAAAGGCGGGCGGGGTGGGCGTGCGCCCCCGCAGCCAGAGCAGCACCTCGTCACCGGCCCCTACCCGCAGGTGGACGCGTTCCACCCCGCTTTCGGGCTCCAGCGCCAGCCGCGGGATGAGGTCGCGCAGGGGCCGGGCGGCCAACAGGCAGTCTTCCGCGGGCACCACCGCTGCCGAGCGGGCGGCGCGGAAGCCGAGTTCCCCCTGCGGCGAAAGGTGCAGTTGGATGTGGTTGCGATAGCCCCACACCTGCGGCGAAGGCACGGTAGGGGCGACGGCGGGGTCGGCGAATTTGCCAATGCGAACGAGTTGGTCGCGCACGATGGCGCGCCTGGCGGTCAATTGGGCGGTATAGGCGACATGCTGGTAATGGCAGCCGCCGCAGCGCCCGTAGAGGGGGCAGCGGGGCGTCACGCGGTCGGGGGCGGCTTCCAGCAGCGCCGTCACCTCGCCGCGGGCGTAGCGGGGCTTGTCTTCCGTCAGGCGGAGGCGCACCCGCTCGCCAGGGAGGGCGAAGGGCACGAACACCGCCCGCCCGTCTCCCAGCCGCCCCATCGCCTCGCCGCCGTAAGCCCAGGTGGTCAACTGCACTTCGTGAGTTTCGCTCATGATGGCCTTTGCTCTCGCTTAACTGCTCAGCCCTGGCAGGGAGAAACCACAGATTTCGTAATTACCTACCCCGAAGCACTGCGGATGGCCCTGTGCCCGTCAATGCTTCCACAGAGAACACAGAGGACACGGAGAATATTTCCCTTTGCAAGCGCTTTTTGGAGTGCGGTGCCTGGGCACCGCTTTGGAAAGCGGCGACTCGTCGCCGCACTCCAAAGAAAAGCTGCCGCCAGAGGCGTTTTACCTCCACGTAGGTAATTACCAGATTTCACAGATTAGCGCAGAAGACATGGAAACGCTCTTTGCGCCCTTTGCCTTCTTTGCGCCTTAGCGTTAAAGCCACAGACGGCGCGAATTTTCTGTGAAATCTGTGGTTCTTTCGTTCAGGGGGCAGAGATTTCCCCCGCCACTGCCACGGCCAGGCGGTCGGGATCAAGATAGCGCCGGGCGGCTTCCAGGATGGCTTCCGGCGTCACGGCATGCACCAGGTCGGCAAAGCGGCGGTAGTAGTCCAGCCCCAGACCGTAGCGCTCCATGGTCAGCAGCGCGCCCGCCACGCCCTGGTTGCTTTCAAAACTCAGCGGCAGTCCCCCCACGATGCCCGCCTGAGCGTCGGCGAGTTCTTCCGCCGTCACCGGTTCGCTCACAAAGCGACGGATTTCGGCCAAAATCAGTTCCACCGCCCGTTCCACATTTTGCGGCGCCACCCCGGCGTTGACTTCCCAGGGCCCGGGGCCATAGCCGCCGTGCAGTTCGGAGTAGGCGTAGTAGGCCAGCCCGGCCTGTTCGCGCACGGCGTCGCCGATGCGCCCCATGAGGCCAAAGCGCCCCAAAATCGTGTTGCCGACCATCGCGGGCAGGTAGTCGGCATCGGCACGCGCCGGGCCTGCCGCCCCCACCACCACATCGCACTGGCTCTTGCCGGGGATGGGCACATTGGCACGCGCCGTCTTTTCCAGCGGGCGCAGGGGCGGCAGTTGGGGTGGGGCAGGCTGGGCGGGGTTCTGCCATTCGCCCAGGGCCGCGGCCACGGCTTCCACCGCGGCTTCGGGGGAAACCGCCCCTACCACCGCAATCACCATGCCGCGCGGGCCGTAGTGCTTTTGGTGGAAAGCAAGCACATCGTCGCGGGTGAGGGCCTGGATGGTTTCCGGGTAGCCCTCCTCGGGGCGGGCGTAGGGGTGTTCGCCGTACACCAGGCGGTCGAAGGCCAGTTCGGCCATCTCGGCGGTGTTCTGCGCCCGTAGCGCCAGGGAAGTCAGCCACTGGGCGCGCAGTTTTTCCATCTCGTCGGGCGGGAAGGCGGGGCGGCGCAGAGCCTCGTCCAGCAGGCGCAGCAGCAGGGGCAGGTCTTCGGCCAGCGCCTTGCCGCTGAAGCCCGTGGTGTGGGTGTGGCCGCTGAAGGCCAGGCGCGCGCCGTTGGCTTCCAGCAGGTCGTAAAGGCCGTCAAAGGTGTAATGCTCGGTGCCGCGCAGCAGCATTCCGGAAGTGAAGCGCGCCAGGCCGAGTTTCTCATCGGGGTCGTGCAGGGCGCCCGCTTGCAGGAAGCCGCTCAGCACCACCGACCGGCTCTGGAAGTTGGGGCGCGCCAGCACGGTGATGCCGTTGGGCAGGGTGGTGCGGGTGATGTCGTCGGGGCCGGGGATGGATTGGGAAAGGGACATGGGATTGAAAGTGGCAATTGAGGGGTTGAGGGATTGGGAAATTGTCGGAGCGCACCGGCGGCTCAGGCCGCGGCATTGAAGTGGCGGGTGAGATGCCGCCAGAGGTCATCTTTCTGGCCGGGGACGAAGGGAGTGTAGAGGCTCAAACGGTCGGCCAGGCCGCGGTAGCGGGCTTCCAGGGCAGCGGGCAGGTCGGCGGGGGAAGCCACCACCGCGAAGGTGTGCAGCATCTCGTCGGAAATCAGGGCGGGCATGTCTTCCCACTTGCCGCGGGCAGCCAGGGCAGAGAGGCGCTCGGCCACATCTTCCCAGCCGTGCAGCCGCATCACCCGCCGGTAAGAAGGCGTGCTCGCGTAGAACGCAATCTGCGAGCGCACGAAACTTTCCTCGTACTCGTCCGTGACCACGAAAGCCGTAAGTTGAACTTTCGGGCGGGGGCGGGCGGCCTTTGCCGCACCTTCGTCAATGGCGGGCAGCAGGATTTCCCGCAGATAGCGCACGGTGTGGAAAGGATGCACCAGGAAGCCGTCGGCGGCTTCGCCCGCCAGCCGCGCCAGGCCGGTGTTGACGCCCGCGATGTAAATGGGAATGTCAGGGTGCTCTATCGGGCCCGGGTTGAAGAAAGGCGACATCAGCGTCAGTTTGTAGTATTCGCCGCGGAAGTTGAGTTTTTCGCCGTGCTGCCAGGCGTGCCAGAAGGCGCGGATGGCGCTGATTTCTTCCCGCAGTTTGCCGACCACCGAGTCGGGCCAGGGCATTCCAAAACGGCGGGTGATGTGCGCCCTGACCTGGGTGCCTAAGCCGAGGAGGAAGCGCCCGCCGGAGGCTGCTGAAAGATCCCAGGCAGTGTAGGCCAGGTCGGCCGGGCTGCGGGCAAAAGCGATGGCCACTGCGGTGCCCATCTGCAGGCGGCGGGTGTGTTCGGCAATCAACGGGTGGGGGAGGAAGGGGTTGTGCTGCGTCTCGGTCGTCCAAATAGCAGCAAAGCCCAGCGCCTCGGCGGCTTCGGCCACCGAGGGAACATCGCGCAGAGGGAGCGGGGGGAGGGAAGCGTCAAAGAACATGGGGAGGCCTGTGAGGAGGGGAGAAATCAGGAATTAGGGATTAGGGATTAGGAATGAGGAATGAGGAATGAGGAATGAGGGGGAAGGTGAGCATCAGGTTTTCGGCCACCAGGCGGGTGTTGACGTAGTGCTCCACGTCGTCCGCGGCCTGCAGGAGGGCCTGCACCACGGTGAGGGCCTGCTCAGGGGCGATGGCGGCGGCCAGGGCTTCCAGTCGGGGGCGGTAGTCCACATTGGTCAGCGCCGAGGGCGCGCCGGAAGCCACCATGAGCACATCCCGCCAGAAGGAAAGCCACACCGCCAGGAGGGAAAGCAGGGCTGTGCGGTCTTTGCTGGCTTCGTCGGCAAAGGCAAACCGGCGGATGCGGTCGGCGGGCAGCAGCGCCAGCAGGTTTTCCAGCGCCTCGGCGCGGCTTTCCAGCAATGCCGGGTCTTCGTGCAGCCGCAGGGCATAGCCCGGCCGACCCGAAGAGAGATGCGCCAGAAAATCGGCTTCCTGGGAGGGGATGCCTTTGCGCCGTTGAAGGGCCTCAGCAAGGGCGGCAGGGGGAAGCGGGCGCAGCCGCAGCACTTCGCAGCGCGAGACCACCGTGGGCAGCAGGGCTTCAGCGCTTTCCGCCGTGAGCAGCAGCACCACATGGGGCGGCGGCTCTTCCAGCGTCTTCAGCAGGGCGTTGGCGGCGCTGGGGTGGGCTTCCTCGAAATCGAGCAGCAACGCAATACGGTAAGGCGCGGCCCGCGGCGTCAGCGCCAGCAGGCGTTCCAGCGCCCGAATTTGTTCCACCTTGATGACGCGCGTGTCTTCTGCCCGCCGCACGATGTGCAGGTCGGGGTGCTGCTGGCGGGCAATCTGGCGGCAGTTACGACACACCCCGCAGGCCTCGCCGGGGGCCGGGGGCTGCTCGCAGGTGAGCGCCTGGGCAAAGCGCAGGGCAAGGGTGCGGCGGCCAATGCCGCGCGGGCCGGTGATGAGATACGCGTGCCGCACCGCCCCGCGGCGAATGTGCCCCTTCAGCAATTCTTCAGCCCACGCGTGCCCGATCAAATCCCACGCCATAGCCCCATTGTAGCCGAAAGCGGTGTGAAAGCCAAGAGCAAAACAGGCAGTCACTGTTCAGCCCACCTGCGATGAAAACGCCAAGGCACACACGAGACCCAAAGGTTACACCGGCGTAACGCCAAGCGCAAAGGGAACAAAGACGCAAAGTCAACTTCGTTTTCTGCGACGCTTCGTAATTACCTGCCCCGAAGCCCTGTGCCTGTACATGCTCACCCAGAGAACACAGAGGACACGGAGAATATTTCCCTTTGCAAGCGCTTTTCGGAGGGCGGTGCCTGGGCACTGGAAAGCGGCGACTCGTCGCCGCACGCCAAAGAAAAACTGCCGCCAGAGGCGTTTTGCCACCACGTAGGTAATTACGACGCTTCTGTGCTTTCTGGGGTTGCAATCGGTGCGAATCTGTGGAATCTGTGGATGATTTTCTGCGGAATCTGCGCAATCTGTGGTTTCTCCTTGCCTGGGCTGAACAGATCCAACAGGCAAATGCACGCCCGATGAAACCCTTGCCAACCCTTTGAGCCTCTGCTATAATCAGGGCGCACGGGCGCGTAGCTCAGTTGGTTAGAGCGCATCACTCACATTGATGAGGTCAGGGGTTCAAGTCCCTTCGCGCCCACACTGTTGCCCCGGCAAATTTCGCCGGGGTTATTTTTATGGGGGTTGCGCCGGGGAAAAGGCCGGAGTGCATCGTTGCGAATCCTGAAGGGATGGTTCAAAAATGAGTAAACACTCTGCTCTACTGCCATGGAGCGCCCTCACCTTACCCCCGCTGCGCGCCCCCTTTCCTCTCCCACTGGGAGAGGAAAGGGGGCTGAGCCGCCGCGAAGCAAGGCTCGGGGGGATAGGTGAGGGCGAGAGCGGGAATATGACCGGCTTTTGGTGCATGCAAAAAGTGTTCAGGTAATTTTCTGGGAAAATGAACCATCCCATCCCGAACAGGCAAAAACATTGTAACCGCCGGCGCTGTTGTGCTCTCCATGCGTCTTGATGCGCGGTGCTTTTGCCATACCCCTCCCCTGGCTCCCCTCCCCGCATGCGGGGAGGGGACGGGGGTGGGGTCAACGCAGCGGCAGCGGTGCCAAAGGAAAACGCGGTGTGAAAACACGCCCTGCATTGCCAGCGCTACGATTTGGGTAGGTAATTAC
>JALUXH010000188.1 GCA_027019065.1 Anaerolineales bacterium
GTTTATTCACGCTGACGCGGATATTGCCGGCCACCAGTGTAGTCAGAATGCGGCGCAGCAGTGGCAGCAGGCCGAACGCAGGTTGTTGGCATGGTCTCACCGTGATTCTTGGCCGCTTGGGGTTCACTCTGTCATCCCTGTAATGTGTTTGGAGACGTGGATTTGTGCCTCGCAGACTGCCTGCCAGAACCGGAGACCGGAGATGGAGTGCTTTTCCTGTGCGCGAGTTGTGAGAAACATGCACGATAATGCGATGCGGCATGCTATGGAGCAGAAAACAACGCGCTTGTATCGGGAAGTATTTGCTCCTGCTTTAGCCGAGAATTGGGAACAAGTTGTCCGGTTGTGCCCTGAGGGGGCAGGCAGGTTTACCGAGGCGTTGACGGCAATGGAACAGACATGTGGGACGGAGGAAGAAGTGTGAGGATCTGGGAAGGTCGGAAAGTACTCATCGTTGGCGCGGGGCGGCAGGGCACGGCGCTGACCCGCTACCTGACGCGCCACGGCGCGGAGGTGGTGCTCAACGACCGCCGCCCCCTGTCGGCGCTGACGGCCGCCCGCGAGCATTTGGCCGACCTGCCCGTGCGCTGGGTTACAGGCGGTCATCCGCCGGAAGCCCTGGAGGGGGTGGATCTGGTGTGCCTTTCGGGCGGCGTGCCGCCGGAACTGCCTTTGGTTCAAGAGGCTGTGCGCCGCGGCATCCCGCTGAGCAACGAGGCGCAAATTTTTATGGAGGTGGCGCCGTGCCGGGTGGTGGGCATCACCGGCTCGGCGGGCAAAACCACCACCACCACACTGGTGGGGCGCATGGCCGGGGCAGCAGCGGAGCGGGTGCGCGGCGCTTCGTATAGCCAATTAGATGAGGGCCTGCGCCGGGCCGCTGCGGCCTTCCCCAAACGCTGGCGCACCGTGTGGGTCGGCGGCAACATCGGCAACCCCCTCATCGCCGACGCCGATGAAATGACGGCCGATGACCTTGCCGTCATGGAACTTTCCAGTTTCCAACTGGAGCAGATGCACACCGCACCGCAGGTGGCCGCCGTGCTCAACATTACCCCCAATCACCTTGACCGCCACGGCACGGTGGAAGCCTACACCGCCGCCAAAGCCCGCCTGGTGGCCTTCCAGAAGCCGGATGATGTTGCCGTGCTGGGGTGGGAAGACGCCGGAGCCTGGGGGCTGCGGCCGCAGGTTCGGGGGCGGCTGCTGGTTTTTGGCTTTGCCCCGCCGCCTGAAGGCGTAGATGGCGTCTTCTTGGACGGTGCCATGCTGACACTGCGGGAAGGCGGCAGCCTGCGCCCGCTTTTCGGCCGCGAAGCCATTGGCCTGCGCGGCAGGCACAATGTGCTCAATGTGCTTGCAGCCGCGGCAGTCGCAGCGGCGCTGGGGCTGGAAGACGCACACATGCGCCTCGGCGTGGAAGGCTTCCACGGCGTGCCCCACCGCCTGGAACTGGTGCGGGTGCTGGACGGCGTGGCGTGGTACAACGATTCCATCGCCACAGCCCCCGAGCGGACCATCGCCGCCATGCGTTCCTTTGGTGAGCCGCTGGTGCTTTTGGCCGGCGGGCGCGATAAAAAATTGCCCTGGGATGCCTGGGCGCGGCTGGTGCGGCAGCGGGTGCGCGTGCTGGTGGCCTTCGGCGAAGCCGCCGACCTCATCCTGGAGGCCCTGGCGCAGGCCGAGGGCCCGCTGCCGGAGCAGGTGCTGCGCGCCGAGGGGCTGGAAGAGGCGGTGCGGCTGGCTCATCGCGTTGCCCGCCCGGGCGATGTGGTGCTGCTTTCGCCCGGCGGCACCAGTTTTGACGCGTTTCGGGATTTTGCCGAGCGCGGAGAGAGGTTCAGAGCATGGGTCAACGCACTGTAAAGCGCCGCACCGGCACGTGGCAGCCGGTGTGGCTTCAGGGCACCGATGGCTGGCTGGTTCTCGCGGTCGTTTTGCTGCTGCTGTGGGGGCTGCTGATGGTGTATTCCACCAGCCCGGCCTTTCAGTGGTTCTTTGGCCGCCGCCAGCCCAATGGCAGTGTAGATATCATGCGCCTGGTGCGCCGCCAGACCCTGTTTGTGTTCCTGGGGCTGGGGTTGATGACCTTTTTGGCCGCAGTGGACTACCGGCGCTGGCAGCGGCTGGCCCCGCTGGCGCTGTTTGGTGTGTGGGGTGCCTTGATCATTGCCCTGGCGCTCAAACACATCGGCGGCGGCACAGGACGGTTTTTGAGCGGCGGCTCGGTGCAGCCTTCGGAACTGGCCAAAGTGGCCACGGTGTTTTATCTGGCGGTGTGGCTGGCGCGCCGCGAAGGGCAGTTGACCAGGCGGGAATACGGCATTTACCCGCTTGGCTTTCTGCTCGGTGTTACCGGCGGGCTGGTGTTGCTGGAACCCGACCTGAGCGCCGCGATCACCATTGTGGTCATCGGCATGTTGATGTTCTTCCTCGCAGGCGGCGGCTGGCGGCAGCTGATGTTGGTGGGCGGGGCGGCGCTGCTGGGCGGGGCGCTGGTATTGCTGGTGTACCCCCGCGGGGTGCACCGCTTGCAGGAATACCTCGTCGGCCTGCAAGACCCCGCCCATGCCTCCGACCAGATCCGGCTGGCAATTTCGGCTGCGGCGCGCGGGGGCTGGTTTGGCGTGGGGCCGGGGCAGTCTCAGGTCAAGGTCAGCGGCCTGCCTTTGCCGCACAGCGACAGTGTTTTTGCCGTGGTGGCCGAGGAATACGGCGTGGTCGGCAGCACTTTTATGGTGGTGTTGTTTGCCGTGATGGTCTGGCGCGGGATGCGCATTGCCCTGGAGGCGCCCGATACTTATGGGCGGCTGCTGGCCTCGGGGCTTTCGCTCTGGCTGGGGCTGGAAGCCTTTGGCAATATGAGCATGATGCTGAACATCCTGCCGCTGGCGGGCAATGCGCTGCCGTTCATCAGTTACGGCGGTTCCAGCCTGACAAGCGCCCTGATGGCGGTTGGGCTGATTTTGAGCGTAGGGCGGGCGACGGCCCGCGAACATTTGCGCGCGAGGAGCGATACCGGTGCGGTTGTTGATTTGCGCCGGAGGGACCGGCGGCGGCGTGTATCCCGCGCTGTCGGTGCTTCAGGCACTGGGCGATAGCGCCGAAGCGGTGCTTTGGGTGGGCGGCCGGGGCGGCATGGAAGCCGGGCTGGTGCAGCGGGCCGGCGTGCCGTTTCGCGCCGTGCCCGCGGCCGGTGTGCATGGCGTGGGCTTGCGGCGGCTGCCGGGCAATGCCTGGCAACTGCTGCGCGGTTATCGGGAAGCCCGCCGTGTGCTGCGCGAGTTCCGCCCCGATGTGCTTTTCTTCACCGGCGGCTATGTGGCCGTGCCGGTGGGGCTTGCCGGCAGGCGCATTCCCACCGTGCTCTACGTGCCCGATATTGAGCCCGGCCTGGCGCTCAAAACACTGGCGCGCCTCGCCGACCGCATTGCCCTGACCGCGCCGGAAGCCAAAGCTTTCTTCTCCGCCCGGCGCAGCCTGGTGGTTACGGGCTACCCTGTGCGCGCCGACCTGCTGCGCTGGTCGCGGCCCGCGGCGCGGGAGCATTTTGGCCTTCCCGCCGACGCGCCGGTGTTGCTGGTGTTTGGCGGCAGCAAAGGGGCGCGCTCCATCAACCGCGCACTGCTTGCCGGGCTGGAGGCCCTGCTGCCGCAAATGCACATTGTGCACCTGACCGGCCGCCTGGATTGGGAGGCGGTGGCCGCGGCCCGCCAGACGCTGCCCGAAGGCCTGCGACGGCGTTATCTGGCTTTCCCTTACCTCCACGATGACATGGGCGCAGCCCTGGCGGCGGCCGACCTGGTGGTTTCCCGAGCCGGAGCCTCGGTGCTGGGCGAGTTCCCGCAGTTTGGCCTTCCGGCCGTGCTGGTGCCTTACCCTTATGCGTGGCGGTACCAGCGGGTCAACGCCGCTTACCTTGCCGACCGCGGCGCGGCCCGCATTTTGCCCGACGAGCGGCTTGCCGGGCGCCTTGTGCCGCTGGTGCGGGAACTCATGGCCGATGCCGCCGCCCGCGCCGCAATGGCCGCGGCCATGCGCACTTTGGCCCGCCCCGATGCCGCCCGCCGCATTGCCGCCCTGCTGCTGGAACTTGCAGGCGAGGAGGCGCCCCGATGATGACGCTGGCTACTTTCCTCTTTTTGAGCATGGGCCTGTTTGCCTTGAGCGGCCTGCTGCGGGGCTGGTACAAGGAATTCCTTGCCACGGTAGGGGCGGTGGTGGGCGTGTTGGTCATTACGCTGACCGAAAAATATCTCCCGGCCTTTAATAACTTCGCGCCGAAAGTTTATTTCCTCTCGCGGGCGGCCGTTTTCGGCCTGATGGTATTTTTCGGTTATCAGACCCCGCGCTTCCGCAGCGCCAAACAGAACCTCAGCGGCCTCGCAAGCGTCTTTTTGGGCACGGTGCTTGGTGCTTTGAACGGTTATCTCATTATCGGGATGTTGTGGCATTACCTGGATGTGGCCGGGTACCCCTGGCCGCACATCATCGCGCCGCCGCCGGCAAGCGATACGTTGAGCCAGACGGTTTTGACCTACCTTCCCAATACTTTTCTGGGCGTGCCGGGCATCTATATTGTGAGTGCGCTGCTGTTTGTGTTTATGATTGTGGTGATGATATGAGCCGAAACCAAAGGGTGCGGGTGCATTTTGTGGGCATTGGCGGCACGGGGCTGTCGGCCATCGCCCGGGTGCTGGCCGAGCGGGGCTGGGAAGTCAGCGGCTCGGACCGGCAGGCTTCGCCGCGCACCGCCATGCTGGAGCGGCTGGGCGTGGCCGTGACGATTGGCCACGCGCCGGAAGCCGCCCGACGCGCGGCCCTGGTGGTGCGTTCCTCGGCGGTGCCCGACGACGATGCCGATGTGCGCGCCGCCCGTACCGCCGGAGTGCCCGTCCTCAAGCGGCGCGAGTTTTTGCCCCGCCTGACGGCCGGTTATCGCGTCCTGGCCGTGGCCGGCTCTCACGGAAAAACCACCACCACGGCCATGCTGGCCTGGGTGCTCACCGCCTTGGGGCACGACCCCACCTTCATCATTGGCTCTGAAGCCCGCAATCTCGCGACCAACGCTCACGCCGGAAGCGGCGACCTTTTCGTGATTGAAGCCGATGAGTACGATTACATGTTCCTCGGCCTGACGCCTTATGCGGCCGTGGTGACCAACATTGAACACGATCACCCCGATATGTTCCCCACAGCCGAGGCGTTTTTTGGGGCGTTTCAGCAATTTGCCCGCCAGCTGCGGGAAGACGGCTTCCTGATGGCCTGCGCCGACCATCCGGGCAGCCGCCGCCTGGCGGCCGGGCATCACGGCACGGCGTGGACTTACGGCTTGCAAGCCGAAGACGCTGATTACCGGGCTTCCGGCGTCCACGCCAATGCCCGCGGCGGCTACGATTTTACTTTTCTGCCGCCGGAAGGCGCGCCGGTGCCGGTTTCGTTGGCGGTGCCGGGGCGGCACAATGCCCAAAACGCCCTCGCCGTGCTCGCGGTGGCGCATCGTTTGGGGATGGAGGTTGCCGCTGCAACGGCGGCTCTGGCCGATTTCCGCAGCACCGGACGGCGCTTTGAAGTGGTCGGTGAGGCGGGCGGCGTGGTTTTTGTGGATGATTATGCTCATCACCCCACCGAAATCCGCGCCACGCTGGCCGCGGCGCGGGAGCGTTTTCCCGGCCGCACCGTGTGGGCTGTATGGCAGCCGCACACCTACAGCCGCACGCTGACCCTTTTGCCGCAGTTTGCCGCAGCGTTTGGCGATGCCGATGCCGTGGTGGTAACCGATGTGTTTGCCGCCCGCGAAGCGCCGCCTGCCGGTTTTGACCCCCGCCGCGTGGCGGCTGCGGTGCAGCACCCGCGGGTGGTTTTCGCCCCCACGCCGGCCGCGGCAGCCGAGGTGCTGTGCAGCCGGGTGCAGCCCCCCGCCGTGGTGGTGGTGCTTTCGGCCGGCGACGCCCCCGCCCTCACCCGCCGGGCGCTGGAAGGATGGCAGCAACGATGACCGACCTCGCTTTGTACGAGCGCTTGCAACGGTTTTTTGGCGACCGTGTTCAGCGGAAGGCGTTGCTCGCACCCTACACCTCGGCGCGCGTGGGCGGCCCCGCCGATGTGCTCATCACGGTCCGCAGCGCGCGTGAACTGGCGCTGGTGGCGCGGCGGCTGTGGGCCTGGGAGGTGCCGTTTTGGGTGTTGGGCGGCGGCTCTAACGTGCTCGTGGCCGATGAGGGTGTGCGCGGCGTGGTGGTGCTCAACCGCTCCCGGAAGGCGGCTTTTGTGGCATCTGCCGAACCGCCTGCCGTGTGGGCTGAATCGGGCGTCAATTTTGGCAGCCTGGCGCGGCGGGCGGCGGCGCTGGGGCTGGCGGGCCTGGAATGGGCGGCTGGCATCCCCGGCACGGTGGGCGGTGCGGTGGTCGGCAATGCCGGGGCGCACGGTGGCGAGGTGGCTGCCGTGCTGGAAATGGCTGAAATCTTGCATCGGGAACGGGGACGGCGCTTTTACCCTGCCGAGGCGCTGGCTTTTGCTTACCGTGAAAGCGCCCTCAAGGAAGCCGGCAGCGATGCCGTGGTGCTGAGCGCCACTTTTCGCCTGCGCCGCGAACCGCCGGAGGTCATTCAGGAACGCCTGCAAACCTACAAGGCCCAACGGGAACGCACCCAGCCCCCCGGCGCGAGCATGGGCTCCATGTTCAAGAACCCCCCCGATGATTACGCCGGACGCCTCATTGACGCGGCCGGCCTCAAAGGCACCACCGTAGGCGATGCGGAAATCAGCACCCTGCATGCCAATTTCTTCGTCAACCATGGCAGCGCCAAAGCACAGGAAATTTGGGCGCTGATGTATCTGGCTCGCACCACGGTGGCGCGCAAATTCGGCGTGTGGCTGGAACCGGAAATTCGGCCGGTAGGCGACTGGCCGCCGGAGGCTCTGGCGGCGCTTTTCGGGCCGCAGGCATGGCCTTCCGATGAGCCGTTGCCGCGCATTTCCGAGGAAGGTGCTGCATGAGGAAGAAAATTCATCTTGTGGTGCTCTTTGGCGGCCGCTCGGGCGAGCATGAGGTTTCGCTGATGTCGGCGCGCTCCGTGCTCGCGGCGCTCAAACGCGAGCGGTATGAGGTGATTCCGGTAGGCATTGCCAAAGATGGCCGCTGGCTGGCTTCCCCCAATGCCCTGGAAGCCTTTGCCGCGGGGCGCCTGGAGGGCCTGACGCCGGTGACGCTCTTGCCCGACCCTTCCCGCCGCGGGCTGTGGCAATGGGAGGGTGAATCTCTGAAGCCCTATGCTCCCGTGGACGCGGTCTTCCCGGTGCTGCACGGCACTTTTGGCGAAGACGGCACGCTGCAGGGGCTGCTGGAGATGGCCGATGTGGCTTATGTCGGCGCCGGGGTGGTGGGCTCGGCGGTGGGCATGGACAAGGGCATTTTCAAGGATGTGATGCGCGCCCACGGCCTGCCGCTGGCGGAATATGTGCTGCTTTCCCGCCGGGAGGTGGAAGCCGATGCTGAAGCCGCCGCCGACCGCTGCGAAGCCGTGGCGCCTTACCCCCTGTTTGTCAAGCCTGCCAATTTGGGTTCCTCGGTGGGCATCACCAAAGCGCACCACCGCGCCGAGCTGCTGGCCGGGCTGCACCTGGCGGCGCGCTACGACCGCCGCATTGTGGTGGAGCGCGGCCTGGATGCCCGTGAAATTGAAGTGGCCGTGCTGGGCAACGCCGAGCCGCGGGCTTCCCTGCCCGGCGAAATTGTGCCCGGCGAAGAGTTTTATTCCTACGAGGCCAAATACGAAGACGATACCTCGCAACTGCTCATCCCCGCCCCGCTGAGCGCCGAACAGACGGCCCGCGTGCGCGACCTGGCCGTCGCGGTTTATCGGGCGATTGACTGCGCCGGCATGGCGCGGGTGGATTTCCTGCTGGAGCGGGAGAGCGGCGTGTTTTACATCAACGAGGTCAACACCCTGCCGGGATTTACCCACATCAGCATGTACCCCAAGCTGTGGGAAGCCACCGGCCTGCCTTATTCGGATTTGTTGGATGAACTGGTGGCGCTGGCGCAGGAACGCAAGCGCGAACGCGACAGCATCCGTCGGGAACGCTGAAGCATCGGAACCCGGGAGCCTTATGTCTCGCAAACGGCAAGACCCCCTGACACGAGCCGAGCGCGTCCGCCGCAGGCGGGGCAATACCCGCCCGCAGCGCCGGCGCGCCAAAACGGTGGCGGCCCATGCCCCGGCGGCGGGCGGCGCGCCCGTGGTGGTCAGCCGTTACGGCGTATTGAGCGGCGCCTCGGTGCCGGTTTCGGGGCGGGTGCGGCGGCAGGTGCGGGTGCCCCGCGGCCGCAACACCGAAGTGGTGGCCGCAATGCCTGCCGTTGCTTTGGGGTGGCGCTGGCTTTCGCTGGGCTTAAGCCTTTTTCTGATTGCCTTGATTGCGGCTTTATGGTATGCTCCCGTTTTCAGGGTAGATGCACCGCAGGTGCGCGGCCTGCAATACCTGGACCCCGGGCAGGTGGCTGCGCGGTTGGGCGTGGTGGGGCGGCCGATTTTTGCCCTTGACCCCGCGCTGCTGGCACAGCAGGTAGAGGCCTTGCCGGCCGTGGCCCGCGCCGAAGTGCATATCGGCCTGCCCAATCGGGTGGTGGTTGTGGTGCACGAACGCCGTCCGGTGCTGGTGTGGCACACCGGCCGCAAAACCTGGTGGGTAGATGCCCGCGGGCTGGCCTTTGCCCCGCCGGTGGCCGAAACGCCGGTGCAGGCGCTACAGGTGCAGGCGGCTGCCTTGCCGGCTGCCGCCGCCGATATTCGGCCGGGTGAAATGCAGTTGCTTTCCCCGGCGCAGGTGGAAGCCCTGGAAACCCTGTCCCGCTACCTGCCGCAGGGCACGGCGCTGGTGTTCAGCCCCCGATACGGCATCGGCTGGCAGGCGCCGGAAGGCTGGCAGGTGTTTGTGGGGCAGAAACTCACGCACATGCAACAGCGCATGGTGCTTTACGAGGCCATTGCCCGCTGGTTGAAGGCGCAGCATATTCATCCGGCGCTGGTGGATGTGGCCTCGTTCCGTGCGCCGTATTACCGAATGGAGCCGTAACCGTGGAAGAACCCGTGCTGGTGGGCATTGATGTGGGCACAACGAAAATCTGCACCCTGGTGGCGCGGCCCGAAGCCGATGGGCGGATGCGCATTCTCGGGGTGGGGTTGGAGCCTTCCCGCGGGCTGAGCAAAGGCATGGTGGTGGATATGAACGAAGCCTCGCGCGCCATTGCCCGCTCGGTGGAAAAGGCTTCCCGCACGTCGGGCCTGGAAATTGCCGCGGCGCTGGTGAGCCTGGCGGGGGCGCATGTTTCCGGCGAAATCAGCCGCGGCGTGGTGGGGGTTTCCGGCGGGGTGGTGGATGCCGGAGACATCCAGCGCGCCGTAGAGGCCGCCCGCGCCCTGGCCGTGCCCCACGAACGCGAAATTGTGCACGTCATCCAGCGCGCTTTCCGGCTGGATGAGCAGGAAAGCGTGCGCGAGCCGCTGGGCAT
>JALUXH010000189.1 GCA_027019065.1 Anaerolineales bacterium
CGCGAGGAATTCGGCGAGGGCAGCCAGGGTTTCGGTGGCAATGGCCGCGCCCGGCTTGCGGATGATGTAGGGGGCAATGACGGCGGCGATGAACCAAAAGCCGTAGAGCAAATCACGCGCGCCGGGGAAGGCGGCTTCCAGCGGCTTCGCCAGGTCCCAGACCATGCTCCAGCCTAAGAAGAGCAGGCCGAACACAATGGCGAGGTTGGCGGCGAGGATGGCTTCCACCGTGCGCCAGCGGCTCAAAGCGGGGCGGGAACCCCACGCCGCGCCTGCCGCCAGCCCCAGCACGGTCAGTACCACCGCGTGGGCGGTGTTCCAGGCGATGCCCTCGGCCTTAGCCCGCAGCACCGCGGCGCCGTAATACACCAGCAGCATGAACGCACCGGTCAGCAGGGCATACACGAAAGGACGGGTTTTCATCGGTGCACCTCCAAGAGCAGGGTTGGGGCGAGCCGCGCCAGTGGGGAGCCACAGATGACACAGAGAGCTGATTGACCGACAAAACTCTGCTTCTTAGCCAATCTCTCCTATCCCCCGATGAGCCTCGCTTGGCCTTCGACTTCACTCAGGCCAGGCGCTCGGCTCATCAGCCCCCTTCCCTCCCTTAGTAAGGGAGGGAAGGGGGCGGCTTCGGCGGCGCTGCCGCGTCGCCGAAGCGGGGGTAGGGAGAGATCAAGCTCTGTGATTTACACGCATGGGCGGCTCGCTAACGATGTTTGCCGCTGATGTGGACCACCAGCAGCAGCCCCTGCCGCACGGTAATTTCGGCGCGCCGACCGGTCAGGCGGTTGCTCACGCCCAGGGCGCTCCCAAAGGGCACCACGCCATCGGTGAGGAGGTAAGCCAGCCCGGTCGTGGTCACGCCGCGGGCGTCGCCGGCGACGGCAATCAGCGAAACCGTGTCGCCCGGGCTGCCTTCCACCACGCCGCGGCGGTGAATGAGGAACGCCCGCTGGGGGCCATCCACCAGCGCCACATCCAGGTCGCGCCAGCGGGGGTGCGCCAGCAGAAGCAGGTTGGCCACGCTCTGGTCCCAGCGCCCGCCCAGCGCCCCCAGCACGGTGATGCGCTCCGCACCGCGTTCCACGGCCAGGTGCAGCGCCAGTTCCAGGTCGGTCTGGTCCTTGTCGGTGGGGAAGCGCAGCACGGTGACGCCCGCGTCTTGCCAGCGGGCGACGTCGGCGGGCGTGAGGGAATCCAGATCGCCGATGAGCACATCAGGCCGCGTGCGGAGGGCATCGCACAGGCGCGCCCCGCCGTCTGCAGCGATGACCAGGTCGGCTGCGGGAGCAACGGTGGTGGCTGCGGCGATGCCGTTGGCGCAAATCAGCACGTGCATAAGAAAAACCCTCCGCGCGCGGCGAAGGGTGGAAGGTGCTCGCCATCCCTCCGCCGGCATTACCCGGATCAGGTGCTACGGGTCGCAGACTTGCGGCCTGCCTCTCAGCCCGGCAACACCGAGCTCCCCGTGCGGCAATGTTGTGAGGATTATAACACAAAGAGGGGCGGCAATTCGGCGGCGCGCGTTCTGTCATCTAAAATGTTACCGGGGTAAGATGAACCTCCAAAAGAAAATGTTACTGGAGGCACCCATGAACCCCGA
>JALUXH010000190.1 GCA_027019065.1 Anaerolineales bacterium
ACCATACCGGCGTTGGTGAAGAGCAGCGTCTGGTCGCCGCCGGGCACAAGCGAAGAGGAAGGCACGATGGTGTGCCCCTTGGATTCAAAGAATTTGAGGAAGGCGTCGCGGATTTTAGCGCCGGTCATCTTTTCGGGCATAAGGAAACCTCGCGGGGAAGAATTGAGGCAATTATACCAAAGGCGCTCCCGCAGTTTGCTCCCGACGCCAGATTGGCGCAAAACGTATTGCCTACGCTGTTGTGCTCTCCGTGCGGCTTGACGCGCGATGTCTTCACCGAAACGTAACAAAACCGTTGCAGGTTCGTTTCAAATCTTTAAACGGGGCGCTGCCCCTGCCTATCCGCCTTTCCCAATTTTTGAGGAGGTCTTTTCATGCGCAAGGTTTCCCGTTTTCTGCTTGCCGTTTTACTGGCCGTGGGGCTGTTTGTCGGCTGGGCACACATCAGCCGCGGCGCAGCCGGCGAACGCGTGCGTGTATGGGTAGAATTTCAGCCCAACGCCAAAGCCGCCGTGCATCAGGCGCTGGAAGGCTACGGCGCTCAATTCCACTACACCTTTGACGACTTGAACTCCTTTGTCGTCACAGTACCCCGCAGCGCCTTGCAAGGGCTTTCGCACAACCCCCACGTCGTTTCCATAGAAGACGATGTGCCGCGCTACCTGTTCAGCAGCCCATTGAGCGCAGCACAGGTAGCCGCCGCAGCCTCAAGCCCAAGCCAATTTGTGCCTTACGGTGTAGACATGGTGCAGGCGCGCGATGTGTGGGATGCTAACCGCGACGGCGTCGTAGATAGCGGCGCTCCCACCGGTGCAGGGCGCACGGTGTGCATCATTGATACGGGGCTTTACACCGGCCACGAAGACTTCGCGGGCGTGAACATCCTCGGCGGGTATTCCCAGGTGGGCGACCCCTGGAATCAGGATGGCGCCGGGCACGGCACGCACGTGGCAGGCACCATTACCGCCGCCAACAACAGCGTGGGCGTAGTCGGCGTCACCCCCGGAGCGGTCAATCTCTACATTGTCAAAGTCTTTGACAACAACGGCAACTGGACGCTGGCTTCCGACCTGGTAGATGCCATCAACCGCTGCGCCGATGCAGGCGCTAATGTCGTCAGCATGAGCCTGGGCGGCAGCCGCTCCAACGGCAAAGAAGCCCGCGCGTTCAGCAACCTTTACAATCAAGGCGTGCTGTTCATTGCCGCCGCAGGCAACAACGGCGACACCAGCTACTCCTACCCCGCCTCCTACGACTCGGTGGTTTCTGTAGCCGCGGTGGACGATACCGGCACAGTAGCCAGTTTTTCCCAAAAGAATGACCAGGTAGAACTGGCTGCACCGGGCGTGGGGGTGTGGAGCACCATTCCGTGGGTGGAAACCAATACTGTCACGGTAGACGGCACTGACTACAGCGCCAATCACATAGACAACGCCGCGCGCGGCACCACAAGCGGCCCGCTGGTTGATGGCGGCCTGTGCGACAGTGTGGGCAGTTGGAGCGGTGCAGTCGTGCTTTGCGAACGCGGCAGCATCTCGTTCTACGACAAGGTGATGAACGTCCAAAACGGCGGCGGGGCGGCTGCTATCATCTACAACAACGCGCCGGGGAACTTCTACGGCACTTTGGGCGATGGCAACACTTCCAACATTATCGCTCTGAGCCTGAGCCAGGCCGACGGCCAATACCTCGTCGCCAACAAACTGGGCTTCACAGCCAACGTCACCAGCACGGTGGTCAAGCCTGCCAGCGGCTATGCCGCCTGGGATGGCACCTCCATGGCAACCCCGCATGTTTCCGCGGTGGCAGCCCTGGTTTGGAGCGCATTCCCCAGCCTGACCAATGCCGACATCCGCAATGCCCTTGACGCCACGGCGAAAGATCTCGGCGCGCCCGGGCGCGACACATCGTACGGTTACGGATTGGTACAGGCCTATGACGCCATCCAGTACCTGAGCAACAGTGGTGGCGGCGGCGGCACAGGCGGTAACAATGGGGCGCTGCACGTGAGCATCGCCACCGACAAAAGCACCTACGCCAACCGCGAGACCGTTTACATCACCGCGACCGTGACCGACGACGCCGGTGCAGCCGTGACAGGCGCAACGGTTAACCTGACCATCGCCACACCCGGCGGCAAGACCGCCACCGACAGCAGCACCACCGACGCCAACGGCCAGGTGGTCTTCACCTACAAGATCAACACCCACACCGGCGGCACGGGCACCTACACGGCGACCGCGACGGCCACCAAGAGCGGCTACACCGACGGCAGCGGGAGCACCACTTTCACCGTTCAATAGGCCCACGCCTTCCCAAGCAACAACAGGCCGGAGGATTTTCTCCGGCCTGTTCTTTGCCTGCCGCTTTCTCCATCTACACGCTCAAGCGCCGGAAAAGAAATGACGGCGTGTGCTGGATAGCCAGCATCACCCACCGCCAGCGGGCGGGGGTGTAGATCACCTGCTTGCGCTTGCGAATCGCTTGAGCAATGTCGGCCGCGGCCTGCTCGGGGGAAATCACCCAAAACGCGCCGCCGCCCGCGGCCTGCAGCATGGGCGTATCCACAAAGCCGGGCTTGACGGTGAGCACATGCACGCCGTGGCGGCTGAGGCGGTTGCGCAGGCTTTCCAGGTAGTTGGTCAGCCCCGCCTTGCCGGCCTGATAAGCCGGGTTTTTCACGCGCCCACGGTCGCCTGCCACGGAGGAAATGCCCACAATGTGCCCTTCGCCCTGGGTCTGGAAATAGGCCGCCGCCTGCCCCAGCCAGGCCACTGCACCCAACAGATTGGTTTCCAGCATCGGACGGTCTTTGGCGAAATCATATTCATCGGCAGCCACCGGATGCAACACGCCTGCGGCGTACACCACCACGTCCACCCGCCCCATCGCGGCCAGGATGCGCTGGAAAAGGCCGGGGATGGCGTCGTAGTCGGTGACATCGTGGGGGAAGACGCGAGGGCGCCCGGCATTTCCCGCCGCAGCCACACGCTCGGCCACAGCCTGGAGGGCATCTTCCCGGCGGGCCAGCAGCGCCAGCCGGTAGCCATCGGCAGCAAGGCGGTGCGCCAGGGCAGCGCCAATGCCCGACGACGCGCCGACGATCACCGCCACGGGGGGCGTCAACAAAGGGGAAGTGGAAGTCATAGGGGCTCTCCTGGAGTCATGGTTTCGTTTTTCTCAGCCGCCGCGCCCGCCAGCCGTTCCCATGCCTGTTGGGCAAGGGCAGGCACGATTTCGTAACCCACGCCGTGGCGTCCGAGGTCGCGCGCCGCGAGCAGGGTCGTGCCGCTGCCGAGGAAGGGATCGAGCACGGTTTCACCCACGAAACTATAGGCGCGAATCAGGCGGGCAGGCAGGTCGTAAGGGAAGGGAGCAACATGGCTGCGGCGGCTGCCGCTGCCTTCCGGTTTCAGCAGCCAGACATCGCTTTTCTTGATTTCCAGCCAGAAAGCCTTCTCCAGCCGCGAGGCTTCCCGCTGCTCGGGGCTCACATGGGCGTATTTGCGGAAGCCTTTAGGGGCAGGCTTTTCAAATTCCAGGATGAACTCGTGGGCAAAGTTGAGCAGGATGCCGCCGGGGTAAGGGTAAGTGCCAAAATGGGCGCGCACCGAATTGGCCTTGTGCCAGACGATTTCCCGCTTGAAGATGAAGCCGATGCGTTCGCACAGGTCAATGGTTTTGCCCACCAGGTTGAGGGTGCGAAAGGTGCCGTTCTGGCGCACCGGCAGGTTCATCAGGTTGATAAACGCCTTGCGCCCGGGCTGCAGCACCCGATAGACTTCTGCCCACACTTTGCCGATTTCCGCGAGCCAGGTTTGCAGGTCGTGGATGTCGCCCAAATCGCCCGCCGGCGGCTCGGCGGTGTACATTTTGGCATCAAAATACGGCGGCGAAGTGACCATCAGGTGCACGCTGCCGTCGGCGAGGTGATGCATGTGACGGGCGTCGGCCACGAAAATGCGCTGGCGGGTGCCGCTGCCCTCGGCTTCCAGCACTTCAACGGCGGGTGCGGCTTCGCCCGCAGGCCCCGGAAAGCGGCCTTCCTGCACCAGGCGCAGGAGGTCGGCGCGGTCAAAGCGGTGCTGCCCGCTGGCGGCGCGGTGCGTCGGCACGATGCCTTCCCGCATGGCCGCCTGCACCGCAGCCACCGGCACACCCAGCACCCGCGCCGCCTCACCCACCGAGAGGTAGCGGCGGGAAGCGTAGTCATCAGCCTCGCGGCGATTGCTCATGCTCCAATTGTAACATCGGCGTGCCCCATTCCGCCGTTTTCCCCTGGCAACAGGCGCCTCACCGCGGCCCGCGGCGGCTCAGGTCTCCCCCCAAGATATACCTTCGCGAAAAGTCACAGCCATCAAAACAAGGAACAACACAATAAAGAGAGCGCCAAGCAGGCCGCCCCAGCGGCGCAACGCGGGCAGCCGGAAGGCATCGCCCAGCAAACGCAACGCCAGCGAAGCATGGAGCCCCCACAGCGGCACATACAAACGCCGGTGGAACACTGCCAACCTTCCCAGCATTGAGGGGAAAATAATCGGCGCATGGCCGAAAATCATAGAAAACACAAACCCGACCAGGACCGCGTGCAACATGCCATCATAAGCCAGCCCGGCGGCCTGTGCGCCCTGGGCCAGCATCCAAAGGCCGCCCACAGCCAGCCAGATATAGCCGGAAAGCAAACACAGCGCGGCGAAGCGCGGCAGCCCCTTCAACCGCACGGTTTTACGGGACACATCGTAGCGCAGCAACCAGAGTGCAAGAGCCACAAATCCCGCTCCTATCAGCCGTACACCCGCCGCAGGCGCGGCCAGACCCACCACGACCAGCGCCGTTGCCCCCCAAAAAGCCGCCTGTGCGCCGCGGGAAAGCCGCTGCAACCGCCCCAGTTCCAACCGCTCAGCAGCGATGGTCAGCACCAAAAAAGCCACCCACCAGAACACCACGCGATACACCGGCCAGCCCAACAGCCCCCACAGTCCATCTCCGATGGCCAAAAAGGACACCGCCAGCGCCATCAAAACCGTGTAAGCAGCCCAATGCTGCCGCACAATCACTACAAACATCGCCACAAAGATCATCGCGCCCCCCAACAGCAAAGGAATAGCCCAGAGGGCGCGGCCGCCCAACACCAGCACCAACCCGGCTGCCCCGTGCAACAGCGGCGCAAGCCAGGCCCAACGCCGCCGCAAAGCCACCGCGCGTTCCAGCGAAATCAGCCCCCCAAAAAACACCGGTATCATCAGCACACCATGTTCCGCCACCCATCCTCGTTGCACAACAGGCCAACGCCACCCCATACGCAGCAAGCCGGCCCATAACGCGGCCAGAAGCGTCAGCAACGCAGGCACAAGCGCCAGCACAACCCACCGATATTTTTTCATTGCCAAAACCTCTTTGTTTCGCAGCAGATGTTCAGCCCCGGCAAGGGGAAACCACAAATTGTACAGATGAGCACAGAATTGCTCTTGGTGCCCTTTGCGTGATGCTTCGCGTGCATTGAATTTCCTCGTAACTGCCTACGCTGGGGTGCCCTCCATGCGTCTTGATGCGCTGTGCTTTTGCAATACCCCTCCCCTTGCTCCCCTCCCCGCATGCGGGGAGGGGATGGGGGTGGGGTCAATGCAGCGGCGGCGGCGCCAAAGAAAAACGCGGTGGGAACCCATACCCAGGGTTGCCATTGCCGCGATCTGGGTAGGTAATTACATTTCCTCTGCGTCGCTGTGCTCCTCTGGCACCTCGGCGCACCCCTCACGGGCAGGCTGAAAAGTTACGTTTTGCGAAAGCACCCCGTCTGTCAGGGCAGGCAAAAGCCAGGCTTCCAAACGCCTGATGCCAAAACAAGCCCCCCTTCCTCGGCCTCGCGGCCGAAGGAGGGGGGAAAGAGACCTTGTCCATCGGGCAATTATGCCGTTTGAGGCGTCACTGTACCGTGGTTGCGTTGCAACACGTAAGCAAGCACCAGGGAGATCAGCGCCAACCCCACATAAACAACGAAGCCGGTTGCGTACCCCGGCGCGCCCTGGGCGCGCACGAAAGCGCCCATCACCGGGGGAATGGCAAACCCGCCAAAAGCGCCCAGGCCGCCAACCCACCCGGCGGCACCGCCAACGGCATCGGGCACTTCCTGCGGCACAAGTTTGAACACCGCAGCGTTGCCAACCCCCATTCCTAACGCCATCAGAATTTCAGCAAACACCGACAGGCCGTAATTGTGGGAAAACATCATCAACACTGCGCCAACCCCCATCGTCAGCAGCGAAAGAATCGCCGTGCGTTCCCCCCCCAGGCGGTCAGACACCGAACCGCCCACCACACGAATCACCGACGTCAAAATGGAATACAGCGCGGTCAGGGTGCCCGCCGTCACGGCGCCGACTTTAAAGAAAGTTTGCCAGTAAGTCGGAAGCCAGGCCGTGAGGGCAATGAACCCGCCAAACGTGGTGAAATAGATGGCCGTCAACGCCCACGTTTTCCACACCCGCGCCGAGATCACCAGGCTGTCTTTCGTGCTTCCGGCCGGAAAGATTTCCTGCCCGGCCCTGGCAGCCTCGGTGCGCGCTTCTTCGGGCGGCACACCCTGATCCCGCAGCTGGAAGTACCAGGCATTCCGCCCCAAATAGTAATACAACGCCGTGCCCACCACCAGGAAAACCAGCCACGCGAGATACGCCCCGCCCAGCCCCAGCGAGGCTAAAGCCACAGGCAACAAGAAAGAAAACAGGCCCGGAGCAATGTTACCGATGCCGGCATAAGTGCCCAACGCCCAACCCTGCCGCGACTGCGGGAACCAGTACGAGACCTGGCTGATACCCACAGAAAAAGTGGCAATGCCGCACCCGCTCAGCAGCCCCAGCACCAACAGCAGGGGGTACAGACTCGCGCTCAGCCGGTCGGGGTAATAAAGGTAAATCACGCCGGTTAGCCCCAACATCCCCACAATGGAAAGCCCCAACAACACCAAAAAAGGTTTGCGGCCGCCCGTGGTATCGACCCAGGCAGAGAAAGGAATCCGCAACAGCGAGCCCGAAAGCGAAGGCATGGCGACCAGGAAGCCCACCATCACGGGGGTCAGGTCCATCACATCTTTGAACTTTTTGGCCGTAGGGCCAAAAAGCGAAACGGCGGCAAAACCGATGAAAAAGCCTAAAGTTGCACCCACAAGCCCTTCCGTCGGGTTGCCCTGGAAGCGATATTTGCTCATTGTTCTTCTCCTTTGCGTTTCAAAGATTTTGGGAAAGCGCCGCCCCGTAGGGGTCAAGGCGCCGTCCGTCCTCGCATCGCAATCACAATTTGCCACGGACGCAGCAAATACCCTACCGGCACCGTAATGATGTGCACCAGGCGGCTAAAGGGGAAAAACGCCAGCAGCAGGAAGAAATTGAACGCGTGCAGTTGAATGACCCACGGCAAATCTTTCAGCAATTGCGGCTGGGGGCGCAGCGTCAGCACCGACCACAAATAAGGTGCAAACACGCCGGTAAACCAGAATGACCCAAAACGGTAAAGTATTGCCGTCAACACGCCGGTGACCACCGACACCAAAAGCAACAACAGCACCAGCAAATCCATCGGTGTGGTCACGGCGCGCACCTTCGGCTCACTCAGGCGGCGCCAGGCCAAAATCAGCAGCCCGGCCAACGCCCACAGCCCCAGCGCCAGGCCGCTCACTTCCAGCAAGTACAGCCGCACCGGCACACCGTTCCACCACCGCAGGCTGCCGGGGAACCACCAGGCCAGCAAATGCCCCGTCAGCACGATCACAATGCCATAGTGAAAAGCGATATTGCCCCAATACAACTTGCGCCGCTCCAGCAACTGCGACGAAAGGCTGGAAATCGTGAACGGCTGCACCCACGAGCGGTAAGCCGTCACGGCCACAGCCAGGGTAAGGGCAATGTACGGAAAGATGACAAAAAGCAGCGTATTCCAAAACATGCTCATCCTCCTGCGGGTTGCTTTGCCAGCGTCCCCGCCGCCTGACGGGCTGCTTCCAGCAAAAGCAGGTACGGATTATCGGCATCGGCTTTGGCGAGCGCTCTGTGCATGGCCTTCAACCCCACCTCCAGCACTTCCGGCAGTTCAGGCAGCGGAGCCTCATCGGCCGCCAGATACCGAAAGACCGGCACGAGGTGATCGGGCAATTCGCCATCGGTCGGGATGCCGAGTTGCCGGTAACGGGCGTTCAATTTGGCCATGAAATCACCCCGGGCATAACTTTCACCCCAGCGGTGAAAGCCCAAATAGGGCGCGACCAGCGGGTTGAGGTCGAAAGTGCGCGTATACAGTTCTTCCCATGCAGCCAGGGAAAGCGGTTCCACCGCCCGCAGAAAACGCCCCACCGCGGTGCGTACCGGCCCGTGAGGCAAAGCGGCGTGCCCGCGCGCCAACATTTCCCGCCTTCCCGGGCGCGGATAGCGAAAACCTTCGGCCAACAAAGCAAACATGTTCATCACGCACCTCGTCGCGGCACTTGCAGATAGCCAATGCCGGTCTCGCCTTTGTGCGCCAGCGGGTCGTTGAGCGATTCAATAGACATCTCGCGGTGATACGGCGGCAAAACAAAGCGGTCTTCCATCGTCGGCTGCGTGGTGAGCCGGTAAATGGCCTCGGCGGTTTCCAGATCCAATCCGGCCTCTTCCAGCAAAGCCAGGGTGGCCTCGTCCACTTCGCCATCCACACTCTGGCGGCGTTTGAGAATACGCACGGCCAGCATCTTCCGCAGGATTTCCCGAATAATGTCCTCCTGCCCGGCGCTAAACAGGTTTGCCAAATACTGAACCGGCAGACGAGCGGCATCCAGGCGATGGAAAAGTTCAAAATCGCGGGCTTCCGATGAGAGGTCCAGCCGCACCAGTTGCTCTTCCACCACGCTGACCACGGGAGAAAGCGGCGGGACGTAATACATCATGGCCATCGTGCGGTATTCGGGGTGCAGCGGCAAGGCAATTTGCCACTCTTTGACGAACTTGTAAGCCGGCGATTTCTGCGCTGCCTCGATCCAGTCGTCAGAAATGCCGTTGGCTTTCGCAGCGGCGATGACCTCCGGGTCAAAGGGGTCCAGGATCACTTCGCGATGGGCAGCAATCAGCTCCTC
Organism: Anaerolineales bacterium; assembly: GCA_027019065.1. Classification (GTDB taxonomy): domain Bacteria; phylum Chloroflexota; class Anaerolineae; order Anaerolineales; family DRMV01; genus DRMV01. Next base: position 9,098 of record JALUXH010000190.1, read on the forward strand.
ATCCGGCACCATGACGGCATCGGGAATGCGGTCGGCATCGTAAAGCAGCACCCCCATGTAGCGGATGCGTCCTACACAGGAATGCGCGCAAGCCGGCGCCTGACCGGTTTCCAGCCGCGGGAGGCAAAGAATACACTTTTCCGACTTGCCGGTAGCCCAGTTGTAATACACCTTTTTATAGGGGCACGCCGCCACGCACATCCTCCAGGCACGGCACTTGTTTTCATTGACCAGCACCACGCCGTCTTCTGCGCGTTTGTAGATGGCGCCCGAAGGGCAGGCGGCCACGCAGGCCGGGTTCAGGCAGTGATTGCAAATGCGCGGCAGGTAGTTGAACACCACCCGCTCCAGTTCTTCCATT
>JALUXH010000191.1 GCA_027019065.1 Anaerolineales bacterium
ACATCTTCGCGGCGCAAGGTGCTGACATAGCCTTTGATGAGGGCGATGGGCGTTTTGAGTTCATGGCTGACGATGGAGATGAAAGTGGATTTGAGTTCCTCGGCTTCGCGGAAATGGGTGATATCGCGCGCGGTGGCGATGATGTTGACCAGGCGGCCTTCGGCATCCACCACCGGCGCGTAGGTGATGCCCACGGGCAGCGGCGGCAAGTTGTTGGGGCGCAGCAGGTCGCCCTGGACGTAGAGGGTGGCCCGCGGGGTCAGCGGCCACCCCCCGGCCTCGGCCACTTCCAGCGGCAGGCCGTGTTCCACATGCTCCCAGCGGATGATTTCCTCGTGCTTCCGGCTGCGGATGGCTTCCCGCGGCGCGCCGTAGAGCCGCGCAAAGGCCGGGTTGCAGCGCTCAACGGTGTGGTCGGGCGTCAAAATGAACATCCCATCGGCCACCGCGTCCAGCAGGGCATCCAAGCGGTGCTTTTCACGGTTGACCTGCCGGTAAAGTTGCGCGTTGCGGACGGCGATGGCGGCCTGGTCGGCAAAACTTTGCAGCAGCAGGCGGTCGTTGGCCGAGAATACGCCTGCGTAGCCGCGAAAGATGAAAATGACGCCGATGACCTGCTCGTGGAAGAGCAACGGCAGCCCCACCCCGCTCAACAGCCCCAGGCTGGCGGCGCGGGTGAGGGCTTCCAGGCGGCGGTACACTTCGGGGAGTTCGTGGCGGGCGGCGTCGTCATGCAGCGGCACATCTTCCAGCAGCGATTCCACATGCTTCAGGAAAGCCGCCGGAATGCCGTGCGCCGCGGCCACCTGCCAGCCGCGCTCCTCCAGCCGCAGCGCAATCAATCCCGCCTGCCCGGCCAGCATTTCCACCGCAAAGCGCAAAATCTGCGCCAGCAGGTTGTCCAGGTCCAATTCCTGGGTCAGCGCGCGGGTGATTTCCAGCAGCGAATCGCGTTGGTAGATGCGGAAGTCGGGGAGCATAGAAAATCAAAATTCGGGCATCAAGGCATCAGAACCTTCGGGCATCAGGGCACCGGCATATCCCAGGCCCTGATGCCCGGGAAAGGGAACGGGGTTAGCCGAAGTCCTTTTCGGTCAGGCGGATGGCTTCTTCAAAGATTTCCAGGCCTTCGTCGAGCAAGGGGCGGGTAATGGCAAGCGGCGGTGCGAGGCGCACGGTGCTCTTGCCGCAGCCCATCATCAGCGCGCCCAGGCGGAAGGTGTAGTGGATGATGCGGTCGCGGAATTCGGGGTAGTATTCACGGCTCTCGCGGTCACGCACGAAGTCCACCCCGATCATCAAGCCCTTGCCGCGCACCTGGCCGATATGGGGGTGCCGCCCGGCCATTTCCTGCAGGCGTTCCAGCGCGTACGCGCCCAGTTCGGCCGCGTTCTGCATGTATTCCTGCTCAATCAGGTCAATGGTGGCGAGGGCGGCGGCGGAAGCCAGCGGGTTGCCGCCATAGGTGTTGCCGTGCGCGCCGGGGGGCCAGGTTTCCATGATGTGCTTGCGCCCGATGATGGCGCCCATCGGCACGCCAGAGGCAATGCCTTTGGCCGTGCAGACGATATCCGG
>JALUXH010000192.1 GCA_027019065.1 Anaerolineales bacterium
CCGTCCTCTCCCATGCGCCCTTTTCTCTCTATTGTCATCCCTGCTCACAACGAAGCCCGGCGGCTGCCCGCCACCTTGCGGAAAGTGCTTGCCTTTCTGGCCGGGCAGCCTTATCGTGCCGAAATTGTGATTGTGGAAAACGGCTCTACCGACGAAACGCTGTCGCTGGCCCGCCGTTTTCAGGAAAGCCATCCGGACGTGGTGCGTGTTTTCCACGAAGCGCGTCGGGGCAAAGGGCTGGCCGTGCGGCGCGGCATGTTGGAAGCGCAAGGCGATTACCGCTTTTTGGCCGATGCCGACCTTTCCATGCCCATCGGTGAACTGCCGCGCTTTTTGCCCCCCCGCCTGACGGGAGCCGATGTAGCCATCGCTTCGCGCGAACTGCCGGCTTCCCGCCGTGTAGGAGAGCCGGCCTATCGGCACATTGTAGGACGGGCTTTCAACCTGATGGTGCAGGCGCTGGCGCTGCCCGGCTTCCGCGATACCCAATGTGGCTTCAAATGTTTCCGCGGCGCAGTGGCCGACGACCTTTTCCGACGGCAGACGCTGGAGGGCATGTCTTTTGATGTGGAAATCCTGTTCATTGCCCGTCGGCGGGGGTATCGCATCGTGGAAGTGCCTGTCACCTGGTATTTTGACCCCGACAGCCGGGTGCGGCTGGTACACGATTCGTTGAAGATGGCCGTGGACTTGCTCACCATTCGCTGGCGGGCGTTGAAGGGGTGGTATGACGCGCCCGAAACCTGATTTGCGCCTGGAACGTGCATTGTGGGAAAGCGGCTATCGCTACGTGGCCGGCATCGACGAGGCCGGTCGGGGGGCGCTTGCCGGGCCGGTTGCGGCGGGCGTGGTGGTGTTGCCTCCATTGCTGGAAGCCGAAGCCCTTGCCGGCGTGCGCGATTCCAAGCAGATGACCCCTGCCAGGCGTACTTTCTGGGCCCGCAAAGTGCAGGAAACCGCACTGGCCTGGGCGGTGGGTTACGCTTCGGCGGCGGAAGTTGATGCCTGGGGCATTATGCCGGCCCTTTACCTGGCAATCTGGCGGGCGCTCGCGTGGCTGCGGCCGCGGCCGGAATTCCTGTTGCTGGACTACCTGCGCCTGCCGGGATGCGCTTTGCCTCAGATGGGGGTGGTGCGGGGGGACCAACAGGTGTTGAGCATTGCGGCGGCGTCAGTGCTGGCGAAAACGCACCGCGACGCATGGATGGCGAGGCTGGATGCCCGCTATCCGCATTATGGCCTGGCGCAACACAAGGGGTATGGCACCGCGCATCACCGCGCAGCCCTGAGGCAGCACGGTTTTTCCCCCGTGCATCGGCGCACCTTTACGGGGCGGCGCAAATAACTACGGCCCGCCACCGCCGCCTTCCAGCGGGGTTTTGCCGGAAGGATCCCACACATAGACCGTATCGCCGAGATGCGCCCATTCGTATAGCCAGTGAGCGTCGGCAATGGTCAAATTGACACAGCCGTGCGACGTCCGGTAGCCGAAATAGTCATGCCAGTAGGCTCCGTGCAGAGCGCGGCTTTCGTCGTAGTACATTGTCCAAGGCACATCGTCCAGCTGGTAATAATCGGAACGGTCGGCGCTGAACGCCCCGCGCATGCGGGTGCTGGTCAGTTTTTGATAGATATGGAACACGCCGGGCTTGGTCCAGAAGGGCGGACGGCCGCTGGAAACCAGCGTGGCAAACACCATTTGCCCGTGGTCGTACACGGCCAGGGTCTGTTCGTAAAGGTTGACTTCAATCCAGCGGTTGCCGCTGACGCCTTCCGGCGGGCTTTTGCGGGGGAAGACCAGCGCGACCAGCCGCTGTGGAATCCATTCATCCGGGGCAACCATGTACCATTTTATCCCGTTGGCTTCCCGGGTATCGTAAATCTGCACCATTTCGTAGCGCGAGAGGTGGTGGCGTGTGCTGTCTTTGGTGCCGTACCCCGGCGTGTGTTGGGTGTTGAGCGGCTGAAGCACCCAGCCGAAGGGGTGCGATGGTGTTTGGGTCAGCAGCACGCCGCGGAATTTGGAAGGCGCCACAGCCCACAGGTCGTTTTTTCGCATCCACCAGCCTTGGGGGTCTACCAGGTAGAAAAGCCGATTGTGGTAATAGGCCGCCTGGGTGTAAGAAACGTACACGAAGCCCGGCGGAAGCTGCCGTGCGCGGGTGCCTTCGGCGGCATCTTTCAGGCTGGGGTACACCGACCGTCCGCGGTCGCGCAGCACCTGGGCGTAATGCCATTTGCCGGGGAGACTGTCCCACGAGGCGGGGAGCGGCCGGCCGGGAAAGGGCAGGGGAGGATAAGCGTACCCCAATGCCGCCATGCGGCTGAGATATGCCGAAGGCCCCCACGGTGCACAATCGGTGGCATAAGCACCAGGGTAAACGCCGGGTGGGCACAGCACCGGCGCTGCGGCGTGTGGTGCAGGCAGGGGCGTGGGCGCGGGGGTTGCCGTGGACGCGGGGGGGGCTGCATGTGCCGCGGCGAAAGGCGGCAACACAAGGAAAAGAAAAGCCGTCCCCACCAGGGCGGCCATGATGCGGCAATGGGCTTTCATGGCATGGATTATATCATGCGCCGGGTTGCATTCCCTGACTGCGGGGTGGGGGGCTGCGTCGCCATGCAGGGCTGCTTTCGCGTCGGCGTAAGCATCAGGGGGCGGCGGGTGGAAAGCCGTCTTCTTCGGGCGGCACCACCCACAGGGCCAGGTCGGGATAACGCGCCACCATGCGCAATATCAGCCTGATGAGGTCATCTTTTTCCCATTGGGAAAGCATCGCTGCCAGTGGTGGTGCAGGGGCAAAGGCTTCCGGCCGGGTGTGCCAGAGCAGCAATACGGCGGCAACATGCTTGCAATGCCCCTCGCTGCCTGCCGGACACGTGCAGCGGGCGCGCAGAATATCCCCCGCTTCCCCCAGACGCACCCACACCTGATAGGGCAGCACGGCGCTTCCCTGGCAAAGGGCTTCCAGCACGCGCCCGTGTTGCCGCGGATGTTTTACCCTGCCTTCCCGCATATACGCCGCCCCGCGGCGGTAGGCGGTTTCCCCCACCCAGCGGCGGATTTCGGCTGCAAAACCCGTTTTCTTCTCCATCGCGCCCCTTCTCTTGAGGGTAACTGTTCATCCTGCCCGCGATGCGCACCCAGAAGCATAAAAAGAGGTTAACGCAAAGACGCAAAGGAAGGCAAATGGCGCAAAGAGCCATTCTGTGTTTTCTGTGCCAATCTGTGAAATCTGTGGATTCTCTGCCAGGGCTGAGCAGTTACCGGAAAAGACAGATTTTTTCTTTGCGTTCTTTGCCCTCTCTGCGCCTTCGCGTGACTTCCGCCGCCGATTCTCCCAGGGCTGAACAGCTACTCTTGAGGTTTGTTACTGCGCAATCTGCGGCTTTCCTCGCCGAGGCTGAATAGAGACTCGGGTACAATACTACCACCTTTTGCCGGTTTTGCCGCCCTTGCGGAGGTGCCGTGTGAACTGGTGGCGAGACAGAATGTTTCCCCGCTTCGCGCTTTACGGTTTCCTGAAGAACTTGCGCTTTTTTGAGCCTTTCCTGATTCTGTTCCTGCGTGATGCCGGGATGACCTTTACGCTGATCGGCACCCTGTATGCCATCCGCGACACGGCCACTTATTTGCTGGAAGTGCCTACCGGCGTGTTTGCCGACGCCGTCGGCCGCCGCAAGGCAATGTTGATGGCTTTCGGCGCGTACCTGGTGGCGTTTGCGGCTTTTTATGTCGGGCGGGGGTTTTGGTGGTTCGCACTGGCTATGGTGTTGTTTGCCGTGGGGGAAGCCTTCCGCTCCGGCACGCACAAGGCGCTGATTCTGGAATATCTCCAGCAGCAGCACATGGAGCATCTCAAGGTGACTTACTACGGGCACACGCGCTCGGCATCCCAGTTTGGCTCGGCGATTAACGCCCTGATTGCGGCCGGGCTGGCTTTTTATACCGGCAATTATCGGGTAATGTTCCTGGCGGCGGCGGTGCCCTATGTGCTGGATTTTATCAATCTGGCGAGTTATCCCCCTGAGCTGGATGGTGAACTTTCGCAACTTGCCTGGAAGGCGGTGGGGGAACACGCGCGGCAAACGCTGGCGGCCTTTGAGAGCGCATTGACCGACCGCCGCGCCTGGAAAGCCATCCTCAACAGCGCGAGTTTTATGGCTTTGTTCAAGGCCAGCAAAGATTACCTGCAGCCCATCCTTGCACAATGGGCGCTGGCGCTGCCCGTTTTTCTGGCTTACACGGGAAAGCAGCGCAGCGCGGTGGTGATCGGGGGGGTGTATTTTGTGATTTACCAGGGCACCAGTTACGCTGCCCGCCATGCCGACCGCTTCAGCCGGCGTTTCCGCAATCTGGAACGGGCCATCAACCTTTCTTTCCTCGGCGGGGCGGCGCTGCTTTTCTTTGCCGGGGTGACGACCTGGACCGGGTGGGAATTTGTGGCCGTGGCGGCTTTTCTGGGTTTCTACATTTTGCATAACCTGCGCCGCCCGATGAACGTGGCTTACATCAGCGACCAGATTGAAAGCCGCGTGATGGCCTCCGGCCTTTCGGTGGAATCGGTCGTGCGCACGGTTTTGGCTTCCGGCATGGCGTTGCTGTTGGGTTGGTGGGCCGACCTTTTTGGTGTGGGGCCGGCTTTGGCTTTGCTGGCGCTTGTGCTGGCGGCGGCCTTCCCGCTGGTGCGGGTTGGGGCCGGGCAGAAAAGCGCCGCCGGCCTTAGCGGGAGACGCTGATTTTGAGCACCTTGCCGCGGGCATCCATCGCCACCCGCATGAAATGGCGGTGCGTGATGCCCCCCGCAGCCACGCTTTTGCTGACCACGGCCACTTTACGGGCCACGCGCCTGTCTGCTGCCTTGCCTTTGGCTGCGGTTTCTATGGTGGCCTCGGCCAGCAGCACCTCAATGCCTTCATTGCCGGGAAGATACGCTTTCACCATGGCTTTGATGCGTTTGCTCATACGGGGCGGCAGAGTTTCAGCCACGGCCGCGCGTTCTTCGGCCAGCGGCGTTTTGAGCGGCGCTTTGGGGCGCAGCACCCCTTTGCCCCACAGGCGCGGCCCCGCGAACGGCCGGTATAGCGGGTCGCCGTAGAGCACAAATGCCGTCAGGGTTTTCTGGTCTTCGCCGTCCAGGAAGCCGAACCGCCGGTGCATTTGGCGGGCGTAGAGATATTTGGCCTGCCGCAGGGCTTCTCCGACGGGAAGGCCGGCTTTGAGGCGCTGCCAGAAAAGCGCCCCCAGCAGGTCGGCGGCAGAGAGCGGGGGGCTTACGGCGCCGTAGGCCGTGACGGTAGAACCCACAAAGGCGTGGCTGCCTGCATAGAGAAAGCGCAGGCACATGGCGCTGCCGGGGGTTTTGCCCTGGATGTGGGCGCCGTAGCAGGCTTCGGAGAAAATCACGCGCGGGGCATGTTCCCGAGGGGGGATGTCTTCCGGCCGCAGCGCCACGGGGTAGTCGGGGGCGCCTGGCAGGGCATGCAGCGGGTCGCGCTGGCCGTACCAGGGGGCGGCGTCGGCCATGCCGTGCAGGTTGAAATAAGCCAGATCGGCCCGCGGCAAGGTGCCTAAGGCCTCGGTGTGCAGCGGGGGGGAAGCCAGCAGGGTGCGCGGCGCGCCGATTTCCCTGAGCACCGCGCGGGCGGCGTTGGCCCACACTTCTGCCGTATAGCCCAGATTGGGCCTGCGGCCGCGGCGCAGCAAAGGCAGCCGGGCGCGCAGGGCTTTCCACCAGCGGCGATACCACGCCACGGCCTGTTGGCGGGCGCGGTGCTCGGCGGTCATGCGGCGCAGTGCGCCGAGCAGCAGGGTGGCGTCGCCGTCGGCGCTGCCGGGCAGCCGTCCTACGGGCCATGTCGGGGCAAGGTAGTTTTCGTCAATGGCGCCGTAGGGGTTGTCGGAAGGCACGATGTCGTCTTCGTCTTCCAGCGGGTTGGGCAGGTGATGGAAGGGCACCACCTCCGGCCCGCCCACGATGAGCAGCGCGCCGATCATGCTGCCTTTTTGCCCTAACGCGGCATCCAGCGCCGCCAGCTGTTTTTTCAGCGCCCAGGGGTCCTCGGGCGTTACCGGCTTAATGCCGTGGGCGCGCGCCGAGGCGGTATCGTCGGCCAGCAGCACCACGGCTTCCCAATCGCGCCTGGTTTGCACGGCTTGCGCCAGGGCGCGCATGTGGCGCAGAATGATTTTGGCCGTATCCCGGCCGTAATGCTTTTCCAGCCCGCTGCGGGTGCTGAAAATCACATACACCGGAAAGCGCCCTTCCGCCTGGGCAAGGTGGGTCATTTTGAGGCGGCGGGCAGCCTGGAAGAGCACGCGCTCGGCGGCGCGGGCGCTGCGGCGAGAAGCCTCTCCGGCCCCGGCACGCGCGGCAGGAGGGCGTGCGGGAGCGGGGGATGGCGTCCCGTGCCCGGAAGGAGAAGATGCTGCTTCGGAGGCCTTCGGAGGGGCGGCCTCGGGCCCGAAAGCGGGCTTTTCCGGCGGAGGGGGCGCGGCGGCCGGAGCAGGTGCTGCGGAAGCCCCGCCGGCGGCCGGAGCCTCGGCCGGCGTGCTGCCCGAAGGATGCGAAGAAGCCGCACTCCCCCCGGGCAGGCGGTTGCGCCCCAGGGCAGCGGCCACGGCCGCCGGAAGAGGCATCTCCAGCAGCGCAGCCGGCGCTTTCGGCCACAGCGCCCAGTAGGGATGTTGGCCTCCCAGCAGGCGGCGCAGCACCTGCCCGCCCGGGTCGGCGGCTGCCACAGCGTGCAGCATGGCCACGCTTTCGGTTTCCTGCCCGCTTTCCGCCAGCTGGTGCGCCAGAATCAGCCGGAAGGCCAACACCTCAGGCCAGCGTTGGTGATAGGTGCGCGCCAGGTGCAGGGTGGCAGCCCAGTCGCCTTGCGCCCACACCAGCCGCAGGTGCGCCACGGCAAGCAGGGGCAGATGCCCGTTGCCGGGCAGCGCCGGGAAAAGGGCGGCCTGGGCGGCTTCCAGATCGCCGCGCTGCAGGGCTTCGTAAGTCCGGCGGAGGGCTGTACCCCAGGCGGGCGGGGTGGTTCCGGCGGGCGGCGCGTCTAAAGCGGCCAGGGCTCCTGCAATTTCGGCGCGCAGATCAGGCGCGGCGGTGAGGGGCAGGGCGCGCAGCCGCAGCGCCTGTGCGGCGGCGTCTTCCGGGTCGGCAAGGGTGATTTCCGAAACGCGCCGGAAAGCGCCGGCGCGGTCGCCCATGCCCAGCAGGGCTTCCGCTTGCAGCCGCCGCACTTCCAGGTCGTGGGGCACCACGCGCAGATAGCGGTCGGCAGCCTGCCGGACAAAATCCCAGGCGCGCACGCTGAGGCCGGCGCGCAGCAGAAGAAGCCAGCGAGGACGGGGCAGCGGGTGGGAAAAGTTGCTCATGGAAGGCCTCGGGAAAACGGGGTGAGGGAACCGCGGCGGGCGGTTCAGGCGGGAAGCAGGTTGATGACAGAAACGGCGGCTAACTGACGGCGAATGCGGAGGTCGGTGGGGGCGAACTTGAGGGCTTTGCGGAACATGGCTTCGGCGTTTTCGTAGTCGCGGACGGCTTTGTAAATCATGCCCGCCTGGTAATAGGGGCGGCTGTCTTCGGGGGCGAGGCGTTGGGCGGCCTCTAAAGTTTGCAGTGCGGCGGCATACTGGCTGCGGTCGCTTTGCACCTGCGCAAGTTTGAGCAGGGCTTCCATATGCGCCGGGGCCAGCCGGACGGCTTCGCTGAAGTGGTAAAGCGCCTGGTCTAACTGCCCGGCTTCTTTTGCCAGGCTGCCCAAAAGCATGTGCAGCCGGACGCGTTCTTCGGGGGAAAGGGCGTCAAGGCCGCGCAGGGCTTTTCGGGCGGCCGCGCGGGCGGCGTCGCTCTGGCGGCTGGCGCCCAGCGCTTCGGCCAGCCCCAGCCACAGTGCGGGGGCGTTTGGGCGGGAAGCCAGAAGCCCGCGCCAGATCTCTACGGCCGCTTTGGGCCCGCCCACCCGGCGGTGCAGTTCGGCGCGCAGGATGTTGAGTTCCATGTCGTCGGGGGCGTGGGGAAGGGTTTCTTCCACCAGGCGCAGGGCTTCTTCGGCTTCGTCCAGCGCCAGCAGGGCGTGGGCGGCGTAGCGGGTCGCCTGAGGGTCGTAGGGGTGGCTTTGCAGCCAGCGGCGCGCCTGCTGAAGGGCGGTTTCGGGGGCCTGCCGGGCAAGGGCGATCTGGATGCCCAGCATGGCCGCTTCGGCGGCGTGATGGTCGGCGCGGGCTGCAATTTCGGCGTGCCGGGCGGCCTCGTCCAGGTTTCCCAGGCGGAAGAGCACCTGAGCGAGCAGCAAGTGGGGGCGGGGGTGTTCGGGGTGGTGGCGCAGGGCGGCAGTGAGCGTGCTGCGGGCGGCTTCCGGTTCGCCCCGGGCTATTTCGGCTTCGGCCAGCGCCAGGTGGTGGGGCAGGTGCTCCGGCTCCAGGCGGACGGCTTCCCGAAGGTGGCGGCGCGCCTGGGCCGGGTGGTGCAGGTCGGTATGAATGGCAGCGGCCAGGGCGTGCCAGCGGGGCTCTTCCGGCGCCAGCCGCAGCGCGGCGGCGATGGCGTCGGCCGCGGTGGTCAGCTCGCCGAGGCGGTTGGCCAGCCGCGCCGCCAGAAAATGCGCGGCAGCCCATTGCGGGCGCTCGCGGCGGGCGTTTTGGGCGGCTTGCAGAGCAGCGTGCAGGTCGCCGGCGGGCAGGCTTTCTTGCAGAAGGGCGAAATAAAACTGCACCAGCGGGTCGTTCTGGAAGGCGGGCAGTGTGCCGCGCAAGGGCATGCTGCGCCGGCGGAGGGCGTCCAGCCCCGCGGCGAGGTCGGCGGGGGCGGGCGGCTCTTGCAGCAGCAGGGCGCTCAGCTGCCCCTGGAAGGCTGCCATGCCGCGGGCGTACCAGCGGTGCAGCGCCGGATGCCGGCGGTAACTTTCGGGGGCGGCAGCCAGCCCCAGCCTTTGGGCTGCGGTTTCCAGCGCGTTTTGCCATGCCTCTTGGGCGGCCGCGCCCAAAACTTGCGCTTCGGGCAGGGCGGCTACGGTTTCAAGGGCCCGGCAGCGGTGGTATTGTTCGGCCTGCAAGGTGAGCAGCCGCGCCTGCCGCAGGGCCGCTGCCGGACTGTGGGGGCAGCCTGCGGCAACGTGGTCGGCAAAAAGACGGGCGGTGTGCCAGCGCCCCAGTTCGGCGGCAGCCTCGGCGATAGCCGCCCAGGCTGCCAGTGCGGCTGCGGGCGGCAGGGCTTCACCGGTGGGGGCGGGGGCGTGTTCAACGGCGGCATCAAGCAGCCGGAGGCCTTCGTCCGAATCCACCCGCCGGGCTGTCAGGCGGGCTTGCAGCGCCAGCAAATGGGGCGATTCGGGGGCGTATTCCAGCCCTTGCGCCATGGCGTCGGCGGCTGCAACTTCCGCCCCTTCTTCCAGCGCGTCTTCGGCCTGGGCGGCCAGCCATTCTGCCAAATGGTGGGCCGACGCCGGCGCCGGGGCGGCCTGCAACAGCCGGTGGGCGCGTTCGGGTTGCAGCAACGCGCGGGCCAGTGCCAGGGCTTCCAGCCGCAGCGGCAGGTCTTCCGGTTTGAGGAGAAGGGCTTCTTCGGCGGCCTGAAGCGCCTGGGGAAGGCTGCCCACCGCGCGCCACAGCCCGACGGAGGCCCGCAGCAGCGGGAAGGCGCGGGGGTATTCTTCGGCGGCGCGCGTCAGGGCCTGCGCCGCACGCTGCGGATGCCCTTGCGCCAGATGGTTCTGGGCGATGGCGAGGTGCAGGGCGATGCGGGCTTCGGCTTCTTCGGCGCGGCGGTTTTGGGTTTGCCGAAGGGCATGCAGGGCGGCCTGGGTGGAGGCTTCAAAGGCGTCTTGTTCTTGTAAGGCGCGCACCAGGGCGAGGTGCCAGGAGGCGGGAGCGTTTTCGGTGTGGACGGCCTGTTGCAGGCAGCGCACGGCGGCCTCGGTTTGCCCCAGCGCGACCAGCAGGCTTCCGGCTTCGGCGCACCAGGCCGGTGTGGTGCGGTCGGGGTCGTGCAGAAAAGGCTGCAGCGCGGCGAGGGCTTTTTGGGGCTGTTCCAGGGCGTGGTAGATTTTGGCCAGCAGCCGGGCGATTTCGGGGTCGCCGGGTTGGAGGGCGGCGCTGTTTTCTAAAATTTCGGCTGCCCGGGCGGCTTCGCCGAGTTCCAGCAGCAGTTCGGCATACCATTGGGCGATTTCCGGTGCGCGGCGGCCGAGGCGCAACGCGTCGGCGCCGGCGTCAATGGCCTGGTCGCGGAAGTTCAGCCGACGGTAGGCTTCGGCCTGCAACTGCCGCAGGCGGGGCGTGGCGCCGTGCTGCAGGGCATCTTCCACTGCGGCGAGGCCGATTTCCGGCCGGTTCAGCCGGAGGGCGGTTTCCGCCAGCCCGATGGCAATGGCTTGCTGGCGGTGGGGGGCTTCGGCGGGCAGGCTTTGCAGCGCCTGACGGTAGGCTTGCAGGGCTTCGGCGTCGTTTTGCTGCCGACGGTGCGCCTGTGCCAGCGCGAGCAGAATGTCGGCGCGCAGGAGGGTGTCTTCGGCGGCGGCATTTTGCGGCATACGGGCGAGGGCCTGCTGCAGGGCGTGGGCGGCGCGTTCGGGGTCGGTTTGGGCGGCCAGCAGGGCCCGGGCGTAGAGGTAGAGGTCGCGCGGTGTGGCTTCAGGCTGTTGAGAGAAGGGCGCCAGCAGGGCTGCCGCGGCGTGCGGGTCGTTGGCGGCGAGGTGCGCCTGGGCCAGCAGGCGGGCGGTTTGGGGTGCGGGCGTGTCGCGGTGATAAGGCTGCAGCAGGTCGCGGGCTGTTTCCGGTTCGCCGAGGGCGAGGCAGGTTTGGGCCAGCGCGGCGGCAATATCGGCGCGCTCGGGGGCAAGGCTGTGGGCGGTTTCCAGCGCCGGGCGGGCGTGCCCCGGCCGGTTGTGGCGCAGCAGGTGCTGCCCCAGCCGATAGTGGATTTCGGCGTTTTCGGGGAGGGCGTGGGCGGCGGTTTGCAGGATGTCCAGCACGGCGTGGTCGTCTTCGGTGCGGGCGGCCACTTCGGCCAGCGCGAGATAGGGGTGGGCGTCGGCGGGGTGATGGGCAATGGCCTTTTGCAGGTGGCGGCGTGCGGCTTCCAACTGCCCTTCCCTAGCCAGCACTTCCCCCACGATGGTGAGCGCCTGAGGGTGCTCGGGGGTGTGCGCCAGCACGGTTTCGGCGGCGCGGCGGGCTTCGGTGAGCCGGTCGGCGCGCAGCGCCAGGCGGGCGAAGGCGAGGTGGTCTTCGGGGGCGGCTTCGGGGGCGTCGGCCAACTGGCGGCGGGCCTGCAGGGCTTCGGTGAGCAGCCCGGCGGCTTCCTGCGCCTGGGCCAGGCGGCGGAGGCGTTCGGGGGCTGGGGCGAGCCGGTGGGCAAGGAAGGCGGTTTCGGCGGCTTCGGCGGGGCGGCGGGCTTGCAGTGCGAGGTCGGCGGCCAGGTCCAGCGCGTGGGGGTCTTCCGGCCGGAGGGCGGCAAGGCGCAAGGCGGCCTGCGCCGCGGCCGAGGTTTCGCCCAGGTCGGCGAGGGTTTCGGCCAGCGTGCGCAGCAGATCGTCAGGAAGATCGGTGAGACGGGCCAGGGCTTTGAGTGCCCAGGCGCGGGCGGTTTCCGGCTGCGTGTGATGCCACAGGTGCGCCGCTGCGGCTTGCAGCGCGGGGTGGCTCGGCGTTTCGGGAAGCAGCGTGCGGGCTTCGTCGGTGCGGCGCAGGCGGTGGAGCGCCAGGGCGTGCCGGGCCAGCATTTCGGCTTCGGAAGGCAAATGGGTGGCGGCCTGTTCCCAGGCCGTCAGCGCAGTGGGCAGATCGCCCTGCAAAGCTGCCAGCCGCGCCTGGTGAACGGCGACCCGGCCGGCGATGTGGCGGAGGGTTTCCCATGTGCGGCCGAGGGCTGCCTGGGCTTCTTCGTTTTGCCCTTCGGCCGCGGCGTGAAGGGCGCGCTGCCACGCATCGTATGGCGGGGGCAGGGGCTGCGAGGCCATTGGGGATGCGATGGCGCGTGCCAGATCGGGGCGGAGGTGGTGGACTTCCCAGGCGGTGAGAAGGCGCTGCTGCGGAGCCAGCCGCCGCAGGAATTCGGCCAGGCGCACGGCCTGAATTTCCGGGGGGGCGGGCTGGCTGAGGAGGGCGTGCAGGGCCAGTGCGGCTCCGCCGGGCAGGGCGGCGATGGCTTCCAGCAGGGCGGGCGCGTCGTCGGCCCAGGCCAGCGCACAGGATAAGGGGGTACGCCAGGCCGAAGGTTCGCCTTCCAGAAAGTCGCCCAGCCCTGCCCAGCCGTGATTGTCTTGGCGGAAGGCTTGCAGGGTTAACGCCAGCCGGGCGGCATCGGCCAGGGTGGGCGGCGGCAGGGGCGGGCTTGCGGAGGCGGCATCGTCCTGCGGGGCGTGTTCCAGGGCCAACCGCGCCAGGGCGCCCGGGTGCCAGGCCGTGGGGGCTGCGCCCAGGGTTTCCAACGCGCGTTCCCCCAGGCCGCCGTGCAGCGCTTCCCATATCAGGGGGTCGTGCATCAGCGCAGCGACCACCCAGGGGAAAGCGTCCGGCGGGAGTTGTTGTTGGAGAGCAAAAAGGAAAGGCCGGGTGGGCATGGGAAACCTCGTGTTTCGCGGGCCGGGGGCTGCGCTGCCGGGCAGCAACGCCCGCGCGAAGAATCTGGGCTCTGGTTGTATCTGTTCAGCCTCAGCAGAAAGAAACCGCAGATTGCGCTGAACAGTGACCTCTGGTTTTTAGTGGATGGGGAGGATGTACTGGTAGGGGAAATACATCAGGGCCAGGCCGAGGACGATGAGGAAGATGCCTACGCCGGCGGTGGTTTGCACCAGGCGGGTGAGGGCGCTGACCAGCGCAGAGGCGTTCCCAACCAGGCCTGAGGCGTCTTCTACGATGCCTTTTTGGGCCAGCCGGGCCGTGTGAGCAGCGACGCGCTGGATGTCGCGGTTCATGGCGCGAGCCACGAGGACAAAAATGCCCATCACAAAAGTTGCCATGCCCAGCAGGAACACCAGCCCGCCGAGCCACATGCGCAGGTCTTGCGGGGTGAGGGGGGTGTGCATTCCGACCTCCTTGGGGTGAGATAACGGCCGCTTTCAGCGGTGCAAGAGGTGTGCCAGCGGCGGTGCGGCGGGAGCGCGGTATAATGAGGCCTCGCGGGCATGTGGCGGAACGGGCAGACGCGACAGACTTAGGATCTGTTGCCGAAAGGCGTGTGGGTTCGAATCCCACCATGCCCACTGGCAGTGTGGTGATATAATTGCGCCGCGTATTCCACGGATTCTTTTTGTGAGGTAGAGCCTTGAAAGTTACAACCACCCTTCGTGAAGACCATCAAGCCGAACTGACGCTGGTGTTGGACAGCCAGGAAATGGCGCGCGCCAAGCGGCGTGTGGCGCGCGAATATGCCCGCCGGATGAAAATTCCCGGCTTTCGCCCCGGAAAGGCGCCTTATGAAATCGTGGCGCGGCGCGTTGGCGAAGCGGCCATCCGTGAAGAGGCGCTGGAGCGCCTGCTTGACGAGTATTACCCCAAAGCGCTGGAAGAAGCCGGCATTGAGCCTTACGGGCCGGGGGAGTTGCAAGAGATTGTGTCTGATGACCCACCGACGTTCAAATTGCTGGTGCCGCTGGCCGTGGATGTGGATTTGGGGGACTACCGCAACGTGCGGCTGCCCTATGAGCCGCCCGAACTTGCCGATGAGGAAGTTGAGAAAGCGCTTAACGCCTACCGGCAGTTGTTTGCCGTGCTTGAACCGGTGGACCGGCCGGCAGAAGTGGGCGATGTCGTTTACGTGAATGTTGAGGCTTATGAAGAAGGCCGGGAAGACGGCGAGCCGCTTTTTGCCGACCAAAACCACCCGGTGCTGATTGAGGAAGAGCCTCACGAGGGCGAGTGGCCTTATCCGGGGTTTCCCGAAGAATTTGTGGGCGCTCAGGCCGGTGATAAGAAAACTCTGACGTACACCTACCCGGATGATGAAGAAGATGAAACTTTGCGCGGCCAAACGGTGGTGGTGAAGGCGGAGGTTACCGAGGTCAAAGCGCGCAGCGTGCCCGAGCTTGATGATGAACTGGCCCGGCAATTGGGCGCCGAGGATGCCGAGGACCTGCGCAAGGGTGTGCGGGAGTCGCTGGTGCAGCAAAAGCAGACGGCTTACGATGAGAATTACCTTATGGATGCTTTGGATGCGATTGTGGCGCAGGCCACGCTCAAATACCCGCCGCAGGCCGTGGAAGCCGAAGTGGATGACCGTTTGGACGAATACCGGCGGGAAGCCCGGCAACGCGGCCTTTCGTGGGAGGCGTATCTCAAAGAGCGCGGCACCGATGAGGAAACGCTGAGGGCGGAACTTCGGCAGGAGGTTGAGCCTTTTGTGCGCCGCCGCCTGGTGCTGGAGGCTATCGTTGCCAAAGAAGAGATGGAGGTGGACGCCGACAGGGTGATGCAATCGGCGCGTGATTACCTCGTGCGGATGGCTGCATCTATGGAACGCAAAGAAGCGCGCAAACTCGGACGCGACAAAGCGTTTATTCATGACCTCGTGACGGCAGCAGCCCATGACGATCTGATGGAACAGGCGGAAACTTTCGTGATTGCCCTTGCCAAAGGGGAACTGGAAGCCCGGGATGAGGCCGGAGAGGCCGACGCGGCGCAGCCGCCTGAGGCCGGGGCGTCTTCCGAAGCAGGGGAGGGTGAAGCCCAGGCCGAAGCCGCAGAGGCGCCCTCTGATGCCGGAGCACAACCGGCCGGCGCGGACGAAAGCGCCGAAGCGGTTTCCCCTGACGAGCCGGAAGCATAAGGAGGCCAACCATGATGGAGCCGCGGGCTGTTATCCCGATGGTCATTGAAAGCTCTGGACGCGGCGAGCGGGCTTATGATATTTTCTCGCTGCTGCTCAAAGAGCGTATTGTGTTTGTGGGCACGCCCATCAACGACCAGGTGGCCAATTTGATTGTGGCGCAGTTACTTTACCTCAACCGGGAAGACCCCGAAGCGCCCATTCAGATGTACATCAACTCGCCGGGCGGGCAAATTTATGCCGGGCTGGCGATTTACGACACGATGCAGATGATCACCAACCCGGTGAGCACGGTGGCCGTAGGGCTGACGGCTTCTTTCGGCACCGTATTGCTCACTGCAGGCACGCAGGGCCAGCGGTATGCTTTGCCTCATGCCACGATTCATATGCATCAGCCGTTGGGCGGCGCCCAGGGGCAGGCTTCCGACATTGAAATTCAGGCCAAAGAGATTTTGCGCCTGCGGGAGCGGCTGAACGAAATTCTGGCGCGCCACACCGGCCAGCCGCTGGACGCCATAGAACGCGATACCGAGCGCGATTATTACATGAGCGCCCAGGAAGCCGCAGATTACGGCCTGGTGGATAAGGTGCTGGAACCTCCGCCCAAGGCCGAATTGTAAGGTCTGCTCTTGACCGCGTCGGGCGAGTTCCCGACGCGGTGTTGTTTGGGCGCATGCCTGGCTGTTTGGCAAAGAGGCTTTGCGCCGAGGCCGCGAGGCCGAAGATGCGCAGGAGTGAACCATGCCGCCGATTCGGGCGTTGATTCTGGATATGGACGGGGTGGTCTGGCGCGGCAGCCAGCCACTGGGAAATTTGCCCGCGCTTTTTACCCGCATGGAAGCATTGGGACTGCGGTCGGTTTTTGTGACGAATAACGCCACCCGGTCGGTCACGCAGTATGTGGAGCGTTTGCGGGGGCTTGGGGTGGAAGTCTCGGGCGAGCGCATTCTCAATTCGGCGCAGGCTGCGGCGCATGCGCTGGCCGGGCGGCTGGCTGCGGGCGCATGGGTGTACGTGCTTGGCGAAGGCGGCCTGCGGGAAACGCTAAAAGCCGCCGGATTTCGTATAGCCACTGAATGGCGGAAAACCTGGCTGCAAAATCCAGCACCCGATAACACACCACAGGCCGTCGTCATTGCCCTTGACCGTGAATGCACCTACGCGCAAATCCGCACCGCAACGCTGCTTATCCGCCAGGGCGCACTTTTCATAGCCACCAACCCCGACCGTACTTTCCCAACACCTGAAGGGCTGGTCCCCGGCGCGGGGGCTATCATTGCCGCCGTAGAGGCAGCAACCGATCAGCAAGCCCTTGTGGTGGGCAAGCCCCGCCCGCTGCTCTTCCAGATGGCGCTGGAGCGGCTGGGCACGCGCCCCGAAGAAACCCTGGTTGTAGGCGACCGCCTGGAAACCGACATCGCCGGAGGGCAAGCCGCCGGATGCCGCACCGCGCTGGTGCTTTCCGGCGTGACTTCGGCAGAACAGGCCGCCCGCTGGGAACCGGCCCCCGACTTGATCGCCCCCGACCTGACGGCCATTGTGGACTTCCTGGAACGGGAACGCCACTGGCAGGGCAGGCGGGTCGTTGACGGTAAAGCCCACCTGCCATGACCACACTCATCTACGATCTCGGCCTTGAAGCCCTGCAAACATGGGCCCAAAACCGCGGCCAGCCGGCGTACCGTGCCCGCCAAATCTGGGAAGGCCTGTACCGGCACTTGTGGGCTTCCCCTGAAGCCTTCACAACCCTGCCCAAACGCCTGCGCACCGCCCTGGCCGAAGATTTCACCTTTGAAGCCTTTCAACCGGCCGCCACGCTGGTTTCGGCCGACGGCGAAACCCACAAAACCCTCTTCCGCCTGCCCGACGGCGCGCAAATTGAAACCGTGCGGATGCGCTACGTGCGGCGGCGCACATTGTGCATCTCTACGCAGGCAGGGTGCGCCATGGGCTGCGCTTTTTGTGCTACCGGTCAGATGGGCCTGCGGCGCAACCTGACGGCAGGAGAAATCGTTGCCCAGGTGCTGTATTACGCCCGCTGGTTAAAACAGCGCGGCGAGCGTGTTACCCATATTGTTTTCATGGGCATGGGTGAACCTTTCCACAACTACGAGGCTACCCTGCGCGCCATTGATATCCTCAACCACCCTCAAGGCTTTGCGTTGGGGGCGCGGCGCATGACGATTTCCACCGTAGGGCTCGTGCCGCAAATCCGCCGCTTTACCGAAGAAAAACGGCAGGTCAATCTGGCCATTTCCCTTCATGCCGCCGACGACGACCTGCGCTCTTCCCTCATCCCCGTCAACCGAAAATACCCCCTTGCCGATTTGCTTGCCGCCGTACGCGCTTACACGGCAGCCACTCATCGGAGGGTTACTTTTGAATGGGCGCTCATTCG
The DNA here is from genome assembly GCA_027019065.1 of Anaerolineales bacterium. Taxonomy (GTDB): domain Bacteria; phylum Chloroflexota; class Anaerolineae; order Anaerolineales; family DRMV01; genus DRMV01. The sequence goes on from JALUXH010000192.1 coordinate 17,164, forward strand.
CGGCGTTAACGACACCGAAACTCAGGCCCGCCGCCTGGCAGCCCTGCTTCAAGGCATGCTGGCCCATGTGAACCTGATTCCCCTTAATCCCACCCGCGGCTTTCAGGGGGAAGCCAGCAGCCGGCAGCGGGCGCGCGCTTTCTGTAAAGTGCTGACCGCCGCGGGCATTCCCTGCACAGTGAGGCTGCGCCGCGGCATTGATATCCAGGCCGGATGCGGTCAACTGGCGGCGCGGGAAAGCGGCGCACCGGATTTTGTGCTAAAATCGGCATAGCACGGCCACTGCTCAAAGGCAAAGGAGGCTGCCATGAAAGAGGCGCTTGTTCGGCTGGTGTATCCGCCCGACCTGCTGCGCGTGCCGGTGCTCAATCAGCTCATCCAGCGATTTGACCTCACGGTGAACATTTTGCGGGCCCAGGTAGGGGCCGAAGCCGGATGGATTGAGTTGCAAATTGGCGGGAAAGAGGAAACCGTAGATGACGCCCTGAACTGGCTCCGAGAGCGGGGAATTTACGTCCAATCCATTGACGACGAAGCCTGACAGCACACCACGATTCGGTGTGCTTTTGTAATGACCCTCCCGGATCGCGGCGGTGCCAAAAGAACACACCGGGTGAACCCATGCCCGAAGTGGCCATCCCCACGAGTTGGGTAGGTCATGGTGAATCGGCGTAATTACCTACGTGGTGGCAAAACGCCTCTGGCGGCAGTTTTTCTTTGGCGTGCGGCGACGAGTCGCCGCTTTCCAAAGCGGTGCCCAGGCACCGCACTCCAAAAAGCGCTGGCAAAGAGAAATATTCTCCGTGTCCTCTGTGTTCTCTGTGGAAGCATTGACGGGCACAGGGCCATCCGCAGTGCTTCGGGGTAGGTAATTACGAATCGGCAATGATTTCCTGCTGGCGGCTTTTTGTGGTAAAGTAAAAGCAGGAGCACGCGATGTACACCATTCGGGAATGGGCAAAAGACGAGCGGCCGCGAGAGCGGTTGGAGCACCTGGGGGCACAAAGCCTGAGCACGGCCGAATTGGTGGCCATTCTTTTGCGGGTGGGGCGGGAAGGTGAAACCGCGGTGGACCTGGCACGCCGCTTGTTGCAGCAATTTAACGGCCTGGCGGGCGTGCAGCGGGCTTCTTTTGATGACCTGCGCGCCGTGCGCGGCGTGGGCCCGGCAAAAGCAGCGCAAATCAAGGCCGCGTTGGAACTCGGCCGTCGTTTGCAATTGACCCGCCTCGGCGAGCGCCCCCGCATCGCTTCCCCAGAAGACGCCGCAGCGCTGCTGCTTTACGAAATGAGCGGCCTGGAACAGGAGCACCTGCGGGCTTTGCTTCTGGATACCCGCCATCAGGTGCTCAAAATGCACGATGTCGTGCGCGGCTCGGTCAACAGCGCCCAGGTGCGCATCGCAGAAATTTTCCGCGAAGCGGTGCGCGTGAATGCCGTGGCGCTCATTTTGGCGCACAATCACCCCAGCGGCGACCCCGCGCCCAGCCCCGATGACATTGCTCTCACCCGCCAGGCGCAGGAAGCCGGACGCCTGCTTGATATTGCCGTGCTGGACCACCTCGTCATTGCCGACAACCGCTTTGTGTCTCTCAAGGCGCGCGGGATGTTTTGAGCCGCAGGAGGTCGCTGTTCAGCTTGCGCTCTTTGCCCCCCTCTGCGCCTCGGCGTTTCTCTTTCGCGGCGGCTTTGGCGTTTTGGGTGTAGGGTAGGATGCAGGCCTTGTAGGCGGAACGGCGTCCCGCCCTGCATTGCCGGTTACGGGCAGGCTGAAGAGTTACGGCAGGAGGCTTTTATGCAGGAACGCCAGATTATGCTTGTGCCGCGCGAACATTTTTGGGATTGGGTGAAAGCCGCCCGTCACTACGTCCTTACCTTTGGCACGACCATTACCCCCGACCCCCACAACGCCGGACGCTACATGGCGCCTCATCAAACCATCACCATTGTGCTGCCGCCCGGCGGCTACCCCGCCCAGGGCGATATCCGCGCCTGGTTTGTGCAGCACTACCCCGGTGTGCGGTTGGATGTCATTGAGGTAAATACACCGGCCGCGCTGGAAAAAGTGCTCGCCCAGCGCATTGCCGCCCTTGACCGTTACGGCGATACCACCCGCCCTTTCCGCCTGCTCTGGCCGACGGACTACGCCGTCATCACGCAACCCTTTGGAGCACATCCGGAAATCTACAGCCAGTGGGGGTTGCCGGGTCACGAAGGCATTGACTTCCGTGCCCCCACCGGCACGAACGTTTACGCCGCGGCCGATGGCGTGGTCTACCGCGTGGAGCCGCAGCCGGTGGGGGCTTACGGGCGGCAGGTGCGCCTGCGCCATCGGGCGGGCTACCGAACCGTGTATGCCCATCTTGACGAAACGCTTGTGGCCGATGGCGATTTTGTCAAAGCCGGGCAAATCATCGGCAAGGCAGATAACACCGGCAATTCCTACGGTTCGCACCTTCACCTGACCCTCAAACACGATGGCGCGACCGACCGCGGCGAGACCAGCTATCCCTATGACATCATTGACCCTACCCCGTTCCTCGTGTGGCCGGGCACCGAAGCGGCCATTCGGCAGGCGCAGTATGGCTGGGAACCCGGCCACGGCCTTGTGGGCGCGGCATGTCGTCCCGACGGCCGCCTGGACGAGGCCGATTTTGCCGTGGTCAAAAACGCCCGCCTGGAAGCCGTGCGTATCACTCAAGACACCCCCGACGAGGCCATCGCCCGCTTGCGGCAAATCAACCCTAACATTTTCCTGCTGGCGCGTCTGACAGCCGACATGCAGGCTCGCAGGCTCACCGCAGCGGAATTTGCCGCGGCTTTGCGCCCCCACGTGGCCCGTTTCTATGCCCAGGGGCTGCGCTATTTTGAAATTCACTCCCAGCCCAACTTACATGCCAACGGGTGGATGCTTGCCTGGACCGATGGGGCTTCCTTTGGCGCCTGGTTCCTGGAAGTGCTGAACGCCTGGCGGCAGCAGTTCCCGCAGGCGAAGTTTGGCTTCCCGGCGCTTTCCCCCGGCGGCGATGTTCCCAACCAACGCTTTGCCGCCGCCCGTTTCCTTGACCAGGCCGACGAAGCCGCCATCGCCGCCGACTGGCTGGGCGCGGCGTGCTACTGGTCGCTGTTCGCGGCGATGAACCGCCCGGAAGGCGGACGGTGCTATGAAACGCTGCGTTTGCGCTACCCTCACAAACTTCTCTTTATCACCGACTTTGCCAATGTCAACCGCGCCACCGCCGACGACGTCCGCGGCGACCAGTATGTTTCGTATTACCGCACCATTCGTGAACGGCCGGGCATCGGCGCGGCTTTTGCCGACTATCTGACGCCCGGCAACGCCGCACCTTACCTCGGCTGGAGCGATGCCGATGGGCATATGAGCGTTGTCGTGACCAAAGTTGCCAATCGCGGCTGGTAAGTCTTTGGTAGATGCGGAGGTGCTTATGATTGAGTTCAACGGAAAACAATACGACAGCGTGGAAGCCATGCCGCCCGAAGAGCGCCGGGCATATGAGAAAGCCATGGAAATGTTGGCGAAAGTGAGGCAGGGCGCTTTAGACAACCTGCCGGCGGAAACGGGGCAACCCGAATCCGGACAGCAGCGGGTGGTCATCAGCCGGTCCACCATTGTGGTAGATGGCAAGACCTACCACAGCAAAGAGGACATGCCGCCGGAAGTGCGCCGGCGCTACGAAGACGCGTTGACGCAATGGCGCCGCCTGGCCGACGCGGCCGGCGACGAACCCCCCGCCGCTCCAGCAGTCGTCGGCGAGGAAGCCGGGCCCGGCGCTCTGCCGCCGGAGGCTTCGCCGCCCCTCGCGCCTGCGGCTTCCCCGGTGGTGCAAGAAGCGCACACCTCGGTGTCGGGCGTGCTGGTGGTCATCGGAGCCGCGGCGCTGGTGCTGCTGTTGCTCGTGGCCGCCGGGCTGGTGGGGCTGGCCGTGCTCCGCTGAAGCGGGGCTTGTGCTCCCTGCCGGCGGCGTCAGCGGCGAAACCGTTTTTTTGCAGTGGAGGAGACCCCATGCACATTGTCATTGCAGGCGGCACGGGGCTGCTGGGGCGGGCGTTGATCGCTGCTTTGCGCCCCCAGGGGCACACTTTTACCGTGCTCACGCGCCGCCCCCAAGCGCGGTTGGGGGGCGTGCTGGAGCAGGTGCAGCGGGCGGCCTGGACGCCTTCTGACCCCAACGCCCTCGCCCGCCATATCCGAACGGCCGATGCAGTGGTTAACCTGATGGGCGAGAACATTGCCGCCGGACGCTGGACTTCAGCCCGCAAGCGCGCACTGACCACCAGCCGGGTGGAAACCGGGCGGGTGCTGGCGGCGGCCATCCGTCTTGCCCAGCCGCGTCCTAAGGTGCTTTTGCAGGCTTCTGCCGTGGGCTATTACGGCGACCGCGGTGAGGCGTTGGTGGACGAAAACACCCCCGCAGGCGACGATTTCTTGGCCCGCCTGTGCGTTGAATGGGAAGCCAGCACCGCCTCGGTGGAAACCATGGGGGTGCGGCGGGTGGTGCTGCGCACGGGGGTGGTGCTGAGCCCGGAAGGCGGGGCTTTGCCCCGGTTGCTGCTGCCATTGCGGCTGGGCGTGGGCGGCCCCCTCGGCTCCGGCCGCCAATGGATGCCCTGGATTCACATTGCCGACCATGCCGGGGCGATGGCTTTCCTGATGATGCACGAAAACGCTGCCGGTGTCTTTAACCTGGTCGCACCTACACCGGTCACCAATGCCGACCTGACCCGCGCCCTCGCCAGGCGCCTGCGCCGCCCGGCTTTCTTCCGGGTGCCTGCTTTTGCCCTGCGCCTGCTTTTGGGCGAAATGAGCATGGTGCTCCTTGCCAGCCAGCGGGTGCTGCCCAACCGCCTGTTGGATGCCGGTTACGCGTTCCGGTTTCCTCTGCTGGATGTTGCCCTGGACGATTTGCTCACCTCGCACGCCTGACCGCTTGACCGCCTGAGGTGTTTATGCCTTTGCCCTCCTGGCTTCCCGATGCCGTTTTTTACCAGATTTTCCCCGACCGCTTTGCCAACGGAAACCCCGCCAACGACCCGCCCAACGTTGCTCCGTGGGGCAGCCGCCCTACGCTTTGGAACTTCATGGGCGGCGACCTGCAGGGCATCATCCAGCACCTGGATTACCTCCTTGACCTGGGCGTGAATGCCCTTTACCTCAACCCTGTTTTCCAGGCCACCAGCAACCACCGCTACAACATCACCGACTATTACCGCATTGACCCCAAACTGGGCACGATGGCCGATTTCCGCGCCCTGTTGGAAGTCTGCCATGCCAACGGCATTCGGGTGGTGCTGGACGGCGTTTTTAACCATACCGGCCGCGGCTTTTTTGCCTTCAACGACATCCTGGAAAACGGCGAGCATTCCCCCTACAAGGACTGGTACATCATTCACCGCTTTCCCGTTCGGGCTTACGGCGCAGGGAAAGCCGAAGATTACGAGGCGTGGTGGGGCTTCCGCAGCCTGCCCAAGCTGAACACAGCCCACCCGGCGGTGCGGCGGTTTATCTTTGATGTGGCGCGCTACTGGGTGGCGCAGGGCATGGATGGCTGGCGGCTGGATGTGCCTAACGAAATTGATGATGATGCCTTCTGGCAGGAATTCCGCAGTGTGGTGAAGGCCGTCAACCCCGATGCCTGCCTGCTGGGGGAAATCTGGACGGCCGAAGCCCGCTGGGTGCAGCATTTTGACGGCCTGATGCATTACCCGCTGCGGGAAGCCATTTTGGGCTTTGTGGGCGGCGGCCTGGATGCCCCCGGCTTTGCTGCCCGATTGCAGGAATTCGTGGCGCTGTATGGCGAGCACGCCCGGGGCATGTATTTGCCTTTGGGCTCCCACGATACCGAGCGGCTGATGACCGCCCTCGGCGGTGATGAAGCGCAAGTGCGGCTGGCGCTGGGTCTGCAATTTGCCTACCCAGGCGCGCCGGCGGTGTATTACGGTGATGAAATCGGGCTGGAAGGCGGCAAGGACCCGGACAACCGGCGCGCCTTCCCGTGGCAGGCCGACCGATGGCGCCAGGGGCTGCGCGCGTGGGTGCAGCGTCTGATTGCCGTGCGCAAACGCACCCCGGCGCTGCGCCGGGGCGATTTTCGCATCGTGCTGGCCAAACAGAGCCAGCATTGCGTGGCTTTTGCCCGCACGCTGGGTGCTGAAGCGGTCTTGGTGGCGGCCAATGCCTCGCCGGTGAAGCGGCATTGTCATTTGCCTGTGGCTTCCCTGGGCTGGGAAGACGGGCGTATCGTGCGCGAACTGCTGGGGGGCGGCGAAGGCGTGGTGGCAGGCGACACGCTGCACTGGGACCTGCCCCCGCGCGGGGTAGCCTGGCTGCGGTAATCAGCGGGTGAGGCTCATTTCTTCTTTAAGCCGCCAACGCCGCGACCAGCGCGCAAGCACCATCCCCACGATGAGCACGAAAATCAGCCCGCCGTGGACGGCCATTTCGCGCAACTGGAGGTTGACGACCTGCGGGGTTTGCTGCTCAATGGACATTTGAGCGCCGATGAGCAGAAGTTTCCGCACGCTGGAAATGATGCCCACGAACAGAAACGGCTCCAGCGGCACGGTGTGTTCCCGCAAATAAGCCAGCACGGTCCACAACAGTTCCAGCACAATCATGACCAGCAAAATGTCGTGAATGGCGCTCAGAACGGCTTGCTGGTAGATTGTGGGGGAGAACACGTCTTGAAAAGCCAGGGCGCTGTGGTAAAGGAGGACAACCGCGATGCCTGCCAGCAGGAAACCGGCCACGTATTGGAGCAAATCATCCACCCTGGAAAGCCACCCCAACAGACGCCGATGCTCTCCGGGCGGGGAAGGCGGCACCGAGGATTCGCGGGATGATGAGGAAGCAGACATAGGCGTTCTCCTTGCCGGACGGCGGGAATGAGACAAACTGCGCCTGCCGTTGTCGCCGTTCTCGGTGCGGCGGCAGAGCACAGCGGTATTATACTTCTGCGGAAGAAGATTTTCCGTTTCCCCGGCGCCTGAACCCGCTTGACGCCGCAGGGGTCTTATGCTAAAGTAAAGTGGCAAGGCGGTAGTTTGGCGTGGCCGTGGCCGGCCCACCAGCGCCTGCCGAGCAATTTTCTTTCTGGAGGTGCTGTGGTGGCAGAGCGCCAAACCGGCACGGTCAAGTGGTTTAACGCCACAAAAGGTTACGGCTTCATTACTCCCGACGAAGGCCGCGATGTGTTTGTGCACTACAGCGGCATTCGGGGCACCGGCTATCGTTCGCTGGAAGAAGGGCAGCGGGTGGAGTTTGAGGTCGTGGATACCCCCAAGGGCCCTCAGGCCCAAGACGTGGTTGTCCTTGGCTGATTGAACCAACTTGACCAGCACGAGCCTTTCCGGCCCGGCTCGTTGTGTTTAATCGCGGCGGCTCAGCCCCCCTCTCTTCTCCCACTGGGAGAGAGGAGAGGGGGGCGCGCAGCGGGGGTAAGGTGAGGGGGCTTAGATATGCTGATGCTCAACTGCGTAACATGAGCTGATAAAACACCAGCAACGTGCTGCCGTATTTCCGCCGGTCAAAAGGCGCCAGGTGTTCCAGCGCCACGTCGCGGTATTCGTTGGGGTGAATTTGCACAATGGCCCAGCCGTCTTCGGCCAGCCACTGGGGTTGGGCGTCTATCAGCCGCAGGGCCTTTTCCCACAGGCCGTGGTATTGCGGTGGGGCGATGTAAATGTAGTCAAAGGTGCGGTCGGCGGCCTGCTGAAGCAGGGCGAAAGCGTCCATGAAGCGTACTTCAGCGCGGGCGTCATCCAGGCCGCAGTGGCGCAAATTTTTCTTCACCGTTGCCAGTGCAGGGCGGCTCCATTCCACGAACCGCACGAAGTCAGCGCCGCGGCTCAATGCTTCAATGCCCACGCTGCCCGTTCCGGCGAACAGGTCCAGCAGGGTGGCACCAACGATGTCGGCCCCGAGGATGTTGAAAAGGGCTTCCTTGACGCGGTCGGTGATCGGGCGGGTGCCTGTGCCGGGCACACTGTAAAGTTTGCGGCCTTTGGCAAGGCCGGAAATCACTCGCGGCATGGGGACCTCTGGGAAGGGGGCGGAATCAGGCGGCCTGGATGATTTTGCCGAGCCGGGCATCTTCGTCGGCGCGCTGGCGGGCATAGGAAGCCATAAAAGCCGAATGCCGGAAGCGCAGGGCGAGGGGGGCAACCTCGCGCAGGTCGTCGGGTGTAACTTCGGTGCGGCCGTCGGCCGCCGCCCGCGCCCGGGCGGCTTCAAAGAGGGTGATTTCTGCCCGTAGTGAGGGGATGCCGAGGCGGGCAATCCATTGCAGGCCCAGCGCGGCGACTTCATCGGCCACACCCACTTCCGGCAGGCGCTGGCGGGCTTCCTGAATTTCGGCGCGCAGGGCTGCAGTTTCTTCGGCGTAGCGGGCGAGAAACTGGCGCGGGTGCTCGCGGTAGGCACGGGCGCGACGGTAGGCTTCCAGCCGCTCGGCGGGCTTTTGCAGCCCTTGCACCCATAGCCTCAGACCGAAACGGTCTAAAATTTGAGGCCGAAGCGCGCCTTCTTCAGGATTCATGGAGCCGATGAGCACAAAATGCGAGCGGTAGGTCGCGGCCAGCGCTCCCCGCCGCACGGTGTAGTGCCCCTGCGCGGCCGCGTCCAAAATGGCGTCGGCCACGGCATGATCAAGCAGGTTGACTTCGTCCACGTAAAGGATGTTGCGGTCGGCCAGCGCCAAAATGCCTTTGCGAATGCGGTGAGGGTTGCGGGCGTCGGGGCGGCCAAGCACATCGTCAAGGGGGGCGTGCAGGGGCAGTTCCACCAGCCGCACCCGGTCCATCACGGCCAGCGGTTCGCCTTCGGCATATTTGCGGGCGCAATCGGGGCATACGGCATCTATGCCGCCCTGCTCAATATCTTCGGGCAGGCAGCCGTAGAAGCACAGGCTGCGAGGCACTTTGGGGAGCAGGTCGGCCAGGGCGCGCACGGCGGTGGTTTTGGCCGTGCCCCGCGCGCCAAAAAGCAGCGCCCCTCCCACGGCAGGGTTGATGACGGCCAGCAGCAGCCCCAGTTTCATTTCCTGCTGGCCGACGATGGCGGCAAAGGGGAAGGCCAGCGGTTCGGCGAAACCGGCGTCTTCTTCGGGCTGCGGCGCGCTCGGCCTGCCCGCGGCGCGCGCGGCCAGCTCTTTCAGCGAACGGATGCCGCCGGGAAGCCGCACCGGTTCGCCGCCGGTGTCATCGGGGGCAGGGAATTGGGAAACGTCAGCAGGCATGGCAAAAGAAGAAGGTATGCTCCGCGGGAAAATCGGCCGGGGGTGGCCGCGGGTGCTCGCATTTTTAGAGTGGCAGGCGCCGGAAGCAACGCAAAGGCACAAAGAGGGCAAAGAACGCAAAGAAAAAAATTCGTAATTACCTACCCAAATCGTAGCGCTGGCAATGCAGGGCGTGTTTTCACACCGCGTTTTCTTTGGCGCCGCTGCCGTTGCGTTGACCCCCACCCCCGTCCCCTCCCCGCATGCGGGGAGGGGAGCCAGGGGAGGGGTATGGCAAAGGCGCAGCGCCTCAAAACGCATGGAGGGCACCACAGCGTAGGCAGTTACAAAAATTCTGTGTTTTCTCTCGTTGTTCTGAGCCTTCTGGCCTGCTGGGTTTTTCTCTCTGCAGGTGCAGCATCTGCGCAATCTGCGGTTTTCTCTGCTGAGGCCGAACAGATACAGAGGAGGGCCGGGGGGCACCCAGGTGCGGGCCTCAGCCGGCTTCCATTTGGGTGCGCTGCTTCAGGCGGAAGGCCTGACGGGCTTTGGCTTGCTCTATGCGGCGGCGGTGGGCTTCGGTTTCCGGAATCAGTTGCGGAATGGGCGCGGGGCGGCCTTCCTCATCCAGCGCCACATAAACCAGATAGGCTGTGTTGGTGTGGGTTTGCTCGCCGGTAATGGGATTTTCGGCCACCACCCGCACCTCGGCTTCCATAGAGGTGCGCCCGGCGTATGAAACTTCGGCGGTCAGTGTGACCAGGTTGCCGACGTGAATCGGCTGGCGGAACATCATTTGGTCTACGGCCACCGTCACGACGCGGCGGTTGGCAAAACGCATACAGGCCAGCGCACCGGCTTCGTCCACCAGTTTCATAATCCAGCCGCCGTGCACCGACCCGGCGCTGTTGGCGTGCTGGGGCTGCATCAGTTGGGAAATGGTGACCCGCGAGGCGCTCACGGGCTTGGCTGTGGGGCGGTTCATGTCAGTTTTCCTGATAGGGGGGCAGCAATTGCGGTTGGGAGGCCAGCACGTCTACGGTGCCGGGCGGCAGTTTGGGCGGCGGGGGAGGCAGGGGCACCGTCCACGTGGTTTGGGGGGCAAAATCGGGCGGTTCCGGCGGAGCGATGGCCGGGTGCAGGTGTGCCGTGGCGGTGTGCCGCAGGATGCGGGCAAACCGGGGGTCGGGATCCAGGAAACCGGCATATTCGCCGGTGACCGAATACACCGCACCGTCGGGCTTGACGAAACCGATCCATTGCCCTTTGGTGTTGAACAGGTAGGGGTAGCCGAGGAACCCGGCAACTGTGCGCACAGAAGTGTAAATGGGAATCCAGCGAATGCTTTCTTGCATTGTAAACCTCGCTTAGGCGCCTAAAGCGACGTCGTTGTAAGTCCATACACGGTTGGCGAAGAAATTCCACACCATGACGGTGAGGATGACCACGGCCAGCGAAAGGTTGTTGCCCCAAAAGGTCGGCGTGAGCGGCAGGGGAGGGACGAAACGCCCCATCAGCGCGACCAGCGGCGGGTGGATGAGCGAGAACAGCAGCGTGCGAATGCCCAATCCCACCGCGCTCACCGTGCCGAACTGCGCCCACTGGTGCACGGCGTGTTTGCTGCGCGATTCGGGGAAAGTCCAATGGCGGTGCCAGAGGAAATTGTGGGTCATCGCGGTCAGGAAAGAAAACACGCTGCTCAGCAGCGGCGGCAGCCCGACCCACTGGGTGAGGAAGTTGAAGACGGCGAAATCCACCGCCGCGCCCAGCGAACCCACAAAAGCGAATTTGAGGAAACGCCGGCGCTCTTTGCGATGCTGCAAAATCATGCGGCTTCCAGCCTCCGGCGGAAATCTTCAATGGTGCGCGCCAGGCCTTCTTCCAGCGGCACTTGGGGTTCCCAGCCCAGCACCTTGCGGGCGCGGCCGATGTCGGGGCAGCGGCGCTGGGGGTCGTCGCGGTCGCGGGCTTCCTTTTGGAAGACGACGCCTGCTTTGTTGCCGAGGATGCGGTTCACGGTTTGGGCGAGTTCCAGAATGGTGAACTCGGCGGGGTTGCCGATGTTGACCGGCTCGTGCTCGTCTGAAAGCAACAGGCGGTAGATGCCGTCAATGAGGTCGTCCACATAGCAGAAACTGCGGGTCTGGCTGCCATCGCCGTACACGGTCAGCGGTTCACCGCGCAGCGCCTGCTTGATAAAGTTGGGAATCACCCGTCCGTCATCCAGCCGCATCCGCGGCCCGTAGGTGTTGAAAATCCGCACGATGCGGGTATCCACGCCGTGAAAGCGGTGATAAGCCATGGTCATGGCTTCGGCGTAGCGTTTGGCTTCGTCGTACACCGAGCGCTCACCGATGGGGTTGACCTTGCCCCAGTAGCTTTCCGGCTGGGGGTGGATTTCGGGGTCGCCGTAAACCTCGCTGGTGGAAGCCATCAGGAAGCGCGCCCCGTGGGCTTTGGCGACGCCCAGGGCGTGATGGGTGCCCATGGCGCCCACTTTGAGCGTCTGGATGGGCAGGTTGGGGTAGCCGTAAGGCGACTTGCGGTTGGGGCTGGCGGGCGAGGCAAAGTGCAGCACGGCGTCCACCTTCCCCGACACGAAGATGAACTGCGTGACATCGTGCCGGATGAACGAAAACCGCTCATGCCCGGCCAGGTGCGCCAGGTTTTGCGGGTCGCCGGTGAGGAAATTGTCCATGCCGATTACTTCGTGCCCTTCGGCCAGCAGACGGTCGCACAGGTGTGAGCCTAAAAAGCCCGCGGCTCCGGTTATGAGAATGCGCATAAGAGCTCTCCAAAGGTAATTTATCCGTATCTATTCAGCCTCAGCCAAGAAAAACCGCAGATTCCGCAGAAAAAACATCCACCGATTGCACAGATGAGCACAGATTGGGCAAAAAACGTAATTACCTACCCAAATCGTAGCGCTGGCAATGCAGGGTGTGTTTTCACACCGCGTTTTCCTTTGGCACCGCCGCCGCTGCATTGACCCCACCCCCATCCCCTCCCCGCATGCGGGGAGGGGAGCAAGGGGAGGGGTATGGCAAAAGCACGGCGCATCAAGACGCATGGAGGGCACCCCAGCGTAGGCAGTTACTTGCAAGCGCTTTTTGGAGTGCGATGCCTTGGCACCGCTTTGGAAAGCGGCGACTCGTCGCCGCACTCCCAAAAAAACTGCCGCCAGAGGCGTTTTGCCACCACGTAGGTAATTACACAGATTCTACGATCTACTTCCACCAGCCGAGCAGTTACGTTTTTGTGCTCATCTGTGAAATCGCATGTTACCGCCAGGCAATGCGGGTGGTCAGGCCGTCGCCGGTAATTTGCTGCGCTTTGCCGGTGATGCTGTCCACCAGGTAAATGTTGCCCTGCGAAAGCACGGCGAGGGCAAAGTGGCCGTTGGCCAGCGGCGCAGGCGACCATGTGAGCGGCTGCGGCACCAGCCCCAGCGCCCCCTCCGGCGGGAACAGCACCTGCCGGTTTGAGCCGTCCCTGTCCATCACCACCAGCCGATAGCGGCTGATATCGCTTTTTTGCGGAAAAATGGCCTGCAGGAAAGCGACCTGATAGCCGCCGGGCTGCGACGGCGACGGCGCAGGGGAAGCAAACATGCCGACATCCGGCACCAGCGTGATCGCCCGGTGCAGGGGCAGCACATAAGCCGTGAGGTCAAAGCGCGGGGAGGTTTCCCGCCCGCTGCCGCTGCCGCCGTGGGTGACGGTGAAAAGCACCTGTCCATCGGGGCTCCACCCCAGCGGCGGCACCCAGGCCCAGTCGGCGCGGGTCTGGTAAGGCACGATGGGCAGCCATTTTTCCAGCCCAACATCCTGGTCAAAGCCGTACCCGCCGACGGCGTCCGGCCGGGCAAAAGCCATTTGCACGCCGACCGGCGTCCAGGCGAAAGCCGTGCCCCACCAGCCGTAAATGCCGCCGGCGTTGGCTTCCAGGCGCAGCCGCGGGCTTGAAATCCAGCCGGTGGTGCTGAAGCTCAGGGTGTAGAGGTCGTTGTTGGCCTGCCAGCCGGGGGCCTGCGGGCGCGGTTCCACGGTGGAATAGGCAATCGTGTACGAAGAATACGGCGCGAAATCGGCAAAGTGGACGATGTTTTTCACGCCCAGGTCGGTTAGTTTGGGTGGGTCGGTGCTCAGATCGGCCAGCCAAAGGCTGTTGAGCGCCTTTTTGCCTTTCCCCTTGCGGGTGAAGAGCAGGAAGCGGCGGTTTGGGGAAAGCGCAAACACCCGGCCGTCCAGGTCGCCCGTGGTGACAATGGGACGGCGCTCGCCGGTGTTGCCGTCCATCAGCCAGGCGTTGCCGCCGGCCAGGTACGCCAGTTTACCAGGAATGGGCTGCGGTGAAAAGGGCGTTTGCACGCCCACCATCACGATTTCCGGCACCGGCTGCCTGACCACCACCGTTTTGACGGGCTGGTTGGAAACCTGCTGCCCGTTTTCCAGCACTTCGCGGTAGGTGACTTCCCGCCGCCCGTTCTCGCCGGCCTGGATGAGGCGGGTTTCCCCTTCGGGCAGCGCCTCGTTGCGCAGTACTTTCCGCTCAAAGGGGATGATTTCTTCCCGCACCGTAAATTTTTCTTTCACCCGCACCACTTGCACCTGCCCGCCGTCGTTGAGCACGGTATAGGCCGGCGGCTCGGTGCGGTCCAGGTTGCCCAGTTTGACCTGCGCGGCTGCCAGGGCTTGCCGGGCGGTGCTTCCGGCGGGCAGATGGACTTTGTGCGTCTGGCCGTCGGCTTTCACCGTGACGGCAATGGTGCCTTGTGCCCGCCGCGGCGCGACGCATCCTCCCAGCAGCAGGGCAAGGGCGAGCAGCAGCAACCCGAAAGCAAAGCGAGGCTTCATAAGCGGGGTGGTATAATCGGGCGTTAGTCGTAAGGCGGCCGAGAGAAGCATTTTCGGCAAGGTGCCGATGACCTGGCCGCGACCCTCAAATTATAGCATGAGCGCAGCCCAAACCCCCCTTTCGCTGGAAGCCCGCCTTGAAGCCCTGCTGTTTGCGGCTGCCGAACCTGTGACGGTGCGGCGGCTGGCGCAGGCTTTGGGGGTTTCGCTGGCGGAGGCCGAGGCCGCACTTCGGCGTTTGGAAAGCGCGCTTCAAAGCCGCGGCATTCGCCTGCAGCACCACCGCGGCCGCTGGCAGCTCACCACGGCGCCCGAAACCGGCGCGCTGGTGGCCGGCTTCCTGGGGCTGGAAGCCACCCACCGTCTCAGCCGCGCCGCGCTGGAAACGCTGGCCATCATCGCCTATCGCCAGCCCGTGACCCGCCCGCAGGTAGATGCCATTCGCGGCGTCAGCAGCGATGGCGTGTTGCGCTCGCTGCTGGGCAAGGGGTTGATTGAAGAAGTCGGGCGCAGCGAAGGGCCCGGCCGCCCTATTCTTTACGGCACCACAGCACTTTTTTTGGAAACCTTTGGCCTTCCCTCGCTGGAAGCCCTGCCGCCTCTGGAAGACGATGCTGCCCCCCAAACGGCAGAACCTGCTGCCGCTCTGCTGAAAGACTGAAGCACCTGATACGGAAACCCTTGCCACCAGGAGCGCTTCCCCTCATGGCCGAAGAACGCCTGCAAAAAATTCTCGCCCGCGCCGGTTTGGGGTCGCGCCGGGCGTGTGAAGATTTTATCCGCGCCGGCCGCGTGACCGTCAACGGCCGCGTCGCACAATTGGGCGAAAAGGCCGACCCCGGCCGCGACGACATCCGCTTAGACGGCCAGCATGTGCAGCCGGCCGAAGAAAAGGTGTACATCGCCCTTTACAAGCCCCGCTTTGTGCTTTCTGCCACCGAGAGCGCCGATGGCCGCAAAACCGTGCGCGACCTGGTGGCCGTACCGCAGCGCGTTTTCCCTGTGGGCAGGCTGGATCTGGAAAGTGAGGGGCTGATGCTGCTGACCAACGACGGTGAACTCGCCAACCGCCTTACCCACCCGCGCTACGGCCACGAAAAGGAATACCGCGTGCTGGTGGCGCGCCGCCCCGATGCCCGGCAACTGGAAGCCCTGCGCCGCGGTGTGGTGCTGGAAGACGGCACCCGCACTCGCCCCGCCGATGTGCGGGTGGAACGTTTCCACGGCAAGGGAGCATGGCTGCGTTTTGTGCTCACGGAAGGTAAAAAGCGCCAGATTCGCGAAATGTGCCGCCTGGTGGGGCTGCCGATCGTGCGGCTGGTGCGCGTGCGCATCGGCACGCTGCGTTTGGGCGGGTTGAAGCCCGGTGAGTGGCGGCACCTCACGGCGGAAGAGCTGGAAGCCTTGCGGCGCGGGGTTTCCCCGCAGAAAACACAGCGCCGCAAAAATAAACGCCCGCACCGTTCATAACGGCACCGCCCCTGTTTGCACATAACTGTTCTGTTTCTGTGAGGCCGCCTATGTCTGAGAAAACTTCTCCTGCTGCCGAAACCACCTCCTGGCTTGACCGCCCGCTGGAGGCGCTTCTGTCCGTGCGGGTGGAAGTGCTGGTCTTTGCCCTCATCGTGCTGCTGGCTGCCTTTGCCCGCTTTTACCACCTCGGCGACCGCGTGATGAGCCACGATGAAAGCCTGCACACCTACTTCTCGTGGCAGCTCTACAAGGGCAACGGCTATCAGCACAACCCCATGATGCACGGGCCCTTGCAATTTCACCTGATTGCGCTCTCTTTCTTCCTTTTTGGCGACAACGACTTCACCGCCCGCCTGCCTCACGCCTTCGCCGCGGTGCTTGCCATTGCCATGCTGTGGGGCTGGCGGCGCTACCTCGGGCGCAAGGGGACGCTGATTGCTGCCGTGCTGATGCTGATTTCCCCCTACATGCTCTATTACGGCCGCTATGCCCGCAACGAAGCGCTGATCATGCCCCTGGCGCTGCTCACTTTGTGGGCGACCCTGCGTTATCTGGAAACCGGAGCGACGCGCTACCTCACATGGTTGACCGCGGCCACCGCTCTGCATTTTGTGGCCAAAGAAACGGCTTTCATCTACACTGCTCAGATGCTGCTTTTCCTCGGCTTGCTGCTGCTGGACCGTCTGAGTACGGCCCGCTGGCCGCGGCCGCATGAGCGCACGAATTTCTATGCTGCGCTGCTGGTGGCAGCGGCCGCGCTGGTGTTTGCCATTGTTGCCGGAGCGGCTTTGCAGCACGGCGCGCCGACGGCAGCGGGCGCGCCGGCGCCGGGTTTGGGGCACACTTTGCTGGGCAGCCCCCTCGGCAAACTTTTCCTGCTCATTGCAGCAGCGGCCCTGCTGGCTTCTGTGGCTTTTCTACTGCGCGGCTATGGCTGGCAGGCCCTTTTGCGGGAACGCGCTTTCGTCCTCATGGTGCTCTTGCTGACCCTCGTGCTGCCTCAACTTGCCCCGCTGCCGATGGCGGCTTTCCATTGGGATGCGCTGGACTATTCCCCCGCCGGCATTTTCCATTCGGCCCTGTTCGTGGTGCCGCTGTTTGTCTTTGCCGTGCTTTTGGGCGCCGCCTGGGACCTCAAAACCTGGCTGCTGGAGGCCGGGCTGTTTTACGCCATTTTTGCCGTTTTTCAAACCACGGTGTTCACCAACGGCAGCGGCTTTTTCAGCGGGCTGGTGGGGGCGTTGGGCTACTGGCTGCAGCAACAAGGCGTGCATCGCGGTGGGCAGCCGTGGTACTACTACCTTTTGATTCAGGTGCCGATTTACGAATATCTGCCCGCGCTGGGAAGCATCGGTGCGGTGGTGTGGTGGTTCCGCCACCGGAAAGCGCCTCACGCTGAGCCCGAGGCGCACGATGCCGCCTCCCCCGTGGAAACCGCCTCCCGAGCGCCCGTTTTCGCCCTGCTTGCCTTTTGGAGCCTTACCGCCCTGCTCGCCTACACCGTGGCGGGCGAAAAAATGCCCTGGCTGACCGTGCACATCACCCTGCCGATGATTTTGCTCAGCGGCTGGTTCCTCGGCCGCCTGGCCGACCAGACCGACTGGCGCGATTTCACCGCCCGTCACGGCTGGGTGCTCGTGGGGCTGGCGGTGATGTTTATCCTTGCGATTGCCCAGGCCGTCGGCGCGTGGCTGGGGGTGCAGCGCCCCTTCCAGGGTTCGGCATTGCCCCAACTGGAGGTTACGGCCAACTTCCTGGTCGGGCTGGTGGTTGCCGCGGCCAGCGGCGTTGCCATGACCTTCCTGAGCGCCCGCTGGCGCACCGCCGACCTTGTGCGCCTTTTCACCCTTACCTTTTTTGCCTTCCTCGGCGTGCTCACCCTGCACACCGCCGTCCAGGCTGCTTACTATAACTATGACCAGGCCAACGAATATCTGGTTTACGCCCACTCGGCACGGGGCGTGAAAACCGTGATGGCGCAGGTGCGGGAAATTTCCGAGCGCACCACCGATGGCCTGGGCATTGAAGTGGCTTACGACGACGCCATTGCCTGGCCTTTCACCTGGTATTTGCGCAACTATCCCAACCAGAAATTTTATGGCAACCGGCCTACCGGCGACTTGCGGAGCGCCCCTATCGTGCTCGTCGGCGCAGCCAATTACGGCAAAGTTGAATCTATTGTTGGCCGCACTTACGATGAATTTGATTACATTCGCATGGTGTGGCCGAATCAGGATTACTTCAACCTCACCTGGAAACGCATTGCGCACGCTCTGAGCGACCCTGCCATGCGGGCTGCGCTTTTCCAGATCTGGCTGAACCGCGACTTCACCCTGTACTTCCGCTTGCAGCGCGGCGTGGCCGATAACCCTGCCGAAGCCGCCAAAGTCAACATGGCCAACATTCTGGCCGACTGGCAGCCTTCCGACCGGATGCGGATGTACATTCGCAAGGACATTGTGGCGAAAATCTGGAATTATGGCGCTGCGCCCGCGGCGCAGGCCGAGGCCGACCCTTATGCCAAAAAGCAGGTAACGCTGGCTGCCGACAAAGTGCTGGGCAGCGAAGGCACGGCGGCGGGGCAGTTTCAGGGGCCGCGCGGCCTTGCCGTCGCCCCCGATGGCACGCTTTACATTGCCGATACCCGCAACCACCGCATTCAGCATCTTTTGCCCGACGGCAAGGTGCTGAACGTGTGGGGGCGTTTTGGCAATATCGCCAACGGGCAGGAAGCCGCCCCTGCGGGCACTTTCAACGAGCCGTGGGACGTGGCAGTGGGGCCGGACGGCAGTGTGTATGTTGCCGACACCTGGAACCACCGCATTCAGAAATTTACTGCCGACGGCAAGTTCCTCGCGATGTGGGGGCACCCCGGCAACGACGGCAACCTGCTTTCGTTGTGGGGGCCGCGCGCCATCGCCGTGGATTCCCAGGGGCGGGTGTTCGTGACCGATACCGGCAACAAGCGCATCGTGGTTTATGATGCCGACGGCAAGCCGCTGGCGCAGTTCGGTTCGGAGGGAGCGGCGGAAGGACAGTTCAGCGAGCCGGTCGGGCTGGCGTTTGACGGCGCAGATAACCTTTATGTTGCCGATACCTGGAACCAGCGGGTGCAGGTTTTTACCGTGGGGAAGGATTTGACCTTCACGCCGTTGCGCCGGTGGGCAATTTTTGGCTGGTTCGGCCAGTCGTTGAACAATAAGCCCTATCTTGCAGTGGATGCGCTGGGGCATGTTTTTGTCGGCGATCCGGAAGCCTACCGCGTGCTGGAATTTGACGCCGACGGCAAACTGGTGCGCTGGTGGGGGCAGTGGGGGCAGCCGCCTCAGGGGATGGGGCTGGTCGGCGGGCTGGCCGTGGATGGCCGCGGCGGGTTGTGGGTGGCCGATGCCGACCACGGTCAGATCCTGCACTTCACGCCTTCGGCAGGCGCGCCCGCTTCACCGTGAACGGCGCGGTTTTCCCTTGCACGCGGCGGGGGGTGGGGTTCCTGGCAGCGCTCGTTCTCGTCTGGCTGGGATGGGCGCTGGCGACCGCGCCCGCCGTGCCCTTTCACCCCGATGAAAGCACCTATCTCTACATGAGCGCCGACGGCGCAGCGCTGCTGCATGCCCCTCTTGGCCTCGCTTACCACGATGCCCCGGGCAACCTGCGGCAGCATTACCGCCTGGTGAACGCGCCGTTAACGCGCTACCTGGTGGCCTTCGGGCTGGCTTTGCGCGGCCAGCCCCCTTTGCGCACCGACTGGGACTGGTCGGCCAACTGGCAGGTGAATGCCGACCGCGGCGCGGTGCCTTCGCGCGGCCAACTCACCGCTGCGCGCCGCGTGATGGTGCTTTGCACCGCCCTGGCGGGGCTGCTGCTTGCGCTTACGGCTTGCCGCCTGGCAGGCGTTGCGGGCGGCGCATTGACGCTCGCTCTTTTTTTGCTCAACCCGCTGGTGTTGCTGCACGGCCGCCGGGCAATGATGGAAGCCCCCATGTTGCTGGGCATGGCGTGGCTGCTGTGGGAAATCAGCGCGCCGCGCCCGCGGGCATGGCGCGTGGGCCTGGCGCTGGCGTGGGCTGTGTGGGCGAAATATTGGGCAGTGGCGCTGGTGCCGGCGGCCTTGTGGGCCCTTTGGCGGGCGCCTGCGCCCGACCGCCGCACGCGCTTGCGCCGCCTCGCCTGGGGAGCATTGCTGCCGCTTGCCGCGGGCTTTGTGTTGCAGCCGGTGCTCTGGAAACAGCCCTGGCGGGTGCTCCCCCGCATGGCTACTGAACGGCTGGAAGTTACCCGCGGGCAGCAGGCGGCGTTTCGGGCGGTGCTGCCTGCTTACGTTCCCGATTCCCCGCCGCAGCGCCTGGCTTTGCTGCTCGGCCATCTTTACCTCGCCCCGCCCGCTTACCTTGACCTGGGTAAATACCGCGCTGCCTTGAGCCGCGAAATTTCGGCCTACGATGCCCCTTTCTGGGCGCACTGGACAAACCCGCTGCCCGCGGCCGTAGCGCGGCTGGTGCTCATGTTCCTGGGGCTGGCGGCCATGCTTTTCTGGACGCGGCAAAGCACGCTGCGCGGCCACGCAGCCCGGCAGGTGCTGCTGGCGGCGGCTTTCCAGTGGGGCTTGCTGCTGCTCACCCTGCCGCTGGCTTTTCAGCGTTATGCCCTCGCCGTGCTGCCGTGGACCACCCTCTGGGAGGCCATGGGGCCGATTGCTCTCTGGAATGCCGCTTCCCGCTTGTGGAATTCCGGAGGATGAGTATAATAAGTTTATGGAAAACGCCCCGACCACCCGCGAGCAAATTCTGGCGTATCTTGGAAGCCACAGCATGGCATCGGCCGGCGAAATGGCCGCCGCACTGGGGGTGACGGCAGCGAACATTCGCCACCACCTGGGGCTGCTGGAAGCCCGGGGGCTGGTTGCTGTGGCAGAAACGCAACATCTGGCGCGGCGGGGACGGCCGGCCAAGCGGTATCGCCTGACGGCGGCGGCGCAGCAGCCTTACCTTGAGCCGCTGACCCGGGCGCTGCTGGAAACGCTGCGAGGGCGGGGAGAGGCGGCCGAAACGCTGCTTTGCGATGCCTTGTGCGGCCGCCAGCCGCCCGATGCGACGCGTTCCCTGCGCGAGCGGCTGCAACACGCCATGCGTCGGCTGGCAGAACTGCATTTCGAGCCGCGCTGGGAAGCCCACCGCCACGGGCCGCGGGTGATTTTCCACCGCTGCCCTTACGCCACGCTGGTGGAAGATTACCCCGAACTTTGCCGCCTTGATGCCTTGCTGTTGGAGCGTTTGTTGGGGGTGCCCGTTGCGCGTCAGGGGGATGACCATGCCGTGCCGTGCGAATTTCATGTGGCTTCGGGCGGCACGCCTGCCGCTTCTGATTGACCCCCCGGCTGAATGGTTATGCGTGGGCAGCATAAAACGCGCCGAGCGCTTTTTTGCAGCGCGCGCCTACTTTGTGCGCAACATCATCGGTGCAGAATTGCACCTGCGCACCGGCGCGGGTCAGCACTTCGGCGGCATGCCGGGCGTGGTGGAGGGGAACGATGGTGTCGCGCAGGCCGTGGGCGATGAAAACCGGCGTGCCTTCCAGCGGCTTCCGGGCAGCCCATGTTTCTGCGCCGTGCGGCAGGAACCCTGCCAGCAGGGCGAGGGTTGCCACTTCGGCCGGGCGTTCCAGCGCGTAAGCGCCTGCAGTGGAAGCCCCCTGGCTGAAGCCCATCCAGTGCTGCTGCTCCCAGCGGGCGCGGGGGAACATGCCGCGGAGGGCGACCAGCCAGGCTGCCAGCAGCGCCGTGGCAGGCCGATAGCGGGAAAAATCGGGGGGATGGTCCTCGGGGGCGGCATTCACCCAGCTGTAACCGCCGCGCGGCGAGTGGGCAGGCCAGGGGGCGCGCGGCGCTATCACCAGCACATCCGGCGGGAAGAGTTCGGCAAAGGGCGACATGAAGGTTTCGTCGCCTGTCCAGCCGTGGAGCAGCACGGCCACGGCGCGGGCGGGCTTCCCCGCGGCGGGCCGGCGGATGCGCGCGGCGCTGCCTTCCAGCGGCCGGGTTTCCCAGCGGGCGGGGTCAGTCGGCGATGACGACATGGTGCATTTCCGGTTGGGGCGGGCGGGGGCGGAAAAGACGCCGCCGCCATGAGAACAGGTCTTCCAGGTGGGGCAGGGTGGCGCGGGCGGCCTCTTCGCCGGCCCGGATGATGGGCCCGGGGTCGTCGGGGGAAGCCAGAATGTCCACGTGGTCTACCGGCGGGTTGATGATGATTTCCGGACGGTCGGTTTGCAGGCGCAGCAGGATGTGGTAGCCCAGGGAGACTTCCGCTGCCCGAATGAAGGTGTTGACGGCCTGGGTGTAGCGCAGGCGGGCGACGATGTGCTGGAAGCGTTTCAGGCGAAGGGGCAGGGGAAGGTCTTGAAAGCATGGGACCGGCTGGGGCATGATGCCGAGGGTAATGGCCACGACGGGCGGGCCGGGCGCCAGCAGCCGCGCCAGCCGCACCGGCACGTTATCGGCCATGCCGCCATCCACCAGCAGCCAGTTTTCCCATTTTACCGGCGGGAAAAGCCCCGGAATGGCGCTGGAAGCCAGAGCGGCTTCAACGACCGGGCCGCGCCGCAGGAAGACGGTGGCCCCGCTGAGAATATCTACCGCTACGCTGCCGAAAGGGCGCGGCAGGTCGGCAAAAGTGCGTTCGCCCAGCGCCTGCCGGAGCACTTTTTCTACGCCTTGCAGGCCGAGGATGGAAGGCCGGTCGCCGCTGCGGCGGTCAAAAACGTGCCGCGGGTCTACCGATTGCAGCAGGGCGGCGATTTCGTCGGGGGTATAGCCGGCGGCATACAGCGAGCCGACCAGCGCCCCGGCGCTGGTGCCGCTGACGCCGGCAATTTCGTACCCTGCGGCTTCTAGCACTTTGATCACGCCGAGATGGGCGTAGCCTTTGGTGCCTCCGCCGCCGAGGGCCAGTACGATGCGTCGTTTCATGGGGTTTCCTCTTGGGGTGGGGGAGGCGAGGCGGCCATGCCGTGCCAGAGGGTTTCTACGGCCCAGCGTGCGGCCGCATGGGCCAGGGCTTCGGGGTCGGCCACGTTTTCCTGGCTGTGCAGAATGCCGTGCAGCAAGCCGAACAGCAGGCCGCTCAGGTGGGCTTCCAGCGGCGGAGGGCGCAGCACGCCGCTTTGAACGGCTTCCTGCAGCACTTCTTCAAAAGGCTGGCTGATGGCGAAGGCGACGTCGCGAAGCGGTTTGCGGTGTTTGTGGACGGTGGTTTGCGCCATGGCAAGCAGATCGCGCCGCAGGGCAAAAATGGAAGCCCGGTGTTGCAGAACCCATGCGGCGTAAACGTCGGCCATGGCCGTGAGGCGGGCCTGAGGGGAAGGGCCGGCTTGTTCCCCGGCTGCCTGCAACGCGGCGAGCAGCCGGGTGAGGTGCTGCCGCAGCACTTCCCGAAAGAGGGCTTCTTTGCTGGGGAAGTAGTAATAAAGGGCTGCATTGGTGACGCCGCAGGCCTGGGCAATGTCGCGAATGGATACGGCGCGATAGCCGTGCTTGAGAAAAAGCCCTTCGGCCGTTTCCAGAATGCGGGCTTTGCCTACCGGTGGGTGCGAAGACTGGCTCATAAACACCTGGTTTGAGGAAGTTACCGGACGGTTGGTAAGGACAGGTTTACTATACCCGCCTCGCGGCGTGGCGTCAAGTGAGGTTTTCTCGCTTTGGGGAAGTTCGCGGGGCGCGGGTTTCCCGAGGCCGAATCGCGGGGCTTGAGGTATAATGAAAGCGCCCGAAAGGATGATAATTCCCTTTGCAAGGAGCCTAACCATGACGGAGCGCAGAATTCGCGTGCTCATCGCGAAACCCGGCCTCGACGGCCACGACCGCGGCGCTAAAGTTGTTGCCCGCGCCTTGCGGGATGCCGGGATGGAGGTCATCTACACCGGCCTGCGCCAGACGCCTGAAATGATTGCTGAAGCGGCGTTGCAGGAAGACGTTGACGTTGTCGGCCTTTCTATTCTTTCTGGCGCTCACATGGCGTTAGTGCCTCGCGTGCTGGAACTGCTGAAACAGAACGGCCAGGAGCATGTCAGGGTGTTTGTGGGCGGCATTATCCCCGACGAAGACGTGCCGCGCCTGCTGGAGATGGGGGTCTATGCCGTGTACGGCCCCGGCACCCTGACCGACGACATCGTCGGCGATATTCGCAAGGCCGTGCTGGGTGCGGAAACGGCCGGCGCGTGAGGGAGGGCGTGGTGAGCATTGCAGAAGACGTCCTGGCAGGCCGCCGTTATGCCCTTTCGCGGGTGCTGACCTGGATAGAAAACGACACAGCGGAAGGACAAGAAGCCTTACGAGCGTTATTCCCTCACACCGGCCGGGCGCATCTTATCGGCGTCACGGGCGCGCCGGGCACCGGAAAATCTTCCCTGGTCAACCGCATGGCTTATTACTACCGCCATCCGCCGGAAGGCGAACCCCGGCGCGTGGCGGTGGTGGCCGTGGACCCTTCCAGCCCCTTTACCGGCGGCGCAATTTTGGGCGACCGCATCCGGATGCGCGATCTGGCGGGGGATAGCGGTGTTTTCATCCGCTCTATGGCTTCACGTGGGGCGTTGGGCGGCCTGGCGCGCACCACGGCCGGCGTGGTTCAGGCGCTGGATGCGGCCGGTTTTGACCTTATTTTCATAGAAACGGTCGGCGCAGGCCAGGCCGAGGTGGATATTGCCCGCCTTGCGCATACCACCCTGGTGGTTGAAGCGCCCGGCCTGGGCGATGATGTGCAGGCTATCAAGGCGGGCATCCTGGAAATTGCCGATATTCTGGTGGTCAACAAGGCCGACCGCCCGGGCGCAATGGCGACTTTGCGGGCATTGACCGAAATGCTCAAACTGGCGCATCCTTCCCAGGAAACCATCATGCACCACGGCCAGCGGATGACGGCCGCGGCCGGCGTCCGCAAGGCGGATGCTCCGTTGTGGGTGCCTCCGGTGGTCAAAACTGTGGCCCTCAATAACGAGGGGATGGATGACCTGGCGGCAGCGATTGCGCGCCATCGTGCTCATTTGGAAGCCACCGGCGAGTGGCAGGTGCGCGATCGGGTGCGCCTGCAAACCGAACTGGAAAACATGCTGCAAGAGGCGCTGATGCAGCACTGGCGTTCGCGTGTGCCTGAAGGAACCTACCGCCGCATCCTGGAAGCGGTTTTCACCCGCCGCCTTGCCCCGGCCGATGCGGTGGCGCAATTGCTGGCTGCCGATGCTCCCCGCCCAAAAAACCTGCCGACCTGACTTTTTGCTTGTTGCCTCTCTTTTGGATAGAGAGGCAACTTTTCTTGTGGCCGGTGGGCCCATGGGGCATCTGTCTGTGAGTCTGTTAGGGTATTGGCCGGCTGAACAAGGCGCTTTCCCTGGCCGCTTTCCTACCTTGTGAGGGCTGTATGTACGGGAATATCAAACTTTTTACCGGAACGTCTTTCCCTGCACTGGCACAGCACGTGGCCGATTACCTTCACCTTTCCCTGGAAGGGCTGGATATTGTTGAATTCCCCAACGAAAATCTGTTTGTCAAACTCCATCGCAGCGTACGCGGGCAAGACGTGTACATCATTCAAACGACCGCCAGCCCGGTGCACCGCAACCTGATGGAACTGCTTATCATGATCCAGACGGCTCGCCTCGATTCGGCCGGGCGCATCACCGCCGTGGTGCCTTATCTTTGTTATGCGCGTTCAGACAAAAAAGACCAGCCCCGCGTGCCTATTACGGCGCGGCTGATTACCGACATGCTTGAAGTGGCCGGAGCCGACCGGTATATTACTTTTGACCTGCACGCCGGGCAAATTCAGGGCTTCTTTTCCATCCCCGGCGATGTGCTCACGGCTTTCCATTTGCTGGTAGATTATCTGAGCGGCAAGGTGCCTGCCATGCACCGCCCCGTGGTGGTTACGGCCGACCTGGGTTTTGCCAAAAAAGGCCGCAATTACGCCGAGCGGTTACATACGCCGATGGCCTTCATTGAAAAGCGCCGCACGGGAAACGATGCCCGCGCTGAAGCCCTTACCATTATCGGCGATGTCAAAGACCGCGACGTCATCATCGTGGACGACGAAGTGGACACCGGCGGGTCTATGGTGCAGGCGGTGAACCTGACCAAAGCCCACGGGGCACGGGAAGTTTATCTGGTGTTTGTGCATCCGGTGTTTTCTCATCCGGCGGTAGAGCGCCTGGCGGCGCTGCCCGTAAAAGAAATTATCACGACCGATACTGTGCCCATCCCGCCGGAAAAGCGCGCCAAACTCGGCGAGCGGCTGACGGTGGTTTCCATTGCGCCGCTTCTCGGCGAAGTTATCCGCCGCGCCCATGAAGGCATGAGCGTGGGGGCGCTTTTCAACGAATAGCCTATGCCTGAATTGCCGGAAGTGGAGACGATTGCCCGCTTTTTGCGGGAAGGGGGGCGGGGGGAGGCCG
>JALUXH010000193.1 GCA_027019065.1 Anaerolineales bacterium
CGACGCCCCTCCCGCCGACCAACACCCCGACACCCGCCCCGCCGACCAACACGCCGACGCCCCTCCCGCCGACCAACACCCCGACGCCACTCCCGCCGACCAGCACCCCGACGCCGGTACCGCCTTCCCCCACGCCCTGAACCATGAGTCAACGCCCATGAACCTTGCCGAATTCCTCCCCGAACTTTTGCGCCGGCCCGGCCTTTCGGGCCACGAAGCGCCGGTGCGCGATTTCCTTGCCGCTCACTGGAAACCCTTTGCCGACGAACTGCAGGTTTCCCCCATCGGCACACTGACCGCCCTGCACCGCGGCACGGCGTCCGAACCCCGCCGCCGCATCCTTTTCGCCGCCCACATGGATACCATCGGCATGATGGTGAGCAAGGTGGAAGGCGAATTCCTGCACATTGCGCCCATCGGCGGGCTTGACCCGCGGGTGCTGCCCGGCCAGCAGGTCACGGTGTTCACCGAAAGCGGCGCGCTCCCCGGCGTGCTCGCCGCTACCCCCGACCGCCTGCTGCCGGAAGCCCTGCGCGGCAAGCCGGTGCCGCTGACGCATTTGCTGGTGGATGTGGGCCTGACCGCCCGCCAGGTGGCCCGGCGGGTGCGGGTTGGCGACCGGGTGGCCTTTGCCCAGCCGCCCCAACTGTTGGGCGAGGAAACCATCATGGGTCCCGGCCTTGATAACCGCGCCTCGGTGGCGGCTTTTACCCTCGCGCTGGAAGCCCTGCAGGGGCGCGCCCACGGCTGGGATGCCTATTTCGCCGCTACGGTGCAGGAAGAGGAAACCTTGGGCGGCGCAAAGACCATCGCCTATGAACTGCGCCCCGATGTGGCCGTGGCCGTGGATGTTACTTTTGCGGAAGGCCCCGGCGTGCAGCCGCCGCGCGGTTTCCCCTTGGGCGAGGGCATTTTGCTGGGCTTTGGCCCCAACATTCACCCCAAAGTGCACGCGGCCGTCAAGGCCGTGGCCGAGCGGCTGGAAATTCCCTACAAGGTGGAATACCTGCCGACGCACTCCGGCACCGACGCGATGGCGCTGCAGGTGGCGGGCGCGGGGGCGGCGACCATGGTGGTCAGCATCCCGCTGCGCTACATGCACACGCCGGTGGAAATGGTGTCGCTGAAAGACATCCGCCGCGCTGCCCGCCTGCTGGCGGAATTTGTGATGGCGCTGGACGAGCAGGGCGAAGATTGGCCTGCATGGGAGGACGAGGCGTGATTGTGCGCATGTGGCACGGGCGCGTGCCGACCGAAAAAGCCGCGGCCTATCGCGCTTTCCTCAACGCGCGGGCCATTCCCGATTACCAATCGGTGCCCGGCAACTTGGGTGTGTACATTTTGGAACGCCCCGAAGGCGATGTAACCCACTTCATCACCCTGACCTATTGGGAAAGCCTGGACGCCATCCGCGCCTTCGCCGGTGAAGATGTGGAAAAGGCGAAGTATTACCCTGAAGACAAGGATTTCCTGTTGGAATTCGAGCCGCGGGTGGTGCATTATGAGGTGGTGGGGCGGGCCTCGCACGAAGGATAGCAGAATGGCTAACAGGTTGATCAGCGGCGAATGGGAAGCCGTTTTTCTTCGCCTTTTCCGCCAAGCTGAAGCGGAGTTTGTCATTGTTTCCCCTTTCATCGGGCGTGAGCCTGTGGAAGCCCTCCGTGATGCGCTCTGCCGGCGGGAACAAGGTGAGCGGATTCGCGTCCGTTGCGTTGTGAACTGTTCCTCGGACCATTTGCTGAATGGAAGTGTAGATAGCGAGGCGGTGGCGTTGCTGGCTGGGGATTGCCCGCAGGCCGATATTTTCCACCTCGGTGGTTTGCATGCTAAAGTGTACATTGCTGACCAAAAGGCGGCATTGGTTACTTCAGCAAATTTTACATGGAGCGGTTGGCGACGCAATCGCGAAGTCGGGGTCTGGCTGGAAGAACCCAATCTGGTGCGCGAAGCGTATCAGTGGGCGAGTGCCATTCAGAAAATCAGCACACCTCTGGAAGAGGAAGATTTAAGCCGATTGGTTCGGCTAAGTGGAGGGTTGGCAAAACAGCAACGCCGCACACTTTCCAGGGAACAAAAGGCCAGTGCTGCCTCAATACAAGAAATCCTGATACAGGCTCGTTTGCGCGCTCTGCAAGCGGAACGCCAAACCGAGGGAAGGGCTTTGGGGCAAAGGCTATCTCCCGCAAATGAGAACCGCATTTTTGCCTCAACCGTTTTGTACCTGTTGCAGACACAAGGGCCTTTAACCACTCAGGAACTGCATCCGCTGATTCAGGCTTTGCACCCTGAGCTTTGTGATGATACGGTAGAGCGAATTATCAACGGTGTGCGCTTTGGTAAACGCTGGAAGCACATGGTACGTAACGCACAGCAGTACCTCAAACGCACAGGGCAAATTACTTATGACCCTCACACGCGAAAGTGGGCTGTAGCTCAACTTCCGCAGAACGATCGACCAACCCTGTTGCAGTAATAGATAAAATTTCTTGCAGGAGGCCACCTTGTCCTCGTTTGACTTTCCCTCTTTTGGCGCCCGCCAACTGCGCCTGCTGGAACGGCTGACCAACGCCGTCGCCGTTTCCGGTGATGAAGGCGCGGTGCGCAAAATCGTGCTGGAACACGTCCGCCCGCTGGCCGACGAGGTGCGCGTGGATGCCCTTGGCAATGTGCTCGCGGTCAAGCGCGGCACGGCTTCCCGCCGCTTGCGGGTGATGATCGCCGCGCACATGGATGAAATCGGCTTTATGCTTACCCACGATGATGGCAAAGGCCTCTTCCGCTTTGGCAAGGTGGGCGGCATTGACACGCGCAACATTTTGGGCAAGGCGGTGTGGGTTGGCCCCGACCGCATCCCCGGCGTGATCGGCATGACGCCCATTCACCTCACCACGCCTGAATCGCGCAAGCGGGTGCCCGACCTGGACGCCCTGCGGATTGATGTTGGCCCCGAAAACGCGGGCAAGGTCAAGCCCGGCATGAGGGCGACTTTTGCCACCGAATTTCAGCGCCTCGGGGCGAGCATCCGAGCCAAAGCCCTGGATGACCGCTTTGGCGTGGCAACTCTCATAGAACTCATGCGCCACGCGCCGGAAAACATTGACCTGCTGGCGGCGTTTACGGTGCAAGAGGAGGTGGGCCTGCGCGGGGCGCAGGTGGCGGCTTTTGCCCTGGAGCCCGACATCGCTTTTGTGCTGGACTGCACCCCGGCATTAGACATGCCACACCCCGACGGCGAGCCCAACACCCGCTACAACACCCGTTTGGGTAACGGCCCGGCGATTTACACCGCCGACCGCGCCACGCTTTCCGACCCGCGGCTCATCCATCATCTGGTAGAAACCGCCGAAGCCGAGGGCCTCCCTTACCAGTTTCGGCAGGCGGGCGGCGGCGGCACCGACGCAGGCGCCATTCACAAACAGCGCGGCGGTATCCCCAGCGTTTCGGTTTCCACCCCTGCGCGCTACTTGCATTCCCCGGCTTCCATCGCCCGCATAGACGACTGGAAGCACACTTTCTACCTTGTGCTGGCCGCTTTGCGGCGGCTGACGCCGGAGGTGGTGAGTGGGTAAAGCCACTGGGGATCTTGACCTGCAAGCGCTGTTAGCCGTCTTCCGCCGCTATCCGGAGATTTTGGCGGTGTACCTTTTCGGCTCTTACGCCGATGGGACGGCGCGCGCCGACAGCGACATTGACCTCGGTATCCTGCCGCGCACGCCCAACTTCCACAACCGCCTGCTGGATTTGCTTGCCGACCTCACCAAAGCGGGCTTTGACCGCGTGGACGTTGTTTTCTTAGACCAGGCCGACCTCACCACGCGCTACGAAATCGTCCGCCGCAACACTTTGCTCTACGCCGCACCCGATTTTTGCCACGGCGATTACTTTTCCCGCACCCTGCAGGAGTATTGGGATTTTGAGCCTTACCTGCGCGTTGCCCGCGAAGCATACAAGGAGAAATTGCTCCATGATGGTACGCCGTGAAGTTATTCGCAAGCGGCTTCAGCGGCTGGAGGAGTACCTTCAGGTGCTTGAAACGCTTGCCGGTTATTCGGAATCCGAGTTTTTGGCTTCGCCCGAGCGCTATGGTAGCGCAGAGCGTTTCCTGCAACTTGCCATTGAAGCCACAATAGACATTGGCAACCACATCGTTGCTGACTTGCAACTGGGGCAAGTAGAAGTTTCCCGCGATGTGGCTTATTTACTCGCAGATGCTGGCAAAATATCCCCCGAATTGCGAGAAACATGGATTCGGATGATCGGGTTTCGCAACATTCTGGTGCATGACTATTTGGACATTGACCGCCACATTGTGTACGAGGTGCTACAAAACCATCTTGACGATTTACGCCTGCTTATGCAGACCTTTGCTACTTTCCTGTAGCCTCTCTCACCGACTATTTGCGAGGTAACGATGAAACGACTTTTGCAACAGCTTACCCAAATCCCCGGCCCTTCGGGCTATGAGCACCAGATCCGCGAGGCCGTTCGCGAAATGGTGGCGCCTCATGCCGACGAAATCACCACCGACGCCCTCGGCAACCTCATCGTCCGCAAGGGCAAGGTCGGGCAGGGCAAGCGCATTATGCTGGCTGCCCACATGGACGAAATCGGCGTGATGGTCAGCCACATTGACGAAAACGGCTTCGCCCGCTTTGCCCCCATCGGCGGCGTGCGCCCGGCGTATTGCCTGGGCGGGCGGGTGCGCTTCCTCAACGGGCGCGTGGGCGTCATCAATCAGGAAAAAACCGCCGACCCCGCCAAGACGCTTTCCCTTGACCAGATGTTCATTGACCTCGGCGGCGCCGACCACGGCATCAAGGTCGGCGACGTGGCCGCCTTTGACCGCACATTTGCCGACCTCGGCGACCGGGTGGTTTCCAAAGCGTTAGACGACCGGGTGGGCGTGGCCGTGCTCATCCGCGCGCTGCGCCAACTGGAAAGCACACCCCACGAGGTCTATTTCGTTTTCAGCGTGCAGGAGGAAGTCGGCGTGCGCGGCGCGACCACGGCCGCCTTCCGCCTTGCGCCCGATGTGGGCATTGCGGTGGACGTCACCGGCTGGGGCGACACGCCCAACGTGCCGCCGATGGTGGATGTGGCGTTGGGCAAAGGGCCCGCCATCAAAATCCGCGACGGCGGCATGTTGGCCGACCCGCGGGTGGTGGACTGGATGATTTCCACCGCCGAAAAAGCCAAAATCCCTTACCAGCGGGAAGTGCTGCTCGCGGGAAGCACCGATGCCCGCGCCATCCAGCTCAGCCGCGCCGGCGTGCCTGCGGGCACGATTTCCATCCCCTGCCGCTATGTGCACAGCCCCTCGGAAATGGTTGACGTGCACGATGCCGAAAACGCGGCGGCGCTGCTGGCAGCCATGTTGAGCCGGGAAGTGCCTTTCTGATTTCCCCCCTGTGCCACAAAAAAGAGGCGGCTTCGCAATGAGGCCGCCTCTTTTGTTTCGGGAAAACCGCCGTTTAGTAGGTGAGTTCCTCTTTCTTCGTGCTGATGCGCTTGCGGAAGGTGTAGTAAGTCCACGCCTGGTAAACCAGCACGATGGGCACCAGCACCACGGCCACAATCGTCATCACTTTGAGGGTTGTGGGGCTGGCCGAAGCGTTGGCGATGGTAAGGCTGTAAGCCGGGTTGGTGCTGGAAGGCATCACGTTGGGGTACAGGGCAGCAAAAAAGCCGGCCGTCACACCCAGAATGGTCACGCCGCCGGCCCAAAAAGCCTGGAGCATCTTGCCATTCTTGAGGAAGTAGCCATCCACCAGCAAGGCAACCACCGCAACGGCAAGGAAGACCAGCGACAGGCCGAGGTACTGCGCTTTGGAAAGCACCTCAGGGTAAGAATAGAGCAGGAAAATCACCGCCATGACCAGCGTTGCCACCCACATGCGCCCCGCCACGCGCGTGGCCTGCTTTTCCAGCCCATTGGTCAGTTTCAGAGCCAGGTAAGTTGCGCCGTGCATCAGGAAAAGCACCACGAAGGTGATGCCGCCGATGAGGGCATAGGGGTTGAGCAGGTTGAAGAACCCGCCGGTGTAGTGCATGTTGGCATCAATCGGCACACCGCGCACGATGTTGGCAATGGCCACACCCCACAGCAGCGCGGGCAGCAGGCTGCCCAGCCAGATCAACCAGTCCCACGTGCTGCGCCAGCCCGCGCTTTCTTCTTTGCTGCGGAATTCAAAGCCCACACCGCGCAAGATGAGCGCCAGCAGCATCAGCACCAGGGGGATGTAGAAACCGCTGAAGAGGGTGGCATACCATTGAGGGAAGGACGCAAAGAGCGCACCGCCGGCGGTAATCATCCACACCTCGTTGCCATCCCAGAAGGGGCCAATGGCGTTGAGGATTGCCCGGCGTTCTTCATCTCGCTTTCCCAGGAAGGGCAGCAGCATACCCACGCCGTAGTCAAAGCCTTCCAGGAAGAAGAAGCCGATAAACAGCACAGTAATCAAAATAAACCACAAGGTTTTGAGATCCATGGCTAAACCTCCAAAAAGAACCGGGGCGCGCGGCTTAGTCGGCCGCGGCGGGGGTCTGGGCCGGCGCCGAGTGCAGGTGCTTAATCACCAGCCTGACGCCGATGTAGGTCAGCACAATATACACCACGCCCAGGCTCAACAGAGAAAAGAGCACTTCACCGCCGCTCACCACCGAGGCCGGCGACACGCCATCCTGTGTTTTCAGCAAACCATACACCACCCACGGCTGGCGGCCGACTTCGGCCATAATCCAGCCGGTGGTCGCGGCCAGATAGGGCAGCAAAATGGACCACACCAACGCTTTGGCAAACCCGGGTTTTTGATCCAGAGTGATGCCTTTGCTGTTGAGATACCACAGGTAGAGCAGCAATAGCAGCATCAGGCCGCCGGCGTACACCATCAGCCGGAAAGACCAGTACACAATGCCCACCGGCGGGATGTAATTGCCCGGGCCGTATTTGGATTCCATAAGTTTTTGCGCCGCGTCGATGCCTTCCACTTCGCTTTCAAAGTCGTTATCGGCGAGAAAGCTCAATACTTTGGGGATCTTGACTTCCAGGGCCGTCGTTTGCGTGGCTTCATTAGGGATGCCGAACAAAGAAAAAGCGGCCGGATGCTCGGAATGCCAAAGCGCCTCGGCCGCAGCCATCTTGGTGGGCTGTTCCCGTTCCAGGAACTGCCCCTGGAAGTGGCCTACAAGGATCACCAGCACCACACCAATCAGCCCGTACACGGTCGCCCAGCGCACCGACATATCCAGCATGGCTTTGTCGCCGCGCTTTTGCAAATAGAGGTAGGCGCTCAGGCCAATCACCACGAAGGCAGCCGTGCTCATGCCGGCAAAAAACACATGCGGGAACTGGTAGAGCACGTTGGGGTTGGTCGCCACCTGACCGAAATTGGCCATCAGCACGCCGTGTTCCCCCATTTTGTAGCCCACCGGATGCTGCATAAACGAATTGGCAATCAGAATCCAGATAGCCGACAGGTTGGAGCCGATGGCCGTCAGCCAGAGCACCGCGGCGTGCACTTTGGGCGAGAGCTTATCCCACCCGAAAATCCACACGCCGATGAAGGTGGATTCCAAATAAAAGGCCAGCAACGCCTCAATGGCCAGCGGCGCGCCGAAAATGTCGCCCATGAAACGGGCGTATTCCGACCAGTTCAGGCCAAACTGGAATTCCTGAACAATGCCGGAGACCACCCCCAGGGCAAAGTTAATGAGGAAAACCTTTGCCCAAAACTTCACGGCGTCACGGTACACTTCCTTTCCCGTGCGCACGTAGGCCGTTTCCATGATGGCGAGGAAAATGGAAATGCCTAACGTGAGCGGCACGAAGAAGAAGTGAATGATGGTGAGGATGGCAAATTGCCATCGGGCTAAAGCAAGTGGGTTCATCGGAAACCTCCTGACACAGCAGGGATGGGGGCGTCAAACGCCCCAAAGAGATAAAACGCCTTTGCCAACGGCGTCGCGGCCGGCGCCGCACAGGCCTACGCTTGGCCCATGGCCACGTCCACAATGCCGTGGGCGGGCTTGCTCTCTTCGGCCAGCTGGGCAATGCTCACACTGCCCAATTCTTTCCGCATCACCGCCCGCAACCGCGCCCAGCGTTTTCGCACCGGGCACTCGCCGCTCAGCGGGCAAAAGTCAGGGTCATCGATGCAGGGGGAAATCTCCACCGGCTCCTCACAAGCCTCCACCACATCCAACAGGCTGATGTCCTCAGGCCGCTTTGCCAGCCACACACCGCCTTTGTTCCCGCGGCGCGACTGAATCAGCCCGGCGTGGGTCAGATCGGCCACAATGCGCTTCACAAACGGCAGGGGGATGAGCATTTCGTTCACCACTTCCTGCACCACCCGCGGGCCCTCTTCGCGATGCATGGCCAGGCTAATTAAAACCCGCACGGCATAATCGGTTCGTCGGCTAATCCTCAGCACGTTTCACATCCTTTCGCGGCTTTACGGCATCGGTTTTTCATCCGCCCTTAATATTACCACAAATATCAATTTAACGCCAGGGGTCATTGAGAGTAACTGTTCAGCCCACCTGTGATGAAAACGCCAAGGCACACAGGAGACCCAAAGGTTACAACAGCGTAACGCCAAGCGCAAAGGGAACAAAGACGCAAAGTCAACTTCTGCGTTTTCTGCGACGCTTCGTAATTACCTACGTGGAGGCAAAATGCCTCTGGCGGCAGCTTTTCTTTGGAGTGCGGCGACGAGTCGCCGCTTTCCAAAGCGGTGCCCAGGCACCGCACTCCAAAAAGCGCTTACAAAAAGGAAATATTCTCCGTGTCCTCTGTGTCCTCTGTGTTCTCTGTGGAAGCATTGACGGGCACAGGGCCATCCGCAGTGCTTCGGGGCAGGTAATTACGACGCTTCTGTGCTTTCTGGGGTTGCAATCGGTGCGAATCTGTGGATGATTTTCTGCGGAATCTGCGGCATCTGTGGTTTCTCCTTGCCTGGGCTGAACAAATACCATTGAGAGTTAAGGGGCGTGCGAAGCCGCGCGGCGGGCGAAACCATGC
This sequence comes from Anaerolineales bacterium, assembly GCA_027019065.1. Lineage (GTDB taxonomy): Bacteria > Chloroflexota > Anaerolineae > Anaerolineales > DRMV01 > DRMV01. Next base: position 9,023 of record JALUXH010000193.1, read on the forward strand.
CGCTCGCGAAAGCCTTTCGGCCGGTTCTTGGTATAATGCCTCTGCCCGTATTCCTTTTTCAGGCCGGTGTTTCATGCGCATTTCCCGATGGCTTCCGCCTGTTCTGGCGGTCATACTGACCCTTGCCCCCCTCGGCTGCAGCCGGCAGGCCGCCCCAACGCCCGCCTTCCCAACGCCCGGCGCGCCCACCGTCACCCCCACGCCGGCAGCAGCACCTCCCCCCACAAGCCTGCGC
>JALUXH010000194.1 GCA_027019065.1 Anaerolineales bacterium
CAAGACAGTTTTTTGGGGTTTTTGGAGTGCGGCGACGAGTCGCCGCTTTCCAAAGCGGTGCCAAGGCACCGCACTCCAAAAAGCGCTTGCAAAGGGAAATACTCTCCGTGTCCTCTGTGTTCTCTGTGGGAGCATTTACAGGCACAGGGCTACCTGCAACGCTTCTGGGCAGGTATTACTTTTTCTGCGGAATCTGCGTAATCTGCGGTTTCTTTGGGGTTTTTGGCAGTTTCCGACGCCTTCTGTGTTTTCAATCTGCGCTAATCTGTGCCAATCGGTGGATATTTTTCTGCGGTTTCCGGCTTACACCCGCTCCAGAATGGTGGCGGTGGCCATGCCGTGCCCGATGCACATCACCTGCAGGCCGTAGCGCCCTTGGGTGCGTTCCAGTTCATAGAGCAGTTTGGTCATCAAAATCGCGCCGGTGGCGCCGAGGGGGTGACCGTGGGCAATCGCACCGCCGTTGGGGTTGACCTTGCGCATGTCGGGCTGGAGTTCCCGCTGCCAGGCCAGCACCACGCTGGCAAAGGCTTCGTTGATTTCAATCACATCCATGTCGTCCAGCGTCAGCCCGGCCATTTTGAGCACCTTGCGGGTGGCGGGGATGGGGCCGTCCAGCATCAGGGTGGGGTCGGTGCCGACCACGGCGCGCGCCACCACGCGGGCGCGGGGCACCAGGTTGTAGCGCCCCACGGCTTTGGCGGAAGCCACCACCAGCGCCGCCGCGCCGTCGCTGATCTGGCTGGCGTTGCCTGCCGTCACCACGCCGTCGGGCTTGAAGGCGGGCGGCAGGGTGCGCATCTTCTCGCGGTCGGGCGGCATGCGCACGCCCTCGTCTACCTTGACCACGCGCCCGTCGGGGCGGGTGAGGGGCAAAATCTGGCTTTCAAAACGGCCTTCCTGAATGGCGCGCATCGCCCGCAGGTGGCTTTCGTAGCCGAAATCGTCCAGTTCCTCGCGGGTCAGCCCCCACTTTTCGGCCATCAGTTCGGCGCTGATGCCCTGGTGCACCATCTTGTGGGGCATATCAGGCCATTTTTCGGGGTAATCCGCGCCGAGAGGCTGGTGCGACATCATCTCGGTGCCGCCGGCCACCACAATGTCCATATCGCCCGCCAGGATGGCCTGGGCGGCAAAGTGAACGGCCTGCTGGCTGGAGCCGCACATGCGGTTGATGCTCACCGCTGGCACTTCCACGGGGAAGCCGGCTTTGAGTACTGCCAGCCGCCCCAGGTTGGCGCCCTGATCGCGGATAGGCGTCACCACGCCCCAGATCACATCGTCCACCCGGCGGGGTTGCACACCGGCCCGCTGCACGGCCTCGGTGAGCACCGCGGCGGCGAGTTCTACCGGCTGGAAGGGGTAAAGTGCGCCCGTGGGTTTCCCCTTGCCGATGGGGGTGCGGACGGCGGAAATGATAAAGGCTTCGGACATAAGAACCTCGTGAGTTGGTTGCCTGGTTGCTTCGGCGATTAGGGATTAGCGATTGGCGATTAGCGATTAGCGGCTCGCGATTCGCAATTCGCTACAGTTTCGGCAGCACAATGCCGCGCTGGCGCTGATATTTGCCCTTCTTGTCGGCGTAAGAGGTTTCGCATGCCTCATCGGCTTCAAAGAAAATCATCTGGGCGATGCCTTCGTTGGCGTAAATTTTGGCGGGCAGCGGCGTGGTGTTGGAAATTTCCAGCGTGACATAGCCTTCCCATTCAGGTTCCAGCGGCGTGACGTTCACGATGATGCCGCAGCGGGCGTAGGTGGACTTGCCCACGCACAGCGTCAGCACCCCGCGGGGGATGCGGAAGTATTCCACCGTGCGGGCCAGGGCAAAGGAATTCGGCGGGATGACGCACACCTCGCCCTTGAAATCCACCATGGAGCGGGTGTCAAAACCTTTGGGGTCCACAACGGTGGAATAGACATTGGTGAAAATTTTGAACTCATCGGCCACGCGCACATCGTAGCCGTAGGAAGACACGCCGTAGGAAAGCACGCCTTCGCGCACCTGGTTTTCCACGAACGGCTCAATCATGCCGTGTTCCAGCGCCATTTTGCGAATCCAGTGGTCGGGTTTCAGCCCCATGGGTGCCTCCATGTGTGGGATGTTCCCAGTATAGCCGCGGCGGGAAGGAAGGTCAAGCGCGGTAGCGCTGTTATAATGAACTCACGTCACGCAGCAGTGATTGACAGGCAGCAATTTCACCCTATGAAACCGTTGAACATTCGGCTTTTTCGCCCTCACCACTCCCCCGGAGCCTTGCTTCGCGGCGGCTCGGCCCCCTCTCCTCTCCCACTGGGAGAGGAGAGGGGGCGCGCAGCGGGGGTAAGGTGAGGGCGCTTAGATATGTTGTGCTCAACTGCGTAACATGAGTAATGAAGTCAGGCAGTCTGTGCTTTTCCCGGGCATTGGCTTTTTTGGAGGCGCAAGATGCTCATCCATAACATCGGCCAGCTGGTGACACCCCGCGGCGGCCCGCAGCGCGGCAGCCGCCTGGGAGAACTGCGCATCGTGCCGCACGCCGCGCTGCTCATTCGCGGCGGTAAAATCGCCGCCGTGGGCCCGGAAGCCGACCTGCTCGCGGCGTACCCCGACGAGCCGCGCCACGATGCCCAGGGCAAGGCAGTGGTGCCCGGGCTGGTTGACCCGCACACCCACCTGCTCTGGGCGGGCGAGCGTGCCGCCGAGTTTGAGATGCGCCTGCAGGGCAAAACCTACCTTGAAATTTTGCAGGCAGGCGGCGGCATTCTGAGCACCGTGCAGGCCACCCGCCGCGCTTCGGTAGAAGCCCTGATGGCGGAAACCCGCCCCCGCCTGCTGCGCGCTTTTGCCCACGGCGCGACCACCATTGAAGTCAAAACAGGCTACGGCCTCACCCTGACTTCCGAATTCAAGATGCTGGAAGCCATCCTTGCCCTGGACGACGAAGGCCCGTGGGAACTCGTCCCCACCTTCCTTGCCGCCCATGCCGTGCCGCCGGAATTTCGCGGCCGCGCCGAGGCCTACGCCCGCCTGATTTGCACAGAGATGCTGCCCGCCCTCAAAGGCTGGTGGCAGGAACACGCCAATGGGCGCCCGCTGCCCTTTGTGGATGTGTTCTGCGAAACCGGCGCGTTTGACCTGGAACAAACCCGCTGCATTCTGGAAACCGCCAAAGCCTTGGGCTTCCCGCTGAAGGTGCACGCCGACGAATTCGACAACCTCGGCGGCGCGGCCTTAGCGGCTTCCCTCGGCGCGGCTTCCGCCGACCACCTCGTGGCAACTTCCGCAGCCGACATCCGCGCCCTGGCGGCTTCCGACACGGTGGCGGTGGCGCTGCCCTGCACGCCCTTTGGCCTCGCCGAAAGCCGATACACTCCCGCCAAAGCCATTCTGGAAGCCGACGGCCTGCTGGCGTTGGCGACCGACTGCAACCCCGGCACCGCGTGGTGCGAAAGCATGCTTTTTGCCATGGTGCTGGGGTGCCGTGCCATGGGGCTGACGCCTGCCCAGGCGCTGGCGGCAGCCACCATCAACGCTGCTGCCGCCGTGGGGCGCGCCGACCGCATCGGCTCGCTGGAAGTCGGCAAGCAGGCCGATTTGCTCATCCTGGAAACCGACGACTACCGCCACCTGGCTTATCGCTTTGGCACGAATCTTGTGGCCTGGGTGGTCAAAGCCGGACGGTTTTTCCGGGTAGAAGGAGGTATCTCATGTACGCCCCAGCCGTTCAGTTAGGTTCCTCTCTGGTCACCATCGTTGGCGTGGCGCTGGCGTTGGTGGTAGGGCTGTTCATTCTCAAGTTTATCGTCAAACTGGCGTGGCACATTTTCACGCTGGGCTGCCTCGCCATCGTGATCCTGGCGCTGGCCGCGGCGGTGGCCAGCCATTTCCTGCACTGAGAGGTGAAAATGCAGCCCCTGACAACCGCAGAAGCCCGCGCCTGGTACGATGACGACCCTACCCACGGCTTCGGCCACATCCTGCGGGTGTTGCGCCTGGCGGAATTCCTGGCGCGGGAAGCCGGCGCGGATGCGGAAATTGTGCGCACCGCGGCACTGTTGCACGATGCCACCGGCGCGCAGGGGCAACTGGAAAGCGCCGCCCGCGGGGAACACCACCACGCCTCGGCGGCCTTTGCCCGTGAGGTGCTGGCCGCCAAGGGCTGGCCGGATGCCAAAGTTGCCGCCGTTGAGGAAGCCATCCGCACCCACCGTTTTCGCACCGGTGAGCCGCCGCGCACCCGCGAAGCGCAGGTGCTTTACGACGCCGACAAACTGGATGCCATCGGCGCGGTGGGTGTGGCGCGCGCCATTGCCTACGCGGTTTCCCACGGCAGCCCGATTTATGCTGCGCCCTCGGCGCAGTTTCTGGAGAGCGGCGAAAAAACGGCGGGCGAACCCCACAGCGCCTACCACGAATACCTCTTCAAACTGCGCCGCATCCGCGGGCGGCTGTTTACCCCCGCGGCGCAAGCCCTTGCCGCCCGCCGCGATGCGGTCATGCGTACCTGCTTTGAAGCCCTGGCCGCCGAAATGGAAGGCCGCGACTTTGCCCATCTCGCCGCCGACGCCCCTGAAGCATTGCTCGGCCCCCTGCTCGTGGCGCGTGGCTGGCGCCTGGCGACCGCCGAATCGTGCACCGGCGGCCTCATTGGCAGCCGCATCACCGACATCCCTGGCTCATCGGCCTATTTTGCGGGCGGCATCGTGGCCTACGCTTACGACGCCAAAGTGCGCCTGCTGGGCGTGCCGTGGGCGGTGCTGGAAGCCCACGGAGCGGTCAGCGAGCCGGTCGTGCGGCTGATGGCCGAGGGGGCGCGGCGGGCGTTTTCCACCGAAGTGGCGGTGGCCGTCAGCGGCGTGGCGGGGCCGGGCGGCGGCACGCCCGAAAAGCCGGTCGGCACCACCTGGATTGCCCTCAGCTCCCCCGAGGGCACCCAGGCCCGCCGCTTCGTGTGGCCACACGACCGCATGGGCAACAAAAAAGCCACGGCAGAGCAAGCCCTGCGGTGGCTGCTTGAAGTACTCAGCGCCGCGCCGGTGGGTGCATAGGCAGCGGTAAAATCCGCAACGCCCCCCCTGCTGAATTGTAACTGTTCAGCCTTGGAAAAATAGGCCGCGAATCACGCGGATAAAACGGATGGCCGCGGATTTTTAGGTCGCCAAGGTCGCCAAGAGAACGCCAAGGTCGCCAAGAAACGGAAGTGAGCGTTGGGCTTTTCAGTGTGTTTTGCCCAATCAGCCCCAATCTGTGCTCATCCGTGAAATCTGTGGATGTTTTTTCTGCGCAATCTGCGCAATCTGCGGTTTCTTTCTGCTGAGGCTGAACAGATACCTTCTCCCTCCTATTGGAGATTTTTCATCTGCTGCTTCGCGGAAGGCGAACAGGCGCGCCCGCTGGCGACCAGCACGCGGCAGAGCCAGTCTTCCACCACGCCGCGTTCTTCACGCTGCACCACGGCGACTTCGTGGGCGCGGTGCAGAATGTAGGGGTAAGGAATTTGCGGCACGCGGCGGCTTTGCCACAGCAGCACCGCGTGCAACGTGGCGAGCGCATCGGCGTCTCGCGCCACCCAGGCCGGAATTTCCACGCGCGCGATGTTGGGACGGTCGGGGTTGGGGGAAGTGTTGAGGTAGAAAAAGTGCAGCGCCAGGTCATCGGTATAGTCTTTGCGGGATTGCGAGGCCAGGCCGAATACGGCTGAGCGCTGGCCGGGTTTCAGCAGGCGGCCGAACAGGCCGCTATCGGTCACGCCCTGGAGGGGAAAATCGCCGCGGCTGATGGCCTGGGCATCGCTTTTGGTGGGTTCCCCTTTGAGCAAAGCCAGCCCCAGCAGGTGAATGACCAGGTTGGCGTGGGGTTTGTCCACGAAACCGGCGGCAATGGCGCGGCGGTGTTCTAAGGTTTTCAGGCTTTCCAGGTAGGCGTGTAACGCTTTGCGGAAATCGCTTCCTTCTTCGTCTTTGGCCCCCCACAGTTCCAGGGGGCCGTCGGTGAGGGCCAGCAAGGGGGCTTCGGCAGGGAAGCCGGCGGCGAAGTTTTCCCACTGAGCCCAATTTTGGGGCGGCTTGCCGGTGTGCAGGGCTTCCACGATCTCGGCAAGCACGGCGCGTTCGCGCAGGTCGCGCTGCAGGCTGACCTGCAGATTGCGGGCGGCCAGTTCGTCGGGCGTCCATAGCACGCTGGCGACATGGGTGCGGGGGGGAATGCCTCGGGCCATCGCAACCACGCCGACGTTGACCAGCGCGAAATAGACGCTGGCGTGGGGGTTGGGCTCAATTTGCGAGCCGTCGGCGGCGAACACCACGGCCTGCGCGACGCGCGCTTCGGCATCCTCGGGCGGGTCGGCAGCCAGGGTAAGGGGTTCCCCCGCGGGGGCTGCCGAGCGCCAATAGGGCAGGGCGTTGACCGCCTGCGCCACGCGCGCCGCCAGCGGCTCCAGCCGGTTGCTCCAGGCGTGCAGGCTTTCCCAGGCGTCTTCTTCCCGCTTTTCCTGCATTTCGAAAAAGGCTTTGACCCGCCCTTCCCAGCGGGCGACGGCGGCGTAAACGCTTTGATAGTCTAAAGGCATAAAGGGGCTCCGTGTTCCTGTGCCGGGTGTGAGCGTGATCTCACGTTACGCAGCAACACTCGGGCAAAAACAATAACACCACCGGCCATTGGACTTTTACGCCCTCACCTATCCCCCCGGAGCCTTGCTTCGCGGCGGCTCAGCCCCCTTTCCTCTCCCACTGGGAGAGGAAAGGGGGCGCGCAGCGGGGGTAAGGTGAGGGCGGCCGGCTATGCTAATGTTCCACTGCGTAACATGCGTGATTATACCTGCTCACCGGCGCCGAAAAAGGATGCTTTGCTTACGGTTTGGCGGCGGCGTAAACACGCCGGAATTCCTCTCCGAAGCGGGCGGCCAGCAGCGGATCGTGCACGATGAGCAGGTTTTCGTCGTTGCGGGTTTCGGCGCTGCGGGTGAAGTTGTACGAGCCGAAAATCACGGTTTTGCCGTCCACAATGATGACTTTGTGGTGCATGGCGTAGGGATTGCCGTCAAGGTGCACATCCAGCCCGGCGCGGCGGAGGGTTTCGTAATCGTTCCCGCGGCTGGTGGCGGCCTGGCGTTCATCCAGTACGCCCTGCACCCGAATGCCCTGATGGGCTTTGGCGATCAGCAGGCGGGCGAGGTCGTCGTCGGTGAGGTTGAAGGCCATGACGAGAATGCTTTTCTGCGCCTGCGCCACCACGGGCAGGTAGTGCTCGCGGGGGTGGTCTTCCGGCGCAAAGTAAATTTCCACGGGAATGCCGTCCAGACTCACGAGGGGATATGGGGTGTTGGCGGGGGAAGCCGCGCCGAAGCGGTGGCCGGTAAACATTTCTTCAAATTCGGCGGTGTAGTCGGCCGCGATGCGGGGGGAGACCAGCCGCACCAGGTCGTTGTTGTTGCGGTACACGCCGTTGAGGGTGTAATTCATGGAGCCGGTCCACACTTCGTAGCGGTCGATGATGATGAACTTGTTGTGCATGAGCGCCTGGCGGTGGTCGCCCACGATGGGGATGCCGGCGCGCTGGAGGGCCTGGAATTCAGGCCGGCCGAGGTGGTCGGATTCCGCTACCAGGCGCACTTTGACGCCGCGGCGGGCGGCGCGCAGCAGGGCGTCGCGGATGCTCCACAAATCCAGGTCGTAGAGGGCTGCGTCAATCGTCAGGCGGGCGCGGTCAAGGGCTGCGGCGACGGTTTCATCGGCCCCGCCGTGCAGGCGTGTGGGGGTGGCGGGCCGGGTGAACAATACCCCGATGGGTGCGGGGGCGGCTGTGGGGGAAGGCCGCGCAGGCGGCGTGGCGGGGGGTGGCGGCTGGCAGGCGGTCAGTGCCAGCCCTACAACGAACAGCAGAGCGAGCCAGGAGCGTTTCACGGGGCGTTATGTCCTTTTGTGCCGGAATTTGCCCCCATTCTACCGCACCCAAACCCGGCGGAAACAGGGCATGCCCACGGGAAAGCATAAAGCCCGCAAGGGAAGGATGGCGCCGGCTGCCTTCGCACCCTTCCCGCTGAGGGAAACCCGCTGCTCCGGCCTGCTTTCCGCTGCCGTGATGAAGGGTTTGCCCGTCCTCACGTCGTAGCGCAAATTTTTCGCGCCGCCCGGCGTGGGCCAGCAGGGGTAGGTGATGGCGCTCCATCCCCAATTGGGGCGGCACCACGAAAGATTCCACGCTGCGCCGCGGTAAGTAACTGCATCCACCAGCCGCCCGTCGGGGGTGAAAAGCCGTACCGCATCGCCGCTGTCGTTCAGGCGGAGGTGGGTCTGGCTGGCGAAGAACACCACCACATGCCCCGGCAGCAGGCCGGTTTCGGGAATTTCGTAGGGTTTGGAGCCGCCTTCGCCGTCGTCCAGCAGCCAGTTATCCAGGTTCACTGCATCGGGGCCGAGGTTGACCAGTTCAATGAACTCGTCGCCGCTGTCGGCGCGGCCGTCGTGATTCCAGTCGTAGTGTGGGCTGGGCAGGAATTCCCCGATGCGCACCCGGCCTTTGAGCGGCCGCGGGGTGGGGGTGGCCGTGGGGTGCGGCGTAGGGGTAGGGGATGGAGTGGGCGCCGGTGTCGGTGTTGCTGTGGGCGTGGGTGCGGGAAAATTGACCGAGTTGGCGTATTTGGCGGTGCCGCGGAGGGGATTACCGTGGGCATCGTGGCCGTGGGTGACAAAGCCGGTGTTGGTGCCCCAGGCGGCGTCGCCGTCGGGGGCGAGGCCGATGCGTTCCATGGTGGCGTGGTCGGCGGTGTTACCGGCAGGCCATGCGCCGCCATTGGCGTTGGCGGTGTCAATGACGGCGCCGGAAGGGTCGGTGAGGGTCAGGCTTTCGCCGCCGTTTTCCAGGGCGCCGGTGTAAATCAGGCCGGCGGGGATGTCGGCGACGGTGGAATCGTCGGTGCGTTCCAGGAGGTAGAAGCCGTGGGCGGGGATGGTGCCGCTGAGGGCGATGTGGGGCGTGCCGTCGGCGGCGGTGAGGTGCCAGCCGGTGAGGTCAATGGCGTGGCTGGTGGGGTTGTAGAGTTCCATCCACTCATCGTTGGCCGAGGCGGCGGTGCCCGCCCAGGCAATTTCGCTGATGATGACCGCCCGCACGGGGTAGGGTGTGGGGGTTGGGGAAGGCAAAGGGGTGGGCGTTGGCGTG
>JALUXH010000195.1 GCA_027019065.1 Anaerolineales bacterium
AGGAATTCGTGCCTCGCCCAGTCCGGTTTTATCATTTGTGTAGAGATGTTCAATTCCATAATTCAGACTCACTGAAAAGGATTTTGGAATGTGGTATTTTATACTACAAGATTAGCCCTTACAAAGGGAGGGGAGGAGGAGGCCCCGGCGGGGGTGGGGAGAGATCTGGGTAATCACCGGCTCGCCATCACTTGCCGCCACCCGTTAAACGGGTATAATGGGGAAAACAGCCCGTTCGTCGGGGCTGCCAACGCATGGCACAGCCCTGCCTTTCCGAGGTGCTTTATGAGCAAAAAAGACCAGAAACCCGCGCCGGAACCTTCGGCCCAGGAAACACCTTCCCCTCAAGAGCCTGCCCCTGTTACCCCGCCCGAGGCCGCGGCAGCACCGCCGCCGTCTGAGCCGCAGCAGCAGGCCTGGCTGCCCTTTCTGTTAGGGGCGCTCTCGGTCGTTTTCGTGGTCGTCGGCATCGTGCTGGTGCTGGCGTTCCTCGGCCAAGGGCGCGGCATTCCGCTGTTAAGCCGGCCCACCGCCACGCCCACCGCCACCCTCACCCCTACCCCGGCCCCCACGCACACACCGACGCCAACGGCAACCCTCACCCCCACCATCACGCCCTCGCCCACGCCGACTTTCACCCCCACCCCCTCCGCACCCTTTCAATACACCGTGCAGGAAGGCGACAACCTGGCCGCCATCGCCAAAAAATTCCACGCCGACCTGGTCACGCTCATGCTGCTCAACGGCCTGAACAACACCAGCACCATCTACGTGGGGCAAACCCTCACCATTCCCGCCCCCAGCACCAAACGCCCCACGCCCACACCGCTGCCCACTTTCATGCCGCGGGGCTTCAAAATCCAGTACTTCGTGCTGCCCGGCGACACCCTGGGAGGCATTGCAGCCAAGTTCAACTCCACCGTGGACGCCCTTGTGAAAGCCAATGACGCCCTGAAAGACGCCACTTCACCCATCTACGTCGGGCAGATTCTCATCGTGCCGGTCAACCTGGTCACGCCGCGGCCCACCCAGCCGCCCACGGCTACGCCCACACCCAAAGCCTGACGGCGTCCACAACCTCCACACCCACCAAAAAGCCAGGCTTCTCGCCTGGCTTTATTTTATCAAGCGGGTTCACGCTATGAAGCCCCGCCCTTTTCGTCCGCTTTAGCGCGCTGCCACGCCGCCTCCATTTCGCCCGGCGTCAGGGCTTCCACAGGCCGGCCGCGCTCGCGGGCGGCTTCCTCAATCACGGCAAAACGCCGCCTGAAGCGGGCGTTGGCCTTCCGCAGCGCCAGTTCGGCATCCACACCCAGCCAGCGGGCAAGGTTGACCACCACAAACAGCACATCACCGAGTTCGTCTTCCCGCGCTTCGGGGGTTTCGGCTTCCCGCACTTCTTGCAGTTCTTCGGCCAGTTTATCCCACACGCCCTGAATGTCGGGCCAGTCAAAGCCCACGGCGATCACCCTGTCTTGAATCTTCTCGGCCTCCAGCAGCGCCGGAAGCCCTTTGGGAATGCCATCCAGCACGCTTTCGGGGCGGGGGCGGCCTTCCTCTTGCGCTTTGATGGCCTGCCAGTTACGCACCACCTCATCGGCGTCGGCCACCTGCACTTCGCCGAAAACATGCGGGTGTCGGCGCACCATTTTGCGGTGGATGCCTTCCAGCACGTCGGCGATGGTAAATTCGCCTGCTTCGGCGGCAATCTGGGCGTGCAGCAAAATTTGCAGCAGCACATCGCCGAGTTCCTCGGCCAGGTGCCCCCAGGCCTCGGCGTCAATGGCTTCCAGCGCCTCGTGCACTTCTTCCAGGAAATAGCGGCGCAGGCTGCGGTGGGTCTGCTTGCGGTCCCAGGGACAGCCATCGGGGGCGCGCAGGCGGGCCACGACTTCCTGGAAGGCCTCAAACGACGCGTCGGGGCTGCGGGGCGGCACATAGAGGGCGGTCAGCAGGCCAATGTCAGGGTCGCGGTCCATTTCGTACAGCGGCACCCAGCGGACGCTTTCCTGCGGCGTGCCCGCGGCATGCACCAGCGCCACCTCGTGCTCGTCGGCATAGGCCGCCATCAGGGTCAGTTTGACCTCCGAAGCAATGGTGCGGTCGTAAATCTGGGCAATCAGCGCCGGGGCCGAAGGAGGGAAGGACGGCACGTGAAGCGCTGCCAGTTCCAGCGCATCCACAAGGGCCGTGTGAGGGAAAGCGTCGCGGCCCAGCGCCCGGAAGGTGGGTTCCAGAAAACTGAGTCCTTCCACCACCCGCAGGGGGATGCCTTCCTCGCGGGCCCGGCGGGCGAGTTCCCGCCCGGTGATTTCGGCTACGAAGGGGTGGCCGGGCACGGCATACACCACGCCTTCCGGCCGCTGCGCCAGCGCCAGCACGCGCGCCACGATGGCGTCATAGACCGCTTCAAAGGTGTCGGCCTGCTCATAGAGGCTATCGAAGGAATGCACCGCCAGGCCGGGCGGGAAAGCCGCCACGACAGGGTGCTTGGCCGTGCGCAGGTAAACCTCATCGGCCGAGGAAAGCACTTCCCACGCCTCGCGGGTGAGTTGATTGGGGTTGCCGGGGCCCAGCCCCAGCAGGGTGAGGGATGGCATGATGGGCTCCAATCGTGTTGCCTGGTCAATTAGTCGGTTAGTCAACTGGTCGGGTAGTCGTTTAGTCGCCTGGTCGTCGGGCGGCGTTGCGCTTTCCCCGACTACCCTGACTACCTGACTATCTGACTACCCGACTTGTTAACGCAACACGCCCCTGCACCGCCGGCAGGGGAACGCGTTGCCAATATAAACACAGCAAAACAGGGGTTAACGCTTGGTGTAGGTTGGGGCCTTGCGGGCGCGCTTGAGGCCGGGCTTTTTGCGCTCTTTGACGCGCGGGTCGCGCGAGAGCAAGCCCTTTTTCTTCAATGCGGGGCCAAATGCTTCGTTGAATTTGACGAACGCCCGCGCCAGGCCGAGGCGCACCGCGCCAACCTGCCCGGTCACACCGCCGCCCTTGACCAGCACGGTGACATCATATTTTTCGCGCGGTTCGCCCAGCACGGTAAAGGGCAAAAGCACGTTGTCAAGGTCGCCCACGCGCGGGAAGTATTCCTCTACCGCCTTGCCGTTAATGATGAACTTGCCCGAGCCTTCCATGATGCGCACGCGCGCGGTGGCTTCCTTGCGACGTCCAACACCTTCGTAATAGCGAACAGCCATAAAATCCAACCTCCTTCGTTTCCAGCCGCCGTTTACAGTTCAAGCCGGCGGGGCTTCTGCGCTTCGTGGGGATGATCAGGGCCGGCATACACCTTGAGTTTCTTGAGCAGTTTGCGGCCATAGGCGTTCTTGGGCAACATTCCCCACACTGCCGCGCGGATCACCCGCTCAGGATGGCGCTTGAGTTGCTCGCGCAGGGTGATCTCCCGCAAGCCGCCGGGGTAGCCCGAGTGCCGGTAGTACTTTTTCTGATCCATCTTCCGGCCTGTGACCCGCACGCGCTCGGCGTTGACGACCACCACATAGTCGCCGTTATCGACGCCGGGGGTGTAGTTGGGCTTGTTCTTGCCCAGCAAGATGGCCGCCACACGGGTTGCCAGCCGCCCTAAGGTCTGGTCGTTGGCGTCTACCAACACCCATTCGCGGGTAATTTCAGCGGGTTTCGGATAGTATGTTTTCACCGTTAAACCTCTCCAAACAAGTTGGGGCGTGAAATGTTAGGTCGTTACTTCGTTACCTGGTGCCTGGTTTCAGGGAGCGCCGCCCAGCCAACGGGCTTCGGTTTCCAGGCAACGCTGCAATGCGGCCTCGTCGTAGCATACGGTTTCCAGGAACAACCCCTGGGGCGGGGCCAGGCCCTGCAAAGGGTGGGAAGGCGGGTTTTCCAGCGCCGCCTGCAGTGCAGCGAAGGCCATGCGCCCCTGCGCCACGGCAACCTGCAGCGCCACCATCCGCCGCACCATGCGGTAAAGGAAGGCGTCGGCCACCACGGTGAACGCCCAGGCGTGCGGCCCGGCCTGCGCCCAGGAAGCCCGAAACACCGTACGCACCGTGGTGCCGCGGGGGTGAGGCGGTGTGCCGAGGGCGGCGAAGTCTTTCCGGCCGGGGAAAAGCGCCGCAGCCTGCTGCAACGTCTCCGCCTGGGGGGCAGGCCACACCCGCCAGGCATACCGCCGCCAGAACGGCAGGCGCTGCGGTGCGGCGTAGAGGTAGTACACATAGCGCCGCGCCACCGCAGCGTAACGGGGGTGGAAACCTGCGGGGGCGGGCTGCACAGCCTGCACGGCCACATCGGCAGGCAGGTGGGCGTTGAGGGCATTTTGCAGCGCCTCGGCGGGATGCCGCCAGGCCAGTTCAAAGGCAATCACCTGGCCGCGGGCGTGCACGCCGCTGTCGGTGCGCCCGGCGTAGAGGATGGTCGTTCCCGCCCAACCCAGCCGCCGCAGCGCCTTTTCTACCTCGCCCTGCACCGTGCGGCCTCGTGCCTGCCGCTGGAAGCCCACAAAGCCGCTGCCGTCGTATGCAAGGATCGCCTGGTAAAGTGCCATGGCCCACCGGACGCCGCACGGCGCCCTGAACAAGCGGGCTTCGCCCGCAAAAGGGAATTACTCTTCCACCAGTTCCAGCAGCACCATTTCCGCGCCGTCGCTCAGGCGGGGGCCGAGTTTGAGCACCCGGGTGTAGCCGCCCGGCCGCTCGGCGTAGCGCGGCGCAATGTCATCAAAGAGTTTGTTGACAATGTTGATGCGTTCTTCATCTTCACTTCCACCGCCGAGGTAGGCGCTGCCCAGGCGGGCAGCCACCACACGGCGGGCATGCACCATCGCCGCGCCGCCGGCCGCATTGCCGCGCCGGGCAATGGTAATCAGCCGCTCGGCTTCGCTGCGAATGGCCTGAGCTTTGGCCCGGGTGGTGCGGATGCGCTCATGGTAAAACAATTGCTTAATCAGGTTCCGCCGCAGCGCCTTGCGGGCGTCTTTGGAACGGCTGAGTTTCTTACCGGCAACTTTGTGTCGCATGATTCTCACTCCGTGATGCGCTTAGTCTTCGTCTTCCAGCAGGAAGCCCTTTTCGCGCATTTTGCTCAAAAGCTCATCCAGGCTTTTCTCACCGAAGTTACGGATGGAAAGCATCGCTTCTTCGCCTTTGCCCAGCATGTCCAACACCTCGCCCACCGTGGTCACTCCGGCGCGCTTAAGCGAGTTGAACACCCGCACGGAGAGGTCCAGTTCCTCCAGGGGGGTTTCCATCATTTCGCTGGTCAGGCCGGCGTGCCACACTTTTTCTTTGGGTGCAGAGGGGCGCGGGGTGCCGAGATCTTCTTCGCTGATGCCCGCGATGTAGCCAAAGTGGGCCACGAGGATCTGAGCCGCGGTTTTCAATGCTTCTTCGGGTGTGATGGTTTCGTCCGTCCAGATTTCCAAAATCAGGCGGTCATAGTTGGTGCTCTGGCCGACGCGCGCCGAGGAGACTTCCCAGTTGACGCGCTTCACCGGCGAAAAGATGGCATCCACAGCCAGTTCGCCGATGGGCAGCTGGCGGCTGCGTTCCACGGCAGGGGAATAGCCGCGGCCGCGCTCCACGGTCATGGCCATTTCCAGCGCGGCATCGGGGTCGTCCACCGTAAAGAGGTAGAGGTCAGGGTTGACGATTTCCACTTCCGGCGGGGCAATGATGTCGGCGGCGGTGACAATGCCTTCTCCGTGAATTTCCAGATACAGCAAGGCGGTGTCCACACCGTGGAGTTTGAACCGCAGCTGCTTGAGCTGCAGGCTGATTTGCAGCACGTCTTCCCGCACGCCGGGGATGGCGCTGAACTCGTGCAGCACATTGGAGAGGCGCACGGAGGTTACTGCCGCGCCTTCCAGCGAAGAGAGCAACACCCGCCGCAAGGCGTTCCCCAAAGTCACCCCATAGCCGCGCTCCAGGGGGCTGATGACAAAGCGGCTGTAATTGAGCGCTTCCAGGTCGCGCTCAATGCGAGGTGTTACCATATTACCCAAACCGACCACAGTTCACCCCTTCCC
The DNA here is from genome assembly GCA_027019065.1 of Anaerolineales bacterium. GTDB lineage: Bacteria > Chloroflexota > Anaerolineae > Anaerolineales > DRMV01 > DRMV01. The sequence goes on from JALUXH010000195.1 coordinate 6,011, forward strand.
TGGGCATTCACCCAAGCATTAGCGCGAATAGTATTCCACGATGAGTTGTTCGTTGATGTTGCTGTCAATTTCGCCGCGTTCGGGCAGGCGTTCCACCCGGCCGGTCATGGCGTTCATATCCCGGCTCAGCCACGCAGGCGGGGTTTGTTTTTCAGACCATTCGGGCAGCACCTGCTTGAAATAGCCGCGGCGGCGCGATTCGGGGCGGATGCCCACTTCGTCGCCCGGGCGCAACAGCATGGAAGGCACATCCACCCGGCGGCCGTTGACGGTGAAATGCCCGTGGGTCACCAGCAGGCGCGCTTCGGCGCGGCTGCGGGCAAAGCCCAGGCGGTAAATCACGTTGTCGAGCCGGGATTCCAGAATCTGGAGCAAATTCAAGCCCGTCAGGCCGCGGCGCTGGAGAGCGACTTCATAGTAGCGGCGGAACTGGCGTTCCAGCACGCCGTAGATGCGGCGGGCGCGCTGCTTGGCGCGCAGCTGCCTGGCATAGTCCGATTCACGGCGGCGGCTGAAGCGCGCCATACGCCCGTGTTCTCCGGGCGGGTAGGCGTGCCGCTCCATCGGGCACTTGTTGGTAAAGCATTTTTCGCCTTTCAAGAACAACTTTTCGCCTTCACGGCGGCAAAGTTTGCATGCGGGTCCCAGATATTTAGCCATAGATCTACCTCAATCCCCAGATTAGACACGCCGCTTTTTGGGCGGGCGGCAACCGTTGTGCGGCACAGGGGTGACATCCGAAATGGACAGGATTTTCAGGCCCATGGCCTGAAGGGCGCGCAGGGAAGCATCGCGCCCGGGGCCGGGCCCTTTGACGAAGACATGCGCGGCGCGCATGCCCATATCCATGGCCGCTTTCACGGCCTGCTCGGTCGCCAGCCGGGCGGCAAAGGGCGTGCTTTTGCGGGAGCCCTTGAAGCCGGCGGTGCCGCCACTGGCCCACGCCACCACGTTGCCGTGGTCGTCGGTGACCGAAACCACGGTGTTGTTGAACGTCGCGTGGATGTGCACATGCCCTTGAGGCAGATGCCGTTTGATTTTCCTGGCGCTGGTGCGCCGTCGGGAACGCGTATTCCTCGCCATAGACCTTGTTTCTCCTCAATAGCAATCTCAGCAGGAAGGCGGGCAGGCACCCGCCCGAAGCACAGGGCGTTACTTTTTCTTGGCGCCGCGGCGGCGGCCTCGTCCGGCCACGGTTTTCTTCGGGCCTTTGCGCGTGCGGGCATTGGTGCGCGTCCGCTGACCGTGCACCGGCAGCCCCATGCGGTGCCTCAGCCCGCGGTAACTGCCGATTTCAATCAGCCGCTTGATGTTCATCTGCACTTCACGGCGCAGGTCGCCTTCCGTTTTGTAATTGCTGCTGATGAACTCGCGCAGGCGGGCAACTTCTTCATCGGTGAGGTCTTTCACCCGCGTGTCGGGGTTGACATGCGTGGCGGCCAACACCTCTTTCGCCCGCGACCGGCCAATGCCGTAAATGTAGGTCAGGGCGATTTCAACTCGCTTGTTGCGTGGTAAATCTACACCTTCAATACGCGCCATGGTCCTACCCCTGTCGCTGTTTGTGTCGAGGATTGTCGCAAATCACATACACCCGCCCTTTGCGGCGGACGATTTTGCACTTGGAACAGCGCTTTTTTACAGACGCAGATACTTTCATCGCTTGGCTCTCCTTCGTTCTTGGCTCGTGCCTGGCAAAGTTGAAATTATACCAGACCCTTCCGTTCCCGTCCAGGTGACAGAAAAAGGGCTTCAAACCACCGTGAGAATGCTGGGACCGTTTTCGGTAATGGCCACCGTATGCTCAAAATGAGCCGTCAAGCTGCCATCGGCGGAAACCACCGTCCACTGGTCGGGCAAGACGCGCGTTTTTGGGGTGCCTATCAACACCATCGGTTCCAGGGCGATGACCATGCCCGCCCGCAACATCACGCCCCGGCCGGGGGTGCCGTAATTAGGCACCGAGGGGCCTTCGTGCATCTCGCGCCCCACCCCGTGGCCGGTGTATTCGCGGGTGACATGGTAACCGCGGGATTCCACATAGCGTTGAACTGCCGCGGAGACATCCCCAACACGGTTGCCCGGGCGCATTTGCTCAATGCCGATATAGAGCGCCCGCTCCGTCACCTCTAACAACCGCTGGGCCTCGGGAGAGATTTCTCCTATGCCCATGGTGAACGCCGAATCTCCAACATAGCCTTTGTAAATGGTGCCGCAGTCAATAGAAACAATGTCGCCTTCACGCAGCCTGCGCCGCTTGCTCGGAATGCCGTGCACCAGTTCTTCGTTGATGCTGACCGTGATGGTGGCCGGGTACGGATACGGCCCGGGGTAGCCCTTGAAGGCCGGCACCGCGCCGTGGCTGCGGATGACCTCTTCAGCCACGGCATCCAGTTCGGCCGTGGTCACGCCCGGGCGGGCGGCTTCCCGCACGGCCTGGAGCGCGAGGGCGTTGATGCGTCCGGCTTCCCGCATGATGCCGATTTCGCGCCGGCTTTTGAGCACAATCTGGCGGTCCCAACTCATGCGCGTTTCGCTTCCTTCGGCAGAGCCACCCAAAGCGCCTCGGTCACTTTGCCGATGGGCTGGGTGCCGTCAACATCCACCAGCAAGCCGCGTTGCCGGTAGTAAGCGACCAGCGGCATGGTCTGCTCCAGATACACCCGAATGCGGTGGCGCACCACTTCGGGCCTGTCGTCTTCCCGCTGGTAAAGTTCCGAGCCGTCGTAATCGCACACACCCGGCACTTTGGGCGGGTTGAACTTCTTGTGGAAAATATGCCCCTGGGCTTTGCAAATCAGCCGCCCGGAAAGGCGTTCCACCAGTTCGTCTTCCGGCACATTGATGAACGGCACCACGCCCACCTTGCCGCCCAGGTCGGCCAGCATGGCATCCAGCGCTTCGGCCTGGGCAGGGGTGCGGGGGAAGCCGTCCAAAATGGCGCCGCGGCCGCAGTCGGGGCGGGAAAGGCGCTCCCGAATCATCGCGATGGTCACATCGTCGGGCACGAGTTCGCCTTTTTCCATATATTGCTGCGCCATCTTGCCGAGTTCGGTCCGGTTTTTCAGGTTTTCGCGGAAGATGTCGCCCGAAGAAATGTGCGGCAGGCCGGTTTTCTGGGCCAGGATTTTGGCCTGGGTGCCCTTGCCTGCGCCCGGCGCACCCAGCAGCACAATGAACACCGACACGGCGAACCTCCAGAGTCAGGAAGGCGACCGACGCGAAGGCCGGCCGCAAGCGCGCTAACGCACCAGCAGCGTATCTGTGTAGCCGTGCAGCCGCAGTTCGGCGTCAATGAAGAAGAAGATATCGCGCACCACGCCGACCACGATGAGCAGCCCGGCCGAAGAAATCAGCAACAGGCCCGAACGCCCGGCTGCTGCCAGCCCGGGCACCATCAGGGTCAGCAGGTAAGGCAGCACGGCCACAAAGCCCAGGAAAAGCGCCCCCGGCAGCGTGATGCGGCGCAGCACGCTCATCAGATATTGCTGGGTGCGTTCCCCCGGCGGCACGCCCGGTATTTTCGCACCCGAGCGCTTCAACTGTTCACCGTAGTTCTGCTGCATAAAGAGGACGTCGGTGTAGAAGAAGGTGAACAGCACCACCATCAGGAAATAAGTGAACCAGTACCACGGGCTGGTGGGCGCAAACACCCGCTGCATCGTCACCGCCAGGCTGGAAACCCACGCCGTGCCCGACTTCAAGAAAAATCCGGATAAAATGCCCGGCAGCGCCAGCAGCGACTGGGCGAAAATCAAGGGAATCATGCCCGCCAGGTTGACCATCAGCGGGAAAGTGCCCTTGACCGGCATAGACATGCGGGTGCCAATCCGCCGGCCGGGGTACATGACCGGCACGTTGCGCCGCCCCTGCTGCACGAATACGATCAGGAAGATGGTCGCCACCGTCACCACCAGCGAAATGGTGAGGTACGCCCAGCGGTGCTGTGCGTCACTCATCAGGCGGGCAAAGTTGAACGGCATCCGGGCCACAATGCCTGCGAAGATGATAAGGGAAAGGCCCTGGTTCCGCAGGCCGTATTCGGAAATCAGTTCACCCAGCCAGATGGCGAACATGGTGCCCGCCGTCATGGCGATAATCACCGTCAGCGTGGGAATCAGGTTGGCTCCGCTCCAGCCAAAGTGTCTGAGCACAGAGCGCCCGCCCGCAAAAGCCGAAAACAGGCTGATTTGCCCCAGCGCCTGCAAGGCCGCCATGGGGATGGAAAGGATGTAAGTCCAGCGTTCCATCCACTTCTGGCCTTCGCGCGGGTCTTCATCCATGCGGGCTTTCCACGAAGGGATGATGGGCACGAGGATCTGCAAAATAATTTGCGCCGTAATGTAGGGGTACACCCCCATCGCGAGCACCGAAAACTGCGACACCGTGCCGCCGGAAAGCAGGTCAAGCAGGCCCACGAAAGCGCCCTGCGAGCCGCCCGAGTTGAGGATGCTCTTCAGCACGGCGTGGTTCACGCCCGGCACAGGCACGTGCGCCGCGAGCCGGTAGAGCAGCAAAAGGCCCAGGGTGATGAGCAGTTTGCGGCGCAGGTCGGGTGCCATCCAGAGGTAGCGCCAAGCCGATCGTTTCATGCAAGGCTCCTTCGGTCAGGGGTCGCCCGGGGGCTCAGGAAGCGAGGATCTCCACCGAACCGCCTGCGGCCTCAATTTTGGCCCGGGCGCTTTTGCTGACACGGTGGGCTTTGACCTTCAGGGGCACCGAGACCTCGCCGCGCCCCAAGATGACCACGGGGTTTTTCGGTTCACTGAGGATGCCCTTTTCGGCCAATACCTCGGGGGTGATTTCGCTGTTTGCGGGGAAATCGGCCAGGCGTTCCAGGTTCACCTCGTTGTATTCCACGCGGTTGAGGGGGGTAAAGCCGCGCTTGAAGGGCAAACGGCGGAAGAACGGCAGGTTGCCGCCCTGGTGATACAGGCGGGTGCCGCCGCCGCTGCGGGCGCCCTGGCCTTTGGTGCCGCGGCCGGCCGTTTTGCCCTGCCCGGCCGCAATGCCCCGGCCCACGCGCTTGCGGTTCCGCTTGGCGCCGCGGTTGGGTCGCAATTCATGCAGTTTCATGGTTACGCACTCTCCTCCACACGGACGAGGTGGCGCACCTTCGCCACCATCCCCCGAATGACGGGGGTGTCTTCATGTTCCACAGTCTGGTGCATCCGGCGCAGCCCCAGCGCCCGCAAAGTGCCTTTCTGGCGCTTGTCGTATCCGATGGGGCTTTTCACCAGGGTGATGCGCAAGGTTTTCTGCTTAGTCATGGCGCTTGTTCCTCCGGTCCCAGAAGGGCAGCACCTCTTCGGGGTTCTTGCCGCGCACTTTGGCGACCTCTTCCACCGCTTTGAGCTGCTCCAGCGCCTGCATGGTAGCCTTGACCACGTTGAGCAGGTTATTGCTGCCCAAAGATTTGGTGAGGATGTCACGCACGCCCACGGCTTCCAGCACAGCGCGCACGCCGCCGCCGGCAATCACCCCCGTACCGGGGGAAGCCGGTTTCAGCAGCACCCGCGCGCCGCCCACTTCGCCGATGACCTCGTGGGGAATCGTGGTGTCGTAAAGGTTGATCTTCTTAAGGTTGCGGCGGGCGCGCTCGGAAGCCTTCCGCACCGCATCGGGCACCGCGCCGGCTTTGCCGATGCCAATGCCCACCCGGCCGCGATGGTCGCCCACGACCACCGTGGCGCGGAAAGTAAACCGTCGTCCGCCCTTGACCACCTTCGCCACGCGGGCAATTTCAACGGTGCGCTCTTCCAGTTCGTCTTCTGCCTGTGCAGCAGGTTGATACTGAGCCATAGCGTTCTCCTCGCCTTAGAATTCCAGGCCGCCTTCGCGGGCGCCGTCGGCCAGGGCTTTCACGCGGCCGATGTACTGATAACCGCCGCGGTCGAACACCACCGTTTTGATGCCGGCCGCCAGGGCGCGCTCAGCGATGGCTTTGCCCACCAGCCGGGCCTGCTCGGTCTTGTTCAGCCCTTTCATCTGGGGGCGCAGTGCTTTATCAATGGTGGAAGCCGCCGCCAGCGTGCGCCCGGCCTCGTCGTCAATGACCTGGGCGTAAATCTGCCCCAGGCTGCGGAAGACGTTCAACCGCGGGCGTTCCGGCGTCCCGTGCACCTTTTTGCGCACCCGCAGGTGGCGTCGGATTCGTGCCTCTCGTCGGGTTTTCTTAGCCATTTTTCAACCTCGCTCCTACACCTTGCCGGCCTTGCCGGCCTTGCGGCGCACCGCTTCGCCCGCATAGCGGATGCCTTTGCCCTTGTAGGGTTCCGGCGGGCGCACTTTGCGGATGTCCGCAGCCACCTGGCCGACCCGCTGCTTGTCGTAGCCCCGGACGATGATGCGCATCGGGCGGGATTTGGTATCCACCTCAAATTCAATGCCCTCAGGCGGGGAAACCGGCACCGGATGGGAAAAGCCGACGTGCAGCACCAGGTCTTTGCCTTTCATTTCGGCCCGGTAGCCCACGCCGTGAATTTCCAACACTTTCTCAAAGCCCTGGCTGACGCCCACCACCATGTTGTTGATGAGGGCGCGGGTCATGCCGTGCCAGGCGCGGTGCTGGCGCTCATCCGAGGGGCGTTCCACGGTAATGGCCTTCTCTTCCGGCTTGTAGGCAATTTTCATCGCTGCGGGGAAGGTGTGGGCCAGTTCGCCTTTCGGCCCTTTCACCCGCACGTGCGAGCCCTTGATTTCTACCTGCACGCTATCCGGCACAGGCACGGGCAAACGTCCAATCCGAGACACACTCAACCTCCTTTCGGCCACTGGCGTCGCCGGGGCGCGCCAGGTCGTTCCGAAATGATTTCTCGCCTCACCGATTCGGCAGGTGGCCCTACCAGATCTTGCAAAGCACTTCGCCGCCGACGCCCAGTTTGCGGGCCCGCTCGCTGGTCATCACGCCTTTGGGCGTGCTCACGATGGCAATACCCAGGCCGGAACGCACCCACGGCAGCTCGGCTTTGCCCGCGTAAACCCGGCGTCCGGGTTTGCTGACCCGTTCCAGGCCTTCAATCACTGGGCGCCGCTGACGGCGTTCCCCAACATACTTCAGGCGCACCCGCAGCGTTTTGTGGCTGGGGCGATTTTTATCTTGCAACACCTGGTAGCCGTCAATGTAGCCCTCTTCTTTGAGAATGCGGGCAATGGCTACCTTCATCTTGGAACTGGGCATTTCCACCTGGGTATGCCCCGCCATTTGCGCGTTGCGAATGCGCGTCAACATATCCGCAATGGGATCGGTCATCGTCATCGTTACCACCTCCGCCCGACTACCAAGAAGCCTTGGTCACGCCGGGGATTTTACCCTCTAAGGCCAATTCGCGGAAACAAATCCGGCACACCCCAAATTTGCGCATGTAGCCGCGCGGGCGGCCGCAAATACGGCAGCGGTTGCGCACTCGGGTGGGGTACTTCCGGCGCTGTTCGCGGTAAACCATGCTCTTTTTGGCCATAACTACCCTTCCTTCCTGAACGGCATACCCAGCAGGGTCAACAATTGACGGCCTTCTTCGTCGTTGCGGGCGGTGGTCACAATGGTGACTTCCATGCCGCGGACTTTATCAATTTTGTCGTAGTCTATTTCCGGGAAGATGAGTTGCTCCCGGACGCCCAGGGTGTAGTTGCCGCGCCCGTCAAAGGCGTTGGGGGAAACCCCGCGGAAGTCGCGCACCCGCGGCAGGGCGACATTCATCAGCCGGTCCAGGAAGGCCCACATCTTGTCGCCGCGCAGCGTGACTTTGACGCCGATGGCGCGCCCTTCGCGCAGTTTGAAGGCGGCCACACTTTTGCGGGCTTTGGTAATAATGGGCTTCTGCCCGGTGATGGTCGCCATATCCTGGACGGCGTAATCCAGGGCTTTGGCGTTATCCAGGGCTTCACCCAGGCCAATGTTGACCACGATTTTGGTGATGCGCGGCACCTGCATGATGTTTTTCAGGCCCAGCGACTTCATCAAGGCCGGCACCACCTCGTTCCTGTATTTTTCCTCTAAACGCATCATGGCTTGTCTCCTTACCGGCCTAATCCATCACCGCGCCGCAGCGTTTGCAGTAGCGTTCGGCAATGCCTTCGGTGCGGTGAACGCCCACGCGGGTGGCTTCCCCGCATTTCGGGCACACCAACATGACGTTGGAAATGTCAATCGGGGCTTCAAATTCAATGATGCCCGGCGTGATGGTCTGGCCCTGGGCCTGCACCTGCTGCTGGTGCTTTTTGCGGATGCTGACGCCCTGGACCACCACCCGCCGCTCACGCGGCAGCACCCGAATCACCTCGCCCTTTTTGCCTTTGTCGCGGCCGGCAATCACCAGCACGGTGTCGCCTTTACGAATCTTCACTTTCACGGCTCACACTCCTCACAGCACTTCGGGGGCCAGGGAAACGATTTTCATGAAGCCCTTTTCGCGCAGTTCCCGCGCCACCGGCCCGAAGATGCGGGTGCCTTTAGGGTTGACGCCGTCGTTGTCTAAAATCACGGCGGCATTGTCGTCAAAGCGAATGTGGGAACCGTCTTCACGCCGCCACTCTTTGGCGCAGCGCACCACCACAGCCCGCACGATGTCGCTCTTTTTGACCGAGCCGTTGGGGGCCGCGGCTTTAACCGTCGCCACCACCACATCGCCCACGCGGCCGTAGCGGCGCTTGGAACCGCCCAACACGCGGATCACCAGGATCTCTTTGGCGCCGGTGTTATCGGCAACCTTCAAGCGCGATTCTTGCTGAATCATGCCTCGGCCTCCTGCTCGGCCACGACGTCTTCATTGCCGCGCGCCCGCCGCACGATGGCTTCCACCACCCAGTGCTTGGTCTTGGAAATCGGGCGGCTTTCCACAATGCGCACCTGGTCGCCCACATGGGCGCCCAGTTCGTCGTGGGCCTTGTATTTCTTGTGCGAGCGCACCACCTTCTTGTAGAGTGGATGCCGGAAAGCGCGGCTGACCCGCACCACGACCGTTTTGTCCATCTTGTCGGAAATCACAACACCCGTCAGTCGCCGACGCTTGTTCATGCTTCACCTTCCTCGGCCAGTGCTTCTTCCAGTTCCCGCTCCCGCAAAATGGTGAGGTAGCGGGCAATCAGGCGGCGGGTTCGGCGCGGCGCATTGGTATCTACCAGTTCACCGGTCGTTTTCTGGAAGCGCAGGTGCATCAGTTCTTCCCGCGCCTCGGCCAGCCGCGCTTCGATTTCCTCGGTAGAAAGTTTGCGAATCTCTGCGGCTTTCATGCTTCCTCCAACCCTTCGCGGACGACGATTTTGGTCTTCACCGAGAGTTTATAGGAAGCCAGGCGCAGTGCCTCTTTGGCCACGTCTTCGGGCACGCCGGCAATCTCAAACATCACCCGTCCCGGCTTGACCACCGCCACCCAGAGTTCCACGTTCCCTTTGCCGGAGCCCATGCGGGTTTCCGCGGGTTTTTTGGTGACCGGCTTATCGGGGAAAATGCGAATCCAGATTTTCCCGCGGCGGCGCATATGGCGCACCATCGCACGGCGGGCGGCTTCAATTTGCCGGGCGGAAATCCACCCCGGCTCCAGGGCCTGCAGGCCGTAATCGCCGAAGTGCACTTCAGCGCCTCGCAGCGCCTTGCCCCTCATGCGGCCGCGCATCTGCTTGCGGTATTTGACGCGTTTGGGCATCAACATGGTTTCTACTCCTCTCGCGGCGGGAAACCGCCGTGGCTATTCGCTCACATACACGCCCTCGGTGGCCACAGGGGCTTCCTCTTCCACCTCGGGCAGCACATCACCTTTGTAAATCCACACCTTCACGCCGATTCGGCCGTAGGTCGTCAGGGCTTCCGCTTTGGCGTAGTCTATATCGGCCCGCAGGGTTTGCAGCGGCACGCGGCCATCGCGCAGCCAAACGGTGCGCGCCATCTCTGCCCCTGCAAGGCGGCCGGCAACCTGAATTTTGATGCCCTTGGCGCCCTGGCGCATGGCCTGCTGAATGGCCCGCTGCATCGCTCGCCGGTAGCTCACCCGCCGCGACAACTGGTCGGCGATGTTGTGCGCCACCAGGTAAGCATCCAGGTCGGGCACTTTGATTTCGCTGATATCCACGTCCACTTTGGAACCCACCAGCCCTTCCAGCGCGGCGCGCAGTTGCTTGATGGTCGCACCCTTGCGGCCGATCAGGATGCCCGGCTTGGCCGTGTGCACCGTGATTTTGACCTTGGCCGGGAAACGCTCAATCTCAATGCGGGAAATCCCCGCCCGCGGCGCCTGTTCGCGAATCAGGCGGCGGATGGCCAGATCCTGGTGCAATTGTTCCCGGTATTGCGGCCCTTCCGCGAACCAGCGGCCTTCCCAGGTCTTGTTGATCTTCAGACGAAAGCCAATCGGATGTACTTTGCGACCCATAAATGACTCCTATTCCTCTTCATGCTCGCGCAGAATCACGGTGATGTGCGAGGAGCGCTTGAGAATGGGCTTGAAGCGCCCCCGCGCGCCAAAGCGTCGCCACTTGCGGGTAGGGCCTTCATCGGCAAAGATGCGGTAGATGTAAAGGTCCTCACGGTTCAAACCGAAGTTCTCTTCGGCGTTCGCGACGGCCGAAGCGATGAGTTTGTACACCGGACGCGCCGCGCTGTGCGGCATGAAGTGCAGGATTTCCAGCGCTTCGTCGGCGTCCTTTCCCCGCACCAGGTTGATGACCCGGCGGGCTTTGAAAGGCGAGACGGGAACGTAACGCGCTTTCGCGCGGACATCTATCGCCATGGCCTATCTCCTCTTTTTCTCTACGACATGCCCGCGGAAAGTCCGCGTCGGCGCAAATTCGCCGAGTTTGTGCCCCACCATGTTTTCGGTGATGTAAATGGGCACGTGCCGGCGGCCATTGTGCACGGCGATGGTGTGGCCGACCATTTGGGGAAAGATGGTGCTCGCGCGGCTCCACGTGCGAATGACCTTCTTTTCGCCGCGGGCATTCATTGCCTCAATCTTGCGGAGCAGTTTCGGGGCTACATAAGGCCCTTTTTTCAGGGAACGTCCCATAATTTCAACCTCCAACCAAACCCGCGCTTAGCGGCGTTTCTTGCTGCGTCGGCGCACGATGTATTTATCGGTTTTCTTGTTGCGGCGCGTTTTGGCGCCCAGGGTCGGCTTGCCCCACGGCGATTTGGGGCCCGGCAGGCCAATGGGCTGGCGGCCTTCCCCACCGCCGTGGGGATGGTCGCGCGGCGACATCGCCGAACCGCGCACCGTCGGGCGGATGCCCATGTGGCGTTTGCGCCCGGCCTTGCCGATTTTGATATTGCTGTGCTCCACATTCCCCACCTGGCCGATGGTGGCATAGCATTCCTGGCGCACCAGGCGCACTTCACCCGAAGGCAGGCGGATGTGCGCGTAGTCGCCTTCTTTGGCCAGCAACTGTGCCGAGGAACCCGCCGAGCGCACCAGTTGCCCGCCGCGCCCGGGGTACAGTTCAATGTTGTGAATCATCGTCCCCGTGGGGATGTTGGCAATCGGCATGGCGTTGCCGGGGCGAATTTCGGCTTCCGGCCCGGCCAGCACCGTATCGCCCACCTGCAGCCCGAGGGGAGCAATGATGTAGCGCTTTTCGCCATCGGCGTAGTGCAGCAGGGCGATGCGCGCCGTGCGGTTGGGGTCGTATTCAATCGCGGCCACTTTCGCCGGAATGCCGCGTTTGTCGCGCTTGAAGTCAATGATGCGGTAGTAACGCTTGCTGCCGCCGCCCCGATGGCGCACCGTCACCCGCCCGTAGGCGTTGCGTCCGGCGCGTTTTTTCAACGGCGCAATCAGCGAGCGTTCCGGCCGGGTTTTGGTGATTTCCTCAAAAGTGTAGCCCAGCATGCCGCGGCGGCCGGGCGTCATCGGTTTGTATTTCTTGATACCCATCACTTCACCCCTTCAAAGAGGTCAATCGTCTCACCGGGGGCCAAGGTCACAATCGCCTTTTTGTAGCCGCGCCGCCGAATCCCCATCCGCCGGTTACGCCAGCGGCGCGTTTGTTTGGCAGGCATGTTCATCACCCGCACCTTTTCCACCGTCACCTCAAAAAAGGTTTCCACCGCTTCTTTGATCATCGGCTTGGTGGCGTCTTCGGCCACCTCAAAGGCATACTGCCCCAGTTTGGTATGCTGATAGCGGCTCTTTTCGGTGATAATCGGGCGACGCAGCACATCGTAAATCGTAGTCATTTCGCCCTCCTCAACCCAGGAAAGCGGCGATGACGTCCAACGCCGCCAACGGCATCACGACTTTGTCGTAGCCCAGCAGGTCACGGATGTTGAGATAGCGGGCCACCAGGGCTTTGGCATAGGGCAGGTTCCGTGCCGAGTAGGCCACGTGGGCCCACCGCTCGTTCGCCTGGGGGCTTTCGGGAAGCAAAATCAGCGCGCTGGCTTCCTCGCCCACCAGCGCCTGCAGCACTTCGGCCATGCGGCGCGTCTTCGGTTCGGGGAAGTCCAGGTCTTCCACCACTACCACGCCCGCTTCGGCGGCTTTGACCGAAAGGGCGGAACGCAGGGCGGCGCGGCGCATTTTCCTGGGCATATCCAGCGTGTATTGGCGGGGCTTGGGCGTGTGCACCTTGCCGCCGCCGACCCATTGGGGCGCCCGAATGGAACCCTGCCGGGCCCGGCCGGTGCCTTTCTGGCGCCAGGGCTTGCGCCCGCCGCCGGAAACTTCGCTGCGCCCTTTAGTGCTATGCGTGCCCAGGCGGGCATTGGCCATCTGCCGCACATAAGCCTGGTGCATCAAATCAGGCCGAATGGGGGCCTCAAAGATGGCAGCGGGGAGTTCCACCTCGCGCACCTTTTGCCCTTCCATGTTATACACATCCACTTTCATGGCTCTGCTCCGAATCCCTAATTCTTCCGGGCCGCGCGGATGAGCACCAGGCCGCCTTTGGGGCCGGGCACACCACCCTTCACAGCCAACAGGTTGCGTTCCGGGTCCACCAGGACCACCTCAAGCCCCATCACGGTGACGCGGTTGGCGCCCATGTGGCCGGGGCCGCGGTTGCCCTTCATCGTGCGGCCAGGGGTCGAGCCCGCCCCACGGGAACCAGGGGCGCGCCAGCGGTCCGACTGGCCGTGGGTCTTGGGGCCGCCGCCGAAGCCCAAACGCTTCACGCCGCCCTGGAAACCCCGGCCTTTGCTGGTGCCGATGACATCGACTCGTTCACCCACGGCAAAACGCTCCACCGTCACCGTATCCCCCTCGGCGACATCCGGGTCTTTCACCCGGAATTCACGCAAATAGCGCAGCGGCGGCACGCCCACCCGCTTCAGGTGGCCCAACTGGCCGCCGGTCAACCGCTTGGGGTTGACTTCCTGAAAGCCCAACTGCACCGCCGAGTAACCGTCTTTCTCGGGGCGGCGCACCTGGGTCACGTAGCAAGGCCCAGCCTCAATGAGCGTCACAGGAATGGCCGCGCCGTGCTCATTGAAGATCTGGGTCATGCCGATCTTCTTTCCAATCAGCCCTTTGAACATTTCGGTTGTTCTCCTTTACAGCAAAGTTTCTCGGGACTGTCGGCCTGGGCTTGAGCCGCATCATCCCGCCCCTCAGCAGTCAGCAGGCCGCCGCGAGCGAAAGGGCAGTTTTCTGTGCGCTCGCGGTCCGGCGCCGCTCTTACTCAGGGGGAACCGTCCACCAGCGGCCTGGCCGCTGCTATGACTTTTTCAAGGCCTTGAAGCCCGGCGCTTCGCTGGGGAGGGCGCACAAGGGCAACCCTCCCCAGCGGTTCAGGCTTCGCAAAGCCTGCCAATTTTACCCGATGTGAAGCAGGCTGTCCACGTTTTCGCGCCCGTTCGGGCCGCGGGATTACAACTTGATTTCAATATCCACACCCGCCGGCAGGTTCAGCCGCATGAGCATGTCAATGGTCTTGGCGTCAGGGTCCAAGACATCAATCAGGCGTTTGTGGGTGCGAATTTCAAAGTGTTCGTGAGAGTCTTTGTCAATGAAGGTTGAGCGGCGCACGGTAAAGCGCTCAATCTTGGTGGGCAGGGGCACCGGCCCCACCACCCGCGCGCCTGTGCGTTCTGCGGCTTCCACAATGCGTTTGGCCGACTGGTCCAGAACCCGATGGTCATACGCCTTCAAGCGGATGCGAATGCGTTGTTTCGCCATGACTTTTACCTCAGTCCAGAATCTCGGTGACCACGCCGGCGCCCACCGTCAGGCCGCCTTCGCGAATGGCGAACTTGCTCCCCTGCTCCAGCGCTACCGGCTTCAGCAGTTCCACCACCATGTTCACATTGTCCCCGGGCATCACCATCTCTACCCCTTCCGGCAGCCGAATCGTCCCCGTCACATCCGTCGTCCGAATGTAAAACTGCGGACGATACCCGTTGAAGAACGGCTTGTGCCGCCCACCCTCATCCTTCTTCAGCACATACACTTCCGCCTTGAATTTCTTGTGCGGCGTGATGCTCTTCGGCGCCGCCACCACCATCCCGCGTTCCACTTCGTCGCGGCCTATCCCGCGCAGCAGCAGCCCCACATTGTCCCCCGCAATCCCTTCGTCCAACTGCTTGTGGAACATCTCCACGCCCGTCACTACCGTGTTCATCACATCGTCCTGCAAGCCCACAATCTCTACCGGCTCGCCAACCTTGATCTTCCCGCGCTCAATGCGCCCCGTCACCACCGTCCCCCGACCCTTGATGCTGAATACATCCTCTATCGGCATCATGAACGGCTTGTCCACATCCCGCTGCGGCTCCGGAATGTACTCGTCAATCACCCGCAGCAGTTCCCCAATCGGCTGGTATTCCGGCGCATCCGGGTCTTTGCTCTCGCTCTGCAGCGCCTGCAGCGCCGAACCTTTCACGATCGGCGTCTCGTCCCCCGGATAGCCGTATTCCGTCAGCAGCTCCCGCACTTCCAGCTCCACCAACTCCAGCAACTCCGGGTCGTCCATCATGTCCACTTTGTTCAGAAACACCACAATCGCCGGCACTTCCACCTGCCGCGCCAGCAAGATGTGCTCCCGCGTCTGCGGCATCGGCCCGTCCGGCGCCGCCACCACCAGAATCGCACCGTCTACCTGCGCTGCACCCGTAATCATGTTCTTGATGTAGTCCCGGTGCCCCGGCATGTCCACATGGGCGTAGTGCCGCTTCTCCGTTTCGTATTCCACATGCGCAATGTTGATCGTGATGCCGCGCTCCCGCTCTTCCGGCGCTTTGTCAATTTCGTCAAACGGGGTGTAGTCACCCCACCCCCGCAGGGCACAGTATTTCGTGATCGCCGCCGTCAGCGTCGTCTTCCCGTGGTCGATGTGCCCCATCGTCCCCACATTCAGGTGCGGCTTCGTGCGTTCGTATTTCTGCTTCGCCATGGTTCTCTCTCCTTACTGGCAATTTACACGCAAACGCGGGAAACACCCCAACCTCGGGGGATTTCCCACGCCGGGGGCTGGCCCCTCACGTTGATTTTAGAACAAAAGAGCCCTCAATGGGACTTGAACCCATGACCTCACCCTTACCAAGGGTGTGCTCTACCACCTGAGCTATGAGGGCTTGTAGTGGGCAGGGAGGGACTCGAACCCCCGTAGGCGTTACGCCAGCTGATTTACAGTCAGCCCCCGTTGGCCACTTGGGTACCTGCCCAGATTATCCGGTTGTCATCCGTCCCCGGCCTGTGCGAGGCTGGGGAACCCGACCCCGTACAGAGCCGACGACGGGACTTGAACCCGTAACCAACCGCTTACAAGGCGGTTGCTCTGCCGATTGAGCTACGTCGGCCGGCCATCAGCGGGCTTCATTATACCAAATCCGCCGAGGGGCAGCAAGGCTGCGTCGGCGCATCGCTCACCGGCGGCGGCATAGTTTAACAAAAAGCAGGGCGCGCGTCAACGTTTGGCGCAAAACTCATCTGCCGCCATTTGACTTTTCTCCACGAATCTCCTAAAATGGAGAAGCCCTGTCAAATAGGGGACTATGCCCTGCTGTGGAGGTTATTTTGGCCACGTCTCAGAAGGTGATTCTGGAAGTGGACGACCTGCGCACGGAGTTCCATACGGAAGAAGGCGTCGTCCACGCCGTCAACGGCATTTCATACAGCCTGCACGAGGGGGAAACGCTGGGGATTGTCGGCGAATCGGGCTGCGGCAAAAGCGTTTCGGTGCTTTCCATTATGCGCTTGCTGGCCTCACCGCCGGCTCACATTCGCGGCAGTGTGCGTTTCAAGGGCACCGACTTACTCCAGCTGCCGGAAGCCGAAATGCGCAAAATCCGCGGCGCACAAATCGGCATGGTCTTCCAGGACCCACTCACTTCCCTCAATCCGGTGCTGACCATCGGCTACCAGATGACCGAGCCGCTGCAGCTGCACCTCGGTATGGGGAAGGCCGAAGCCCGCGAGCGCGCGGCCGAACTGCTTGAAATGGTGGGAATTCCTGCCGCAGCCAGCCGCCTGGACGACTACCCCCATCAGTTCTCCGGCGGTATGCGGCAGCGCGTGATGATTGCCATGGCGCTGGCCTGCAACCCAGCCCTCCTCATTGCCGATGAACCCACCACCGCTTTGGACGTGACCATCCAGGCCCAAATTGTTGACCTGATGAAACGTCTGCGCGACGACATCGGCATGACGCTCATCTGGATTACCCACGACTTGGGCGTCGTTGCCGGGCTGGTGGACCGGGTCATCGTCATGTACGCCGGTTTCATTGCCGAAGATGCACCGGTAGACGACCTGTACGACAACCCGCGCCACCCTTACACCAAAGCCCTCCTGCGCTCCCTGCCCCGGATGGACGGCAGCCCGGGCGAAAAACTGGAAACCATTGAAGGATTGCCCCCCGACCTGGTAGCCCTTCCCCAGGGGTGCCCCTTCGCCGCCCGCTGCAAGTACGCCCAGCCGATCTGCCGGGAACAGCGCCCGCCGCTGGAAGAAATCGCCCCGGGCCGCCGCCTGGCGTGCTGGGTTGATGTTGACACAGGGGAATTGCGATGACCATGCAACCACAAAAAGCCCTCGTGCAAGTCCGTGATTTGAAAAAGCACTTTCCCATCCACCGCGGCCTGCTGGTGCAACGCCAAGTGGCTGCCGTGCGGGCTGTGGATGGCGTGACCTTTGATATTTACCCCGGCGAAACGTTGGGGTTGGTCGGCGAATCAGGCTGCGGCAAGTCCACCACCGGCCGCACCATGCTGCAGCTCTACCGCCCGACATCAGGAAGCGTGCTTTTCAAAGGCCAGGATCTGACCCGGCTCAAGGGCGCGGAACTGCGAAAAGCCCGCCGCGACATGCAGATGATTTTCCAGGATCCTTACGCCTCGCTCAACCCCCGCATGACCGTGGGCAAAATCGTTGAAGAGCCCCTGGAAATCCACAACATCGGCACACCGCAGGAACGCAAAGCGCGCGTCGCGGAACTTTTAAACCTCGTGGGGTTCAGCCCTTCCTTCGTCAGCCGCTACCCGCACGAATTTTCCGGCGGCCAGCGGCAACGCATCGGCATCGCCCGCGCCCTGGCCCTGCAGCCCGAATTCATTGTGCTGGACGAACCCATCTCGGCGCTGGATGTTTCCATTCAGGCCCAGGTGGTCAACCTGCTTGAAGACCTGCAAGAAAAGTTCCATCTGACTTACCTCTTTATTGCCCACGACCTGAGCATGGTGCGGCACATTTCCGACCGCACTGCCGTGATGTATTTGGGCAAAATCGTGGAACTCGCCGACCGCGACGAACTGTATTCCCACCCTTTGCATCCCTACACCCAGGCACTGCTTTCCGCCGTTCCCATCCCCGACCCGAAAAAAGAACGCAACCGCGAACGCATCGTGCTGGAAGGCGATGTTCCCAGCCCCGTCAACCCACCCAGTGGCTGCCGCTTCCGCACGCGCTGCCCGCTGGCGCAAGCCATTTGCGCCGAGCAGGAACCCGAATGGCGTGAGGTTTCCCCCGGCCACTGGGTAGCATGCCACATGGTGTAAACCATGAGCACCATTCCCAAAGAAAGGAGGTGGTGTGTATCGGAGGAGCCCAACCGTTTCCCCCTCAGCATCTTACTTTTCCGTATGTTTCCTAAACTTTTAGGAGGAGGAGCATGAAACGCTCGTTGATCGTCTTGTTTGCCGTGCTGGTCGTTGCCGCGCTCGCGTTGGCAGCCTGCGGCCAGCAGGCCCCCCAGACCGTCGTGGTCACGCAAGTGGTAGAAAAGCCCGGCGGTACGGTGGTGGTGACGCAGGTGGTGGAAGCCACCCCGGCCCCGCCCAAAGCCAAAGAATTCAAGTCGTCGCACCCCGACACCCTGGTGGTCGCCACCATTGGCGATGCCGAAAGCCTTGACCCCGCGTGGGACTACGAAAGTTCGGGCATTGGCGTCATCATGAACCTGTACGACCAGCTGGTCACTTACGACAAAAGCGACGCCACCAAATTTGTCCCCGACCTGGCGACCCAATGGGAAATCTCTGACGGCGGCAAGACCTACACCTTCCACATCCGCAAGGGCGTGAAGTTCCACAACGGCGACACCCTTACCCCCGAAGATGTGGCCTACACCTTCCAGCGCGCCATCCTGCAAGGCGGCACCGACTCGCCGATGTGGCTGCTGACCGAGCCGTTCTTCGGCATCGGCACTTACGACATCGCCGAGCTGGTGGACCCCACCGGCGCATTGGACGATGACCCCGAGGCTTTGAAGAAAGCCGACCCGGCGAAGCTCAAAGCCGCCTGCGAGAAAATCGTCAACGCCGTGACCTACGACAACGACAAGGGCACGGTGACCATGCACCTCGCACAACCGTGGGGCCCCTTCCTGGCCACCATTGCCCAGGGCTGGGCTTCCATCATTGACAAGCAGTGGTCCATCAAACAGGGCGCGTGGGATGGCTCGTGCGACACCTGGCAAAACTTCTACGGCATTGACGATTCCACCGCGCCGCTGGGCAAAATAGAAAACGGCACCGGCCCCTATATGCTGGACCACTGGACGCCGGGCGAGGAAATTGTGCTCAAAGCCAACCCGCACTACTGGCGCGCCGAGCAGAACGTGCCCGCGTGGAAAGGCGCCCCCACCGCGCCCTCCATCAAAACCGTGGTGCTCAAGGTCGTGAAAGAATGGGGCACCCGCTTCGCCATGATGAAAGCCGGCGACGCCGACTTCGCCGACGTGCCGCGGCAGAACGTGGCTCAGATCGACCCGCTTGTGGGCGAAATTTGCGTCTGGAACGCCGACAAGAGCGATTTTGACTGCAAACCTTCCGACAACCCCGACCAGCCGCTGCGCCTGTGGAAGGGCATGCCCACCGTGGTGCGCACCGATGTCTTCTTCAACTTCAAGATCAACACCGACGGCGGCAACCCCTACATCGGCAGTGGGCAGCTGGACGGCAACGGTATCCCCGCCGATTTCTTCTCCGACATCCACATCCGCAAAGCCTTCAACTACTGCTTTGACTGGGATACCTTCATCAAAGACGCCCTGAACGGCGAAGGCGTCCAGAACGTGGGGCCGCTCATCCCCGGGATGATCGGCTATGACCCCAAAGGCCCGCACTACACCTACGACAAAGACAAGTGCGTCGCCGAACTCAAACAGGCCTGGGATGGCAAAGTCTGGGATAAGGGCTTCCGCTTCCAGGTAGCCTACAACAGCGGCAACGTCACCCGCCAGACCGTGGCGCAGATTCTGCAGGCCGACTTCGCCGACATTGACCCGAAGTTTGAAATTGAAGCCGTGGGCCTGCCGTGGCCTGCCTTCCTGAACGCCTATCGTGCCAGCCGCCTGCCGATGTTCATCAGCGGCTGGATTGAAGACATCCACGACCCGCACAACTGGGCCCAGCCGTTCACCGTGGGCACCTACGCCCGCCGGCAGAACATGCCTAAAGATATCCACGACCAGTTCCAGGAACTGGTGAGCAAAGGCGTGGCCGAGACCGACCCGGCGAAACGCGCCGAGATCTACAAGCAGCTCACCGCGCTGGACTACAAATACGCGCCGGCCATCCGCCTGGCTGTGGCGACCGGCCGCCACTACGAACAGCGGTGGGTGCAGGGCTGGTACTACAACCCGATTGCCCCCGCGTTCTACTATCTCTACTCTATCAAGAAGTAACCTTCTTGGCAAAGGGCCGGGAGCGCCCGCACAGGCGGGCGCTCCCCCGCCCTTTTGGAGGTAACTCAGGATGTTCAACTACATCATGCGGCGTTTGTTGATGATTCCACTGTTGCTCTTCGGAGTGACGGTGTTGATTTTCCTGATGCTGCAATTCCTGGGGCCCACCCAGCGCTCTGCACTTTACGTGCGCGATATTCCCCGTAATGAGCGAGTGCTGCAAGGCGTCATCCGTAAATACGGGTTAGACAAGCCGTTTTACGTCCAATACTGGCGCTGGCTGGTCGGTGTGACCGACGAGAAAACCGGCAAACACGAAGGCGGCATTTTATTCGGACAATTTGGCTATTCGCGCACGGCCTCCGAACCCGTCATTGACATCATCAAACGCCGCTTTCCGGCAACTTTTGAACTGGCTTTATGGAGCGTTCTTCCTGTGATTCTCGGCGGCGTGATTTTGGGCGTCGTCGCTGCCGTCAACCACAACAAATTCATTGACCAGGTCGCCCGCGTTTTCAGCATTCTGGGGTGGTCTTTCCCCACTTTCGTCTTTGGCCTGCTGATGCTGATGATCTTCTACGCCGAACTGCGGTGGTTCCCGCCAGGCCGCATTTCAAACTGGGCTGACGCGGTGGTGCGTTCGCCCCAGTTCCACAACTACACCACCATGATCACTTTCGACGCCCTTCTCAACGGCCGCTTAGACATTTTCTGGGATGCTTTCAAGCACCTCATTCTGCCGATCACCACCCTTTCTTACCTCAACTGGGCGCTGCTGTTGCGCGTGACCCGCTCTTCCATGCTGGAAGTGCTGCGGCAAGATTACATCACCACGGCGCGGGCCAAAGGCCTGAGCGAACGGCGGGTCATCTTTCGCCATGCGCTGCCCAATGCCCTGATGCCGGTGGTCACTATCGGCGGCATGATGGTGGTTGGCCTGCTCAACGGCGTGGTGATTACCGAAACCGTGTTCAACTACCCCGGCATGGGGAAAGCAGCAGCCGACGCGGCTTTGAACCTGGATGTGGTCACAGTCCTCGGCCTCACCCTCTTTAGCGGCACGCTGCTGATTTTCGCCAATCTGGTGGTAGATATCATGTACGCCTACATTGACCCCCGCGTACGGCTGGAGTAACCCGAAAAGATAGGCCACGCTGACCACCTATCTTATTGACGAGGAGCAATGATGGCATCTCAAGACACGATTGAACGCAAACCCGACGCGCCGGGGCGGCTGGAACGCCTGCTGGGGCCGGACTTCTACCGCATGTTGAAAGGGCTGCTCACCAATCCCCTTTCCCTCTCGGGAATGGCCCTGCTGGGGCTGTTCCTCATTGTAGCCCTGGCCGCGCCGGTGCTGGCGCCGCCCCGCCCCAACGCCAGCCCCTACCACATTCCGCGCGATGGCTTTAGCCCCAACCCCAAACAGCCGGGAACCGAATGGCGTGTCCGCCAGCCCCCCCTGCCTTTCTGGTGGAAACCCATCACCCACAAAGACCACTGGGTGCACCTCATGGGCACAGCCAGCGGCCAATGGGATATTTACTACGGTGTCATCTGGGGCACCCGCACGGCCTTCAAAGTGGGCCTGATCATCACGCTTTCCGTCGCAACATTGGGTATCTTCCTCGGCTCCGTTTCGGCCTATTACGGCGGCGCAGTGGATATGGTCATCATGCGCGTCACCGACGTCTTCATGAGCTTCCCCTTCTTGCTGGCCGCGCTGACCCTCTCGGCCATTCTGGCCCCGGTGATGGGCAAAAGCCTGGTTCCTCCCTCCATCGCCCTGATCATGTTCGGCTGGATGGGCTACGCGCGCCTCATTCGTAGCGACATCCTCTCCGTCAAAGAGCGGGAATACGTCCTCGCCGCAAAAGTGCTGGGAGCCACCGACCGCCGCATCCTGCTCAAGCATATCCTCCCCAACGCCATTTACCCCACCATGGTGGTGGCCTCCATGGATATGGGGTCTTATGTGCTCAGCTTCGCGGCACTCAGCTTCCTGGGCGTGGGCGCAGAAGTGGGGTACGCCGACTGGGGCCAGCTGATTTCCTTTGCCCGCGACTGGATTACCAACCTCGGCCAATACTGGTTCATCGTCATCTATCCGGGCATGGCGTTGGTGCTTTTCGTGCTGGCCTGGAACCTCGTCGGCGACGCCCTGCGAGACATCTTAGACCCCCGCCTGCGCGGCAGAAAGTAACCTTCCAACCGGCAGCCTTCCCTTCCCGGCCCCTTAAACTGGGCCGGGCTTTTTTTGGCTTCCCTCCCCGCATGCGGCTGAACAGTGGCTTTTAAACATCTGACCGCGTACCACTGTTCCCCACCCCCCACCGATGTTATAATCGGTACAAACCCTTTGCACTGAGGCCGCTATGCCCCACGAGTTCACCAGGTTAGAGCAAACCCGATTGGAAAAACTGGAGCGCCTGCGCGAGGCCGGCATGGAACCCTACCCCAACCGCGCCGGGCGCACCCACACAGCAGCAGAAGCCAAAGCCGCACTGGAAACCGCCGAAGCCGCCGGCGATGCCGATGCGCCGCGCGTCACCGTGGCCGGAAGGCTGCGCGCCATGCGCCCCATGGGCAAAATCACGTTTGCCCATCTTGAAGACGAGAGCGGCCGCCTGCAGCTCTTCTTTCAGGCCAACACCCTGGGCAAAGACCGCCTGAAACTGTTCAACAAACTGTTCGACCTCGGCGATTTCATCCAGGCCAGCGGCTTCCTTTTCCGCACCCGCAGCGGCGAAATCACCGTGCACGTGAAAGATTTCCGCATGTTGGCCAAGGCCATCACCCCCCTGCCGCCGGCCAAAGACGAAATCGTGGACGGCAAAGTGGTGCGCCATGCCGTCCTTGCCGACCCGGAAACCCGCTACCGCCAGCGCTATGCCGACCTGGCCGTCAACCCCGAAGTGCGCCGAATTTTCCGCACACGCGCCCACATCGTGCGCGCCTTGCGGGAATTCCTTGACGCGCGCGGCTTCCTGGAAGTGGAAACGCCCATTTTACAGCCGATTTACGGCGGCGCCGCGGCACGCCCCTTCATCACCTACCACAACCAGTTGAAGCAGAAACTCTACCTGCGGATTTCCTTTGAACTCTACCTCAAACGCCTGCTGGTAGGCATGTTTGAAAAAGTGTACGAAATCGGGCGCGACTTCCGCAACGAGGGCATTTCGTTCAAACACAACCCCGAATTCACCCAACTGGAATTTTACTGGGCATACGCCGATTACCGCCAGGTGATGGCGCTGACCGAAGAAATGCTGGCCTTTGTGGCCGACCGGGTCCTCGGCACACGCAAATTCACCTGGCAGGGGCACGAGATTGACCTCACCCCACCCTGGAAGCGCGTGGAACTGCGGCAGGGCCTGCTGGAAGCCACCGGCGTGGACATCGCCGCGTGCCCCGATGCCCAGAGCCTGGCCGCAGCGATGAAGGCGCACGGCATAGAACCCAAACGCGGCGCTTCCCGCGGCAAACTTATTGACCAGATGGTGGGTGATTTTCTGGAGCCCACTTTCATCCAGCCCACCTTTCTCTACGACTACCCGCGCGATATTTCCCCCCTGGCAAAAGCCAAACCCGGCGACCCCACCACCGTAGAACGCTTTGAGGGCTTCATCGGCGGCATGGAACTGTGCAACGCTTTTACCGAACTGAACGACCCCATAGACCAAGAAGCCCGTTTTCTGGAAATGGGACGCACCTACGCCGCCGATGACGAAGAACGCCACCCCATCGACGAAGATTACCTGCGCGCCATGCGCTATGGCATGCCACCCAACGGCGGTTTTGGCATGGGCATTGACCGCCTTACCATGCTCTTCACCGACAAACACAGCATCCGCGAAGTCATCCTGTTCCCACACCTGCGCGATCGCGGCGCAGACGGCAACGAACAAACCACCGCCGACGCAGCCGAGCCGCTTTCCTGATGGCCACTGTTCAGCCGGCCGGCGGCAAGCACACCAAAGTGCAAAAAGGGTAACTGTTCAGCCCACCTGTAATGAAAACGCCAAGGCACACAGGAGACCCCAAGGTTACAACAGCGTCACGCCAAAAGCGCAAAGGGAACAAAGACGCAAAGTCAACTTCTGTGTTTTCTGCGACGCTTCTGTGCTTTCCGGGGTTGCAATCGGTGCGAATCTGTGGATGATTTTCTGCGGGATCTGCGTCATCTGTGGTTTCTCCTTGCCTGGGCTGAACAGATACCAAAAAGGCGCTAACCTCTACCCAAATCGCGGCGATAGCCATGCCAGGCGTGTCTTCACACCGCGTTTCCCCCGGGCGCTGCCCTGTGCTGCATGAACCCCCGTCCCCTCGCCGCAAGCGGGGAAGGGTATGACAAAGACACGGCGCATCAAGACGCACGGGAAGCACAACAGTGCAGGGAGTGACCTAAAAAGACAACAAGGCACAAAGAGCATTTCGGTATCTTCGTGCTCATCTGTGCCATTGTGACTTCTCCCTGCCACGGCCGAACAGTGACACTGAGGGCATCTTTCCAACGCAAAGGGAAACCGCCGCTGAAATAAGGAGGCCACCGTGGAACCTGATGGGCAAGCCAACATATGGCGGGAACTGGCAGCGCTGGTGAACCAACAGCCGCTTGCCGAACGGCGGCGCTATCGCGAGGCCCTGCGCCGCTGGACCCATGACCTCGGCCACCATATCGGCCTTGTGCGCACCAGTGAAGGGCTCATGCGGCGGGAAATGACCCAGGACGCCGCGGCAGATGCCGAGCTGCTGGATATTATCGGCGGCGCCGCACGCAGCCTGATGGAATTGCTGGCGGAAATCCGTCAGTTGCCGGAACATATAGACGACGAAACGCCGTAAACGCGCCCGCCTGGCACAAATCGTGCTATGATAAAGAAGGGGGCGGCAGGGTAAAAGAGCGTTAACACGCGCAAACGAGGGTGCGCTATGGTGAGAACACAAACCCGTGAACGCATTTTGGTGGTAGAGCCAGACCCTGAAATTGCCGATGTCGTGGTGCGCCAGAGCCTTCAGCCGCTGCGTTACCGCGCGCGCGTCGTGGGAGACGCAGGCTCGGCATTGCAGGAAAGTCTCCGTTTCGCCCCCCATCTCATCATCACCGACCTGCACCTTCCCGATCTGAGCGGCAAAGACCTGCTGGCAGCGCTGGGTTCCCAAAGCAGCGACGCGCCCATTATCGTGATAGCCGACGCGGGCGAAGAACGCGACATCATCCAGGCCTTCCGGCTGGGGGCTGCCGATTTCCTCCTGTGGCCCATGAGAGCCACGGAAGTCGTTTCGGCCGTGGAACGGGTGCTTGCCCAGGTACGCGAACGGCAGGCCAAACTGCACCTCGCCCACCAGTTGGAAAAAGCCAACAAAGAACTCCAGCGTCGGGTGCGGGAACTGACCACCCTCTTCGACCTGGCAAAAACAATGGCCTCGGCCACCAGCCAGCAAGTGCTTTTCCAGCATCTGGTGGAAGGCGCAATTCGCCTCGGCGAAGCCGACAAAGGATGGCTGTTCCTACGCGACACCACCACCAAGCAGCTCACCCTGATGGCGCAAAAAGGGCTGCCCCGCACCTTCGCCGCCCGGGTGGGCAAACCGTGGGACGACGGCCTCAGCGGGCTGGTGGCGCTTTCCGGCGAGCCGCTCAACATCTACGGCGAACCGTTGCGCCGTTTCAAAGTAGCCCAACTTGGGCAGGCAGCCCAGGTCGTCCCCATCAAAATCAAAAAAGAAGTCGTGGCCCTGCTCGCCGTCATGCGCAAAGAAGCCCGGCCGTTTTCCTCAGACGAGCAGGCCTTGCTGGTCGCCCTGGCCGATTACGCCTCTATTGCGCTGGTCAACGCCCGGCTTTTCCGCACGCTGCAAGAACACGTCCAGGCCATGCAGCGCACGGCCAAAGCCGCCCGCGAAGGCGAAAACCTGAAAAACGAATTGCTGCAAAACGTCAGCCATGAACTCCGCACCCCCCTGGGGGTGGCCAAAGGCTATGTAGATATGCTCCTCGCCGGGCAAATGGGCGACCTGACCCCCGAACAAAAGCAAACCATCCAAACCGTGCAACAGCAACTTGCACAAATCGCCGACATCGTTACCTCCATGACAGCGCTGGAAACCGTTTCCCTCGCCCCGGCGCAATGGGCCAGGGTAAACATTGGCGACCTGGCACGCCTGGCCGTGGCACGCCAAAAGCCTTATGCCAAAAAGAAAAAACTCGTGCTCGACACCCACATTGAATCCCAAAACACCGCCGTGCGGGGCGACCCCGACCAGCTGGGCCTGGTCTTCGACCACCTTCTGGATAACGCCGTCAAATTCACCCCCGAAGGCGGGCATATCACCCTGCAAGTGCAGCGCAAGCACGATGAATTCGTTGAAGTCAGCGTGCAAGATACCGGCATTGGCATTCCCCAAAAACATCTGGCGCATATCTTTGACCGCTTCTATCAGGTAGATGGCTCAACCACGCGCCGCTTTGGCGGGCTGGGGCTTGGGCTTTCGGTTGTCAAAGAAATCATCAACGCCCATAACGGCAAAGTGTGGGCCGAAAGCACGGAAGGCAAAGGCACCGCGGTGCGGTTCGTGCTGCCGTTAGCTCAGCAAGAAGGAAACAGCGGATGACTGCGGCAAAAATTTTGCTCGTCATGCTGGACGAAGACGCCCGCCGCCTGGTGGCCCGGGCACTGCAGGCAGCGGGCTTTGAAGCCGAAGCACCTGCCGAAACCGGCACAGACGGCCTGCCCCGCTTCGCCGAACCTGTGGAAGCCGATGCCGTCCTGGTGGACGAAACCGCCCTGGCCGTCCCCGCCCTACACGACCTTCTCCACCGCGTGCCCCACCTGCCCGTGCTGCTCTTCGCCAAACAGGCCGGCCGGGAAACGCTGATGCGCGCCGTGCGGGTAGGAGCCATAGACCTCATTACCCCGCCCGTGCGCTACGAAAACCTCGTGCAGGCCGTGCAGCGGGCGCTCACCCGGCGGGATGCCGTGCGGGCCTGGGCGCGCGCCGAAACCCGCCGCCACACTCAGGAACTGCGGGACCACATTGACGAACTGAAAACCCTCCTGGAAGTGGGGCGTATTCTCACATCGGAATTAGACCCCGACAAAGTGCTCACCGCCATCGTCAACGCCGCGGTAGACTTCACCGGAGCCGAAGAAAGCACCCTGTTCTTGCTGGATGACCAAACCGGAGAACTTTATTTGCGCGCCTCGCGCGATCTCCGCTCAGAAGCCGCCAATACCCTGCGGTTGAAAGTGAACGACTCCCTTGCCGGTCAGGTGGTGCGCTCCGCCAAACCGGTGGTGCTGGATAGCGAAGCCCCCGAAAAAATCAAAACCGCCTACCTTGTCCACGCCCTGATTTACGTGCCGCTGCGCCTGCACGGGCGGGTCATCGGCGTGCTGGGCGTAGACAACCGCGAAAAGCGGGGAGGCTTCACCGAGCGCCACATCGCCCGCCTCAGCGCCCTGGCCGATTACGCGGCCATCGCCCTGGATAACGCCCAACTGTTCACTGCGGCCATCCACGAGCGGCGCAAACTGGAAACCGTGCTGCGGCATATCAAAGAGGGCGTGCTGGTGCTTGACGAAAGCGGCGAGGTCGTGCTCATCAACGACCTGGCGCGGCTGGTGATGGAAATCCCCACCGAAGAGCAGGCCCTGGGGCGGCACTTTGTGGAACTCTGCCGCAGCGCCGAAGTCGAAAAAGGCATCCAGGCGGCATTGGACGGCAAAGAATACCGCACCGAAATCACCGCGCCGGACGGACGGGTGTTCAGCCTGCAAGTGCTCCCCATCCCCCACGTCGGCGCGGCAGGCACTTTTTACGACATCACCCACTTCAAAGAATTAGACCGCATCAAAAGCGAATTCGTGAGTGCGGTTTCCCACGACCTGCGCTCGCCGCTCACGGCCATCCTGGGCTATGTGGAACTGCTGGAACGCGCCGGCCCGCTCACGCCCATGCAGCAGCATTTTGTGGAGCGGGTGCGCAGCAGCGTACAAAACATTACCGCCCTCATCAACGACCTGCTCGACCTGGGGCGCATTGAAGCCGGCTTTGAGGTAGAAAAAGAAGTCCTCTCCATCGCCACGGTCGTGCGCTACGCTGTGGACGGCCTGCTGCCCCAGGCAGAAGCCAAACACCAAAACCTGGTCACCCGCATTGCCGATAACCTGCCGCCCATACGGGGCAATGCCGTCCGCCTGCGCCAAATGCTCGACAACATCATCGGCAACGCCATCAAATACACGCCGGAAGGGGGCCTGATCGAAGTAGAAGCCGAAAACCGCGGCGACCAGATCATCCTGCGGGTGCGCGATAACGGCCCCGGCATTCCCGCCAACGAACAACCCTACATCTTCAACAAGTTCTTCCGCGGCAGCAACGTCGCTTCCGAACAGCCGGGCACCGGCCTGGGGCTGGCGATTGTCAAATCCATTGTGGAAAACCACCACGGGCGGGTGTGGGTCAAATCGGAAGTCGGCAAGGGCACCGAGTTCACCGTGGTGCTGCCGGGCATGGAAAACAGCGGAGAACCGTCCCCAAGCAGCGTGTAACGGCGCGCACGCGCTTGCTCTGCGCGGCGTCGGGGCGAACCCGCCGCCGCTTTTCACGTCGGAGGGGGGCGGGGTCAACGCAGCGGCGGCGGTGCCAAAGCAAAACACGGTGGGAACACAAGCCCAGGGTTGCCGTCGCCGCGATCTGGGTGGGTCATTACCAAAAAACGTATCTGTTCAGCCTCGGCAAGGAGAAACCGCAGATGACGCAGATTCCGCAGAAAATCATCCACAGATTCGCACCGATTGCAACCCCAGAAAGCACAGAAGCGTCGCAATTACCTACGTGGTAGCAAAACGCCTCTGTCGGCAGCTTTTCTTTGGAGTGCGGCGACGAGTCGCCGCTTTCCAAAGCGGTGCCCAGGCACCGCACTCCAAAAAGCGCTTGCAAAGGGAAATATTCTCCGTGCCCTCTGTGTTCTCTGTGGAAGCATTGACGGGCACAGGGCTTCGGGGTAGGCAATTACGAAGCGTTGCAGAAAACACAGAAGTTGACTTTGCGTCTTTGTTCCCTTTGCGCTTGGCGTTACGCTGTTGTAACCTTTGGGTCTCCTGTGTGCCTTGGCGTTTTCATCACAGGTGGGCTGAACAGGCACGTGGGATGTTGTATAATCGCTGCAGGAGGTGAACGATGCGCACAACAAACCTGCAAGGGAAAGTCGCCGTAGTCACCGGCGCTTCTCGCGGCATCGGGCGGGCCATCGCCGAAGCCCTGGCTGCCGCCGGGGCTGCCGTGGTGGTTTCCAGCCGCAAGCAAGCCGGCGTAGATGCCGTAGCCGAGGCCATTCGCGCGGCGGGCGGGCAGGCACTGGCCGTAGCCGCCCACACAGGCGATGGCGAGGCCGTTTCCCAATTGATTGCCCGGGCGGTGGACGCTTTTGGCAGCCTTGACATCCTCGTCAACAACGCCGCCACCAACCCCCATTTTGGCCCCCTCCTGACTGCCGAAGAAAGCCACTGGAGCAAAATTCTGGACGTCAACGTCGTCGGCTACTTCCGCACGGCCAAAGCCGCCGCGCCCCACATGCAGGCACGGGGCGGGGGCAAAATCATCAACATTGCTTCCATTGCCGGGCTTACCCCCCTGGAAGGCATGGGCGTGTACAGCGCCAGCAAGGCCGCCGTCATCATGCTGACCCGCGCCCTGGCCCTGGAACTTGCTTCGGCCAACATCCAGGTCAACGCCGTGGCCCCCGGCCTGGTCAAAACCCGCTTCAGCCAGGCCTTGTGGGATAACCCCGCCCTGAGCGCCAAAGTGCTGGGGGCAATCCCCGCCCGGCGCATGGCCTCGCCGGAAGAGATTGCCGCCGCCGTGCTCTTTCTGGCTTCCCCCGCGGCCGATTTCATCACCGGTGAAGTACTCGTCATGGACGGCGGCCAGCGGTGGGCCGTCGGCAAAGTGAGTTAATGCGTCATCGTCACGGCCTGCAAGAGCATGCCTCCCTTTGAGTTCATTCGCCTGTGCCAGTCCTTGCCCCTGGCGCTTTGGCCGTCGCCGGCCGCGGGCGCCTTGACCTTCCCCTGCTTCAAGGCTACAATCTTCACACCGACCTTTGCCTGCGAGGACGCCCATGTTTGAAACCCTGACCGAACGGCTCAACCAGGTCTTTTCTCAACTGCAGCGGCGCGGCAAACTTTCCGAGCGCGATGTGGATGCCGCCATGCGGGAAGTCCGCCTGGCGCTGCTGGAAGCCGATGTGCATTACAAGGTCGTCAAAGATTTCGTCGCCCGCGTGCGCGAGCGCGCCGTAGGGCACGAAGTTTCCCGCGCCCTCAACCCCGCCCAGCAGGTCATCAAAATCGTCCACGAGGAACTCATCGCGACCTTGGGCGAACCGGCGCCGCTGGACCTGAGCGGCCCCAAACCGCGCAGCATCATGCTGGTGGGCCTGCAGGGCTCCGGCAAGACCACCACCGCGGCCAAACTGGCGCGCTTTTTGCGCAAGCAGGGTGAACGCGTGCTGCTGGTGGCCGCCGACCCCTACCGCCCTGCTGCCGTGCAGCAATTGCAGACCCTGGGCGAACAGCTGGACATCCCCGTCTTTTACGAAGAAGGCGTGGCGCCCCCCGACCTGGCCGTGCGCGCCCGGAAAAAGGCCGCCGCCGGCGGCTTCGGCGTGATGATTCTGGATACCGCCGGCCGCTCACAACTGGACGACGCCCTGATGGACGAAATCCGCGCCATCGCCGACCGCATCCACCCCGCCGAGGTGCTGCTGGTGGTGGACGCGATGATCGGCCAGGAAGCCATCAGCGTGGCCAAAGGCTTCAAGGAAGCCGTGCCCCTCACCGGCTTGATTTTCACCAAAATGGACGGCGACGCCCGCGGCGGGGCGGCCATTTCCGTGCGCAGCGTCACCGGCGTGCCCATCAAGTTCCTCGGCACCGGCGAGCAGGTTGAAGCGCTGGAAGCCTATGACCCCGGCCGCCTCGCCAGCCGCATTTTGGGCATGGGCGACGTCATCGGCCTGATTGAGCGCGCCGAAGAAGCCCTGGACGAAGAAGAAGCCGCCCGCCAGGCCGAGCGGATGCTTTCCGGCGAATTCACCCTGGAAGACTTTGCCCAGCAACTGCGGCAACTGCGCAAACTCGGCCCCCTGGGGCAACTGCTGGAAATGCTCCCCGGCCAACTGGGGCAGGCGGCGCGGCAGGTTTCCCCCCAGGAAGCCGAAAAGCAACTCAAAATCACCGAAGCCATCCTCAATTCCATGACCCCCGAAGAACGCCGCAACCCCAAAATCCTCAACGCCAGCCGCCGCCGCCGCATCGCCCGCGGCTCCGGCACCACCGTGCAGGATGTCAACCAACTGATGAAGCAGTACCGTCAGATGCGCCGCATGTTCAAAACCCTGAAAAAAACCGGCTTCCGCGGTCTGGGATTGCCGGGGTTGTAACCCTGCCCCCGCCGGAACACCCGGCCCCGAAACACGGGGCCATCTGACCCTGAAACACCGGAGCGCGCCTCTCCCATGCCTTCCCTCGCCCCCGAAACCCTTTTGCGAGACCGCTACCTCATCCGCCGCGTCATCGGACAGGGCGGCATGGGCAACGTCTACCTGGCCGAAGACACCCGCCTGGCCGGGCGGTTGTGTGCGGTCAAGGAAGTCGCCCACGACCCGGCGCTTCCCCCCCATTTGCTGGAAGAAGCCCGCGCCCAGTTTTTGCAGGAAGCCACCGTGCTGGCGCGGCTTGACCATCCCAACCTGCCCAAAGTGTCCGACTTCTTCTCGGAGGGGCGGCGCGATTACCTGGTGATGGATTTCGTGCCGGGGAAAGACCTGCGCGCCCTCATTGAAGAAGCCCGCTACGCCGGGCGCTTTTTGCCCGAAAAGCAGGTCTTGGCCTGGGCCGGGCAACTGGCCGACGCGCTGGCTTACCTTCACAGCCAAAACCCGCCCATTGTGCATCGCGACATCAAGCCCGGCAACCTCAAACTTACCCCCGGCGGGGTCATCAAACTGGTGGACTTTGGGCTGGTGAAGGTGCTGGAATCCGACGAGGTCACGGTCACGGTGGTGCAGGGGCGGGGGACGGCGCTCTACACGCCCCTGGAACAGTACGGCGGCGACACAGGCCGCACCGATGCCCGCAGCGACATCTACGCCTTCGGCGCGACCCTCTACCACCTGCTGACCAACCAGCCGCCGCCCTCGGCGCGCGACCGCTTCCTCAACCCCGCGGTCTTCCGCCCGCCGCGTGCCTTCAACCCGGAAATCAGCCCCCGCACCGAACGCGCCATCCTGTGGGCCATGCGCCTGCATCCCGACGAGCGTCCCGAAAGCGTGGAAGCCTTCCGGGAAGCCTTGCTGGGCGGCTGGATGCCGAATTACGTCACCGCCCCGCCGGTGCCTGCCGCCACCTGGGCCGACCTGTTCGCCGCGCCCACCGAGCGCGTGCTGACCTGGGCGGCTCTCTTGCTGGCGCTGGCCGGGCTGGTGCTGACCCTGCGGTAAGGGGGAAGCCGCAATTTTCAGCAAGCCCCCTGGTTTCATTTGAGGGGCGCCGATGGGGTGTGTTTGTGGGCAGGAAACCATCCCGCCCTCCGGAGCACCCTTGCACGCTTTCGCCACATTCCCCAGGAAGGAACAACATGAACTTTGACGAGTATATTGACCGCCGCGAGTACCCCACCCTCAAGTGGCGCGCCGCTTTCCTGAACGAACACTTTGGAAACCCCGACGCCATCCCCATGTCGGTCGCCGACATGGACTTCAAAGCCCCGCCCGCTGTCATCGCGCGGCTCGGGCAGCGGGCCGCGCATGGCGTGTACGGCTACGGCTATCGCCCCGAGGGCTATTTCGGGGCTTTGCTGGCCTGGTACCGCGACCGCTACGGTTGGGAAATTGCCCGAGAGCACCTTGTGCCCAGCCCTTCTATCCTGAACGCCATGGCCATCCTGATCAACCAGCATTCAGAACGGGGAAACGGCGTCATCCTTCAGCCGCCGGTGTTTTTTGAATTCCGCATGGTTATCCGCCGCAACCACCGCCGCGTGGTCAAGAACCCCCTCCGGTTGGTGGACGGCCATTACGAGATTGATTTTGAAGACCTGGAACGCAAAGCCGCTGACCCCAACAACAAAATTTTGATTCTCTGCAGCCCGCACAACCCCGTGGGGCGGGTGTGGCAGCGGGAAGAACTGGAACAGGTGGCCGCAATCTGCCGGCGGCATGGCGTTTTCGTGATTGCCGATGAAATCCACGGCGATTTTGCCCTCCCGCCGCGGCAATTTGTGCCCTATTTGAGCGTCGCCGATGGCGAAAACGCGGCGGCCTGCATTTCCCCCGCCAAAACTTTCAACATCTCGGGGCTGGTGGAAGCGTTCACCATCATCCCCAACGCCGCCCATCGGCAGGCGTTTCGCGCCTTCATGGAGCAATACTTCCTTGACCGGGTTCATGTGTTTGGCGTGGAAGCCGTGGAAGCCGCCTACCGGGACGGCGGCGCATGGCTTGATGCCCTGTTGGCATACCTGCGAGGGCAGGTGGATTTCATCCGGGCCTATTTGCAGCGCGCCGACATCGGCGTTTCGCTCATTGAGCCGGAAGGCACCTTTCTGGCGTGGCTGGATTTTCGGGGGCTTGGTCTGGAAGCCAAAGCGTTGGAACAGTTTCTGGCGCACGAAGCACAGATTGCCCTTGCGCAGGGTTACTGGTTCGGGCGCGAAGGGGCGGGCTTTGGCCGCATGACGATAGCCTGCCCTCGCCAAACGCTTGAGCGTGCGCTCAACAACCTGCGCGCGGCCGTGCTGGCGCGGCGGGCCCGCGGCGGAACCTGAACGCCGTTACCTGCCGGTGGGGTATTCACCGTGCCAGGCGCGCCATCACGCCTGCCCATTCCCCCGCGTTCAACACGCCGAAGACAAAACGCAGCCCCAGCGCGGCGGCAAAGCCGCGGCGGAAGGCGTCGGCGGCTTCCCACCAGCCGATTTCGCGGCCCGCGGCGGTGGAAGCCGTAATGGCGCGTTGCCGCACCGCGGTGCGGGCGGCTTCGCGCGCCGCCTCGTCGGGAAAGCGCAGCGCGTCGGCGATGCGCCCCAGATCGCTCCACAGCGGCAGGCTGCCGTGCTGCAACACCGCGCCGTCCCGCCGCGCCTGCGCGCTGCCGATGAGTTTCCGCCCCCCCGCGGTGATTTCGTAACTGGAGGGCGTCTCGAAACACACCGCAGCGGGCTGCTTTTCCGGCGGGCGCTCGCCTTCCATCCGGGCTCCGATGCCCAGCAGGCGCAGGGCTTCCAGCAGCCCGGCGGCAATGCGGCGGTAGCTGGGCAGCACGCCGCCGCGCATCAGGGGGTGGTCGGCGGGGGCAATGAGGGCGTAGGTCAGTTCGTCGGTATGCAAAATCGCCCGGCCGCCGGTGGGGCGGCGCACCATCTGCCAGCCGCGGGCAGCCAGGCGCGCTGCATCGGCTTCTTCCTCGGGCTGGTGGCGGCCCAACGAAAGGCACGGCGGCGACCACGCGTACAGCCGCAGCGTGGGCGGGGCTTCCCCGCGCCCCACGGCGGCCAGCACCGCTTCGTCCACGGCCATGTTCCAGGCCCCGGCAGCAGGCGGCATAAGCACAAGGCGGAATTGCGTTATTTCTTCGCCCATCGGCAGAAGTTCCCCGGCGGTGAAAGGTGGGGGCATCAGGGGCCGGCTTCGCCCCTCGGCGAAGCCGCCACCACAACGGTTTCGGCGGCCACGCTCTGATTGCCCGCTGCGTCGGCGGCCACCAGCCGCAGGGTGTGCTTCCCCGCCGCCAGCGGCACGGCGAAGGTGTACGGCGGGGCGTAGAGGGTGGCCGCCGTTTGGCCGTCCACTTCCAGCCGCACCCACGCCAACAGCAGGTCGTCGGCTGCATCGGCCTGCACAATCAGCGCGTCGCCTGCGGCAAGCGGCACGACTTCCCGGGCGCGAGGGCGGGCAAAATCCACTTTGGGCGGGCGGGCGTCCACCGTAACCTGGGTGGTGGCGGTGTGGGCGCGTCCCTGCGCGTCGGTTACGATGAGTTGCACGGCATACAGACCGTTCAGGCCGCTTGTATCCCACTGGCCCAGCACGCCTGCCTGCACCGGCTGCTTCCCCTCGGCCACCACCAGCCAGCGGCGCGGGTTCAGCCCCTGCCCCACCTGCACACGGTAAGCGGCGAAATCCTTGCCCGCGGCCGTGCCCCGCAGCGTGACCACGCCGCGCACATACGCAAAGGGAGCCGGGGCGGTCAGGGCCACGGAAGGGTCGGGGCGCGGTTCGGGCACGCGGTCGTAGCCTTCCGGCGGCAGGGGAAGCCCCGCCTGGCGCGCCCAGGCCCGCGCTTCGGGCGGCACAACCATGAAAACGCGGTTTTCCACCAGTTGGGGCGGCGTAAACACGGTCGCCCGCAGGCCGGTTTCGGCATCCACCGGCACGCGGCGGTAGAGGTTGTCGGGGGCGGTCGGCTCCCGCCCTTGCAGGAAAACTTCATCCACCAGGTTGGGGCAGTCGGCCGTGGGCAGCAGGCCGGAAGGATCGCAAACCGTCACTTCGTTGACATCGGGGGGGCGCGGCCAGCCTTCCGGCGGCAGGTTTTGCAGCGCCACCCGTGCCAGGGCGTGCCAGTAGGCCAGCGCGGCGGCCCGGCTTTGGGAAACCTTCCCGCCGCGGGCATACACCGCCACCACCCGCTGCGGCGTAAAGCCCAGCACCCACACCCCGCCGTCGGGCGCCTGCCCCAGGTGCACGGCCACCGGGCGGCCGATTTCCAGGGGGTTGGGGTGCCCCAGGGAAGGCCATTTGGCGGCCTGGTCGGCAAGCACGTGGTTGACCAGGTAAGCAAGGCCGGGGGCGAGCACATCGCGGCGGGCCGGCCGATAGACAAAGCGGAGGTTGCCGCGGGCATCTACGGCTTGCTGCACCGCCGCGGGCTGCAGGGTTTCCCCCGTGCGGAAGCCGGCCCACTGCCCCAGGTTGGCGAAAGCCGCCATGCCGTGGGCCAGTTCGGAGAGCGTGAAACGCCCCATGCCCAGCAGCAGGCTAAAACCGTTTTCCCTCTGGCTTTGGAGGGCAGGCAGGCCGATGCGGGCCGCGGTAGCCCAGGTAGTCTGGGGGCCGAGCCGGTCAAGCAGGTGCAGGGTGGGCACGAGGTCATCGTTGGCCAGGGCGAGCC
>JALUXH010000196.1 GCA_027019065.1 Anaerolineales bacterium
ACGGCCACGCCAACGGCTACCCTGCCCCCCACAATCACCCCTACCCCCGCCCCCACACCCATCGGCGGCAGCGGGCAAATTGCCTTTGCCGCCCAAGAGGGCGACGGCGCACAAATCTGGCTGAGCGATACGGCCGGAAACCTCATTCAGCGGCTCACCGACCGCGCCGGCGGGGCCTGCCAGCCTTCCTGGGCGCCCGACGGCAACGCCCTGGCTTTTACCGCCCCTTGCCCAACCAACCAGTCGGTCTATACAGAAAGCCGCCTTTACCTCCTCCATCTGGATTCCGGCCAAACAGACGAACTCACCCCGCCGGAATGGGGCGGCTACGACCCCGCCATTTCCCCCAACGGCCGCTACCTGGCCTTCACCAGCCTGCGAAGCGGCAGCCCCCGGATTTATCTGCTCAACCTGCACACCCGCCAGATCACCCCGCTGACCCCCAACATGCCGCAAACCGCCCAGCCCGCCTGGGCGCCCGACGGCCGCACCCTGGCCTTCACCGCCCCGAACACTTCGCGTATCTGGCTGCTGCCCTTCGACCCGGCCGGCGGGAAAGCCGGCACGCCCCAGCCCTTTTCGCACAGCGGCAACAACCTGGATGCCCACCCCACCTGGGGCGGCGACGGGGCGCTGCTGATCTTTTCCCAACTGCCTTCCAAACAGGCCCTGCCCTACCTGGTCAAAGCCCCCCTCGCCGATCACGGCCTGCAGGAATTCCCCCTGGCCGTGATCGGCATGGCCATGCGGGAACCGGCCGCCTCCCCCGACGGGCGCTGGCTGGCTTTTGAAGGCTGGAAAGGCCCCAATCACGATATCTTCCTCATTTCTGTAGACGGCGCCCAGGTCAAACGCCTGACCACCCGCGAAGGGTGGGATTTTGACCCGGCTTGGCGGCCCGCCCTTCCGTAGCCGCACCGCCCGTCGGCACCTTCCGGCGGTGCGGGGCTTCCCTTCACCCGGGAGCACGCCATGCAAGCCCTGAAAGAACGCATCCTCGCCGAAGGCCGCTACCTCGGCGGCGGCATCCTGAAAGTGGATGCCTTCATCAACCACCAGGTGGACGCCGACCTGATGCTGGCCTGCGGCAAAGAACTCGCCCGCCGTTTTGCCCCCACCCGCCCCGAAAAGGTCTTCACTGCCGAAATTTCGGGCATCGCTCCGGCGCTCGCTGCGGCCTATCACCTCGGCGTGCCCCTGGTGTTTGCCCGCAAACACCGCCCCGTGACCATGCCCGACCAGATTTTCCTCACCCTCACGCCCTCTCACACCAAAGGCCGCGAGGTGGAACTGATGGTTTCGCCCGAATACCTGCACGCGGGGGAACGCATCCTCATCATAGACGACTTCCTGGCTTCGGGCGAAACCATTTTGGGGCTGGTGCGGCTGGTGCAGGCTGCGCAGGCGCAGGTGGTGGGCATCGGGGCGCTCATTGAGAAAACCTTTGAAGGCGGGCGCGCCAAACTGGAACCCTTAGGCGTGCCGATTGAAGCCCTGGCACGCATCCGCGCCCTGCACGCGGACGGGCGCATTGAATTTGCCGACTGAGGCACGCGGCTTCCCGGGCAGCCTGTGCGGCGGTTTCCGTGGTTTCCTATGAAAAACAGCATTGTGGTTCTCGATTTCGGCTCGCAATACGCCCAGCTGCTTGCCCGCCGGGTGCGCGAGCAGGGGGTGTATAGCGAACTTTTCCCCCACGACGCCCCCGCCGCCGAGGTAATGGCGCTGCGCCCCAAAGGCTTCATCCTCTCCGGCGGCCCGGCCTCGGTGTATGCCCCCGGCGCGCCGCAAATTCCGCCCTATGTGCTGGAAAGCGGCCTGCCCGTGCTCGGCGTGTGCTACGGGATGCAGGCGCTCACCCACGCCCTCGGCGGCACGGTCAACCCCGCCCCGCAACGGGAATACGGCCCCGCCACGCTGGAAGTGCTGCGCCCCAACCCGCTGCTGCCGGAAGGCCGCTCCCCGGTGTGGATGTCGCACGGCGACCGCATAGAACGCCTGCCGGAAGGCTTCGTGGTGCTGGCGCGCACGGCCAACAGCCCCATCGCGGCGATGGGCGACCTGCGGCGGCGCTATTTCGGCGTGCAGTTCCACCCCGAAGTGCAGCACACCCCCCGCGGCGGCGAAATTTTGCGCCGCTTTGCCGTGGAAATTTGCGGCGCTGCCCCCGACTGGACGCCCGAAAACATCATCACCGAAAGCGCGGCGCGCGTGCGGGCGCAGGTGGGGGATGAGCCGGTGCTCGCGGCGGTCAGCGGCGGGGTGGATTCCACCGTGGCGGCGGCCTTAGTGCACCGCGCCGTGGGCGAGCGGCTGACCGCCGTGTTCGTGGATACGGGGCTGCTGCGGGCGGGCGAGCGCGGGCAGGTGGAAAAAGCCTTCCGGGAAGCGCTGGGCGCGCGCCTGGTGGTGGTAAACGCCGCCGAAGCGTTTTTGGACGCCCTGCAGGGCGTCACCGACCCCGAAGCCAAGCGCCGCATCATCGGCGAAAAGTTCATCCGCATCTTCGAGCGGGAAGCCCGCCGCCTGGGCCAGCCGCGCTTTCTGGTGCAGGGCACGATTTACCCCGACGTGGTGGAATCGCGCGCCCCCGAGCGCGCCAACGCCCACCGCATCAAGAGCCACCACAATGTCGGCGGGCTGCCCGAAAAGATGGATTTTGAACTGGTAGAGCCGCTGCGCTACCTTTTCAAAGACGAAGTGCGCGCCGTAGGCGAGGCGCTGGGCCTGCCGCGGGCGATGGTGTGGCGGCAGCCGTTCCCGGGGCCTGGGCTGGCGGTGCGCTGCCTCGGCGAGGTTACGGCCGAGCGGCTGGCGAAACTGCGCGCCGCCGACGCGATCTTCACCCACGCGCTGGAAGCCGCCGGGCTGCTGGGCCGGCGCGGGAGTGCGGTTTCCCAGGCTTTTGCCGTGCTGCTGCCGGTCAAATCGGTGGGCGTGATGGGCGACCGGCGCACCTATCAGGAAACCCTCGTGCTGCGCGCCGTCACCACCGACGACTTCATGACCGCCGACTGGGCGCGCCTGCCCGCCGACCTGCTGGCCGAGGTCTCACGGCGCATCGTCAACGAAGTCGCGGGCATCAACCGCGTGGTGTACGATATTACGACCAAACCCCCGGCGACGATTGAGTGGGAGTAAAGGAGGGGAACATGTCTTTGCTCACGGCTATCTTCGCCCAAGCGTGGGATATCACCCGCCGACGGCGGGCGTTGTGGCTGTTTGGGTTCCTGGCCGCGCTGCTGGGCGTGCCTACCATGCCTACGCGCCTCATGCCGCGATGGGCCGACTTGAGAAAAGGCTTCTCGCCCATGCCGCCCGGCGCGGCGCCGCTGCCGCAGCCGGCAGCAGGCTGGCAACCTCAGGCATTCTGGAAGCAGGTGTTCACAGCCATGCCGCCGCACACGGCAGCAGCCCTCAGCATGATAAAAATGATGGTGGCGTTGGTGTTCATCATTCTGTTCTATGCCCTCCTCGCCACAGGAACCGGCGCCCTGCTGTGGGGAGCAGCACAAGCCGCGCGCGGTGAAACATGGCGTGTCGGCGATTTGTGGGCTGCCGCGCGGCGTTTTTTCTGGAGGATATTCTTCTTCCCCTGGCCGGCCATGCTGCTCCTTTTCATCCTCACAACAAGCGGTGGCGTGTTCCTCGCTGCCGCGGCATGGGGTGGGGCAGCCTGGGCCGGGCTCCTCGCGATGCTGTTCTATCCTCTCTTCATGGTTATCGCCTGGCTGGTCAACATCTATATCCAGTTAGGCAACAGCGCGATCGCTATTGAAAACCTGTCGCTGTGGGACGCCATGTCCCGCGCCTGGGAAGTGTGGAAAGCGCACTTCTGGAAGGTTTTGCTGGTTGCTTTGATGCTCTGGCTGGTTGGAGAAGCAACCTGGGTGGTCGCAGGATACCTCGCGGCGCTCGGCTACACTGTC
Organism: Anaerolineales bacterium; assembly: GCA_027019065.1. Lineage (GTDB taxonomy): Bacteria > Chloroflexota > Anaerolineae > Anaerolineales > DRMV01 > DRMV01. The sequence goes on from JALUXH010000196.1 coordinate 3,930, forward strand.
TTAGGGCTGCTTTTGCAAGAGGGAGGCCGGGCACTGGTGGCATGGTTTGTTGTGCATCCGGCGCTGGCCATAGCCGCCGATTCACTGATTTTTTTGAGCAGCAAACTATTGCTGGCCCTCCTCGTCGCGCCTGTCAAAACATTTGTGCTGGTCGGATGGACGCTGCTTTACCTGGCTATGCTGAAAACAGGGTCGCTTTCCGGGAAGCCCCTTTCTGAAGCCCCGGCCACGTCGGAAAACGGCGCGCCACTGTAAACCGCAAACCCAAAGGAGGCCTTTTATGCCTTACCAGGAAATCCTTTCTCGCGCCTGGCAAATCTTCAAACGCCAGCGGGCGCTGTGGCTGTTCGGCTTCCTGAGCGCCTGCACCGGCGGCACCTATGGCCGCATCGCCTTCCCGGGTTTCAACTTCCAAATACCCTCTTTTCCCCATGACGGCGCGGCCGGAGCGCCCCCCCAGCCCCTGCCGCCCGATGCCGAGCGCTGGCTCTCTAAATTAAGCACCATTCCCCCCCACGTCTGGCTGCTCATTGGCCTGGGGCTGCTGGTTTTGTTGCTGGCGTGGGCGGTCATTGTGCTGCTGGTGCGGGGCATCGCCGACCCATCGCTGATACGAGGCGCCCTGCGCAGCGCAGATAGCGGGCAAACGCTCACCGTGGCCGAAACCTTCGCCGAAGGCAAACGCTTCTTCTGGCGGGCGGTCGGCTTTTATCTCCTCGTCGGCGGCGGGGCGGCCGTGCTCGCCTTCATGGTTTTCGCGGTCGGCACCTCCATCGCCCTTTTCACCCTCGGCCTCGGCCTGTTGTGCCTGCTCCCCCTGCTGCTGCTTGCCATTCCCTTCACCTGGCTGGTTGAACTTTACCTGGAAATCACCCTGCTGGCATTGGCGGTGGAAGACCTGCCCCTGCTCAACGCTTTCAGCCGCGGCTGGGAAGTGCTTAAAAGCAACTTCTGGAATGCGGTGCTGATGGGGTTGCTGCTCACCGTCATCCACTGGGGCGTGGGGCTGGCCATCGGCATCATTTTCGTGATCCTTGCCGTTCCCACCTTTGGGCCGCTCATCGGCTTTGGCATTGCCCTCCAGGGCCACGATCTTGCGCTTTTGATGATCATTGGCTTCCTGTTTTTGGCCGCCTTGCTGCTCATCGTCGCGGCGCTGGACGGGCTGCTGCAGACCTACCTGCAAAGCGCCTGGGTGCTGGCCTACCGCCACTTCACCGCCCAACCTCCCGAGCCGGAAAGCGCCGCCCCGCCCGCCGACGCCGCCCCGGCGCCGGAAGCCCCGTAAACGTGGAGCATCTCCATTGCTGCACAACAATCTCTTTGCCCTGCTCCTCACATTTGCCGTTTCGCTGGTTTGGCTGCGGCTGAACGACTTTGCCGCGGCGCGCGGCTGGGTAAGCAGCCGCCTGAGCCGCAAAATCATCCATGTCGGCACCGGCCCGCTGTTCGTGCTCTGCTGGCTGCTGTTCAACAACGCCCCCGAAGCCCCCTACCTCGCCGCGTTGGTGCCGCTGCTCATTACCGCCCAGTTTGCCCTTATCGGCCTGGGCATCATCAAAGACGAAGCCGCCGTGCAGGCCATGTCGCGCACGGGCGACCGGCGGGAAATTCTACGCGGGCCGCTTTTTTACGGCCTGATTTTCGTGCTCCTGACCGTGCTCTACTGGAAAAGCCCCGCGGGGGTGGCCGCGCTGATGCTGCTCTGCGGCGGCGACGGCATCGCCGACCTGGTGGGGCGGCGCTGGGGTCGGCACCCCCTCCCCTGGTCGCGGCGCAAAACCTGGGAAGGCAGCCTGGCCGTTTTCCTGGGCGGGTGGCTGCTGGCCGCGGCGGTGCTGGCGGTGTATGTGGCCGCGGGCGCTTTCCCCGCCCCGTGGGCGGCCTACCTGCCGCCCCTCGCAGCCGTGGCCCTTTTGGCCGCCGCGGTGGAATCGCTGCCGCCGGAAGAAATAGACAACCTCACCGTGCCCCTGGCCGCCGTGCTGCTGGCGCGGCTCTGGTGGTAAACCATGCTGACCATTGACGGACATCACCTCACGCTGGAAGAAATCGCCGCGGTGGCCCGCCGCGGCGAACCTGTCCAACTGGCGCCTGCTGCCCGCGAGCGGCTGGTGCGCGGCCACCGGTGGGTGCAGGAAATCCTGGCCGCGGGCAAGCCGGTCTATGGCATCAACACCGGCTTTGGCATTTTTGCCGATCGCCGCATCTCGGCGGAACAGGCCGCCCAACTGAGCCGCAACCTCATCCTCAGCCATGCGGTGGGCACCGGCGCGCCCCTGCCCGAAGAGGTGGTGCGCGCCGCGATGCTGATTCGCGCCAACACCCTCGCCATCGGCTATTCGGGCGTGCGCCCCGTGCTGGTGGAAACCCTGCTGGAAATGCTCAACCGCGGCGTTACCCCCGAAATCCCCTCGCAAGGCTCCATGGGCTCTTCGGGCGACCTCGCCCCCCTCGCCCATCTGGGGCTGGTGATGACCACCGATGCCGCCGACCGCGCCGAAGATTCCGGCTGGGCCACCTACCGCGGCCGGCGGATGCGCGGCAGGGAAGCCATGCAGGCCGCGGGCATTCCCCGGCTGATTTTGGGCGCTAAAGAGGGGCTGGCCATTACCAACGGCGCCACCTTTTCGGCGGCCATCCTCGCCCTGGCCGTCCACGATGCCGCCCACTGGCTGGATGTGGCCGAAATCACCCTCAGCATGAGCCTGGAAGCCCTGCTGGGAGCGTCCAACGCCTTTGATGAGCGGGTGCACCGCGCCCGCCGCCACCCCGGCCAGATGGCCGTGGCCGCCCGCGTGCGTGCCCTGACCCGCGGCAGCACTTTCGTGGACGCGGGCGGCAGGGTGCAGGATGCCTACTCCCTGCGCACCGCGCCCCAGGTGCAGGGCGCGGCCCGCGATGCCTGGGCTTTCGTGGCCGGCGTCGTGGAACGGGAAGTCAACGCGGTGACCGACAACCCCCTCATCTTCGGCCCCCACGACGCCATCTCCGGCGGCAACTTCCACGGCGAACCGGTGGGCATGGCTGCCGATTTCCTCGCCATTGCGATGAGCGAAGTGGCCGCCATCAGCGAGCGCCGCATCTTCCGCCTCACCGACGGCAACCTGAACTACGGCCTGCCCTCCATGCTGGTGGATGCCCCCGAAGCCGCGGGGCTGAATTCCGGCCTGATGATGCCGCAATACACCGCCGCTTCGTTAGTGCTGGAAAACCAGACCCTCGCCGGCCCCGACAGCACCCGCTCGCTGCCGACTTCCGGTGAGCAGGAAGACCACAACGCCAACGCGATGACCGCCGCCCGCCACGCCCGCGCGGTGATTGCCAACACGGCGCACGTCCTCGCGGTGGAAGCCTACACCGCCGCCCGCGCCCTGGACCTGCGCCTGCGCCAGATGCCGGAAGCCCGCTTAGGGCGCGGCACCGCCGAAGCCTACCGCCGCCTGCGGGAAGCCGTGCCCTACACCGCCGGCGACGCGTGGTGGGGGCCGGAAATCGCCCGCGCCCGCGAGGTGCTGGCTTCCCGCGAATTTTTGCACGCCGTGAACGCCCGAATAAAAGACGCATCCACCGATTAGCACCGATTTATTTGGAGATTTACAAATTGTTGCGACAATAGCCGCGCGAACCCACAGCCCCCTTTCCTCTCCCCTTGGGAGAGGCAGAGGGGGCGGATGCCGCCGGGCGGCGTCCAGGGGAGTGGTGAGGGCGCCCTCACCCCCGGCCCCTCTCCCAGAGGGAGAGGGGAGACCGCCCCGCTTCGTAGCCTGGGATTGTCGGAACAATTTATCAAAGTGCAATGAAATCGGCAATTACCCCCCACTTTCGGAGCACCCCATGACCATGCCCTCTGTATTCGTCACCGGCGGGGCGGGCTACATCGGCTCGGCCGCCGTGGAAGCCCTGCTGAAAGCCGGTTATGCCGTCACCGTGTACGATTCCCTCGTGACCGGCCACCGCCAGGCCGTTCCGGCGGGCGCCGAGTTCATCCACGCCGACCTGAGCGACGAAGAAACGCTTAGCGAAGCCCTGCACGCCCGCGATTATCTCGCGGTGCTGCACTTCGCGGCCTTCATCCAGGCCGGGGAAAGCATGGAAAAGCCCGGCATGTACTTCCGCAACAACGTCGCCAACGCCATCCGGCTGATTGACGCCGCCACGGAAGCGGGCATTCGGCGGTTCGTGTTCTCCTCCACAGCGGCGGTATATGCGCCCCGCGATGAACCGTTAGACGAAAAAGCCCCCCTCGGCCCCACCAATGTGTACGGCCAGACCAAGTTGATGGTCGAGCAAATTCTGGAATGGTATCGGCGGACGCGCGGCCTGCACTATGCCGCCCTGCGCTATTTCAACGCGGCGGGCGCCCTGCCCGACCGCGGCGAAGCCCACCCCCGCGAATCGCACCTCATCCCGCTGGTGCTGCAAGTGGCCCTGGGCCAGCGGGAGAAAATCTACATCTTCGGCGACGACTACCCCACCCCCGACGGCACGGCCATTCGCGACTACATCCACATTGCCGACCTGGTGGCCGCCCACCTGCTGGCGCTGGATGCACTGGCCGAGCGCGACAAACTCATCTACAACCTGGGCAACGGCGTGGGCTATTCCGTGCAGGAAGTCATCAACACCGCGCGAGAAGTTACCGGCCGCCCCATTCCCGCCGAGGTGGCCCCCCGCCGCCCGGGCGACCCCTCGCGCCTGGTGGCCTCGGCCGAGCGCATCCGCCGGGAACTGGGCTGGCAGCCGCAAATGCCGGCCCTGCGCGACATCATCGCCAGCGCGTGGGCCTGGCACCAAAGTCATCCCTCCGGCTACGAAGACTGAAGGTATCTGTTCAACCCAGGCAAGGAGAAACCACAGATGACGTAATTACCTACCCAGATCGCGGCGACGGCAACCCTGGGCTTGTGTTCCCACCGTGTTTTTCTTTGGCACCGCCGCCGCTGCTGCGTTGACCCCACCCCCGTCCCCTCCCCGCATGCGGGGAGGGGAGCCAGGGGAGGGGTATGACAAAGGCGCAGCACATCAAGACGCATCAAGATACATGGAGAGCACCACAGCGTAGGC
>JALUXH010000197.1 GCA_027019065.1 Anaerolineales bacterium
TACGGGCAAAAAGGTTTCCGGCCGGAAGCCGGTTTTGAGCAGTTCGCTCTCGCCGGTGCGGAAACTGCTGGGCTGGTGGAAAATCAGGTTGGCTACCAGGCTGTAGTTTTGCAGCCAGATTTCGAAGCCGGCGTTGCCGTGTTCGGCGGGTGCCAGGCCTGTCCACAGGGTGGTGAGCGCCGCGGTGGTGGTGCTGGGCGCAATGGAGGTCAGCGGGGCAAGGACGCCTTCTTTTGCCAGGGCAGCCCAGCCCGGCAGCAGGTTGGCTTCCAGCGCCTGCAAGAGCAAATCCCAGCGCAGGCCGTCTACCAGCAGCAAGACCACGCGGCGCGCTTTCCCCAGCGCTGCGGTGAGGGCTTCATCCAGCGCCGGATAGTTCCCCAAAGGCGGCACATCCAGCAGATGGCAAATTGTGGCCGGAAGGTTGACCAGCCCATAGCCGTGATAATGCGGCGGCAACTGGTCGGCTTCCCACGGCAAATCGGTCAGGCGCGGCGCGTTCAACTGCGGGAACACCTGGGCGCTCAAATCGGGCATCAAGGTACCTCCTAAACGGGTATAATAAAGCCGTCATTCCACTTCGCCTTACTGCCGGAGGGCTTATGCACGCTAAATTTCTCGCCGCCTGGCACGGGAAGACCGGACGAAAGTGGCGCGAGTATCTTACCGCGTATTTGATGCTGGCGCCATCGGTGACGCTGATTTTTGTGTTCGGCATTTTTCCGGTGTTGTTCGCGGTGTATGTCAGTTTGCACCGCTGGCGCATTCGGATGGGCAAGTTTGTGGGGCTTGCCCATTACGTGCGCGCGGTGGAGAGTTTGGGCTTTTTGCTCTTTTTCGCGGCAGCGCTGGGCATGGGGTGGGCGGCCTGGCGCGCCTTGCGGCAGGTGTTTTCCCGGGCCCGAGAGCATGAGGAAAGCCCCTGGTGGTGGGGGGCGCCGGGGGGGCTGCTGGGCGTGGGAGGTTTGCTGTGGGTGCGCTATGGCGTGATTTTGCTGCCGGGGGTGCTGGGCATTGCCAACAAGGCGGTGGGGGTGAAACGCTCTCCCGGCCTGTTCCGCAAACTGCTGTGGGAAGCCCTTGTGGCGCCGCATGTTTTGGCCGCCCTGGCCTGGGCGTTGGGGCTCACCCTCGCGGGGGCGTTGGCGTGGTGGGTGCTTTACCGGCGGCAGCCTTCGGCGCGCCACAGCACCTATATTTTGCAATGGGGAGAGGGGGTGTTCTTTCTGTTGGCGGGCGTCATCACGGCCTGGTTTACTTATCGCCAGTTGCAACTCAACATTCAAAAAGCCGTTGAGGAAGGCCGCCCGCCGACCATCGCCACCCACCTGGTGCTCATTACGATGGGCCTGATGCTGTTCTTCGCGGCCTGGAAATTGTGGCAAAGCGCCGTGGCCAGTGCGTCGGATAAGGGGTTTGCTTTCAAAGGACTGGCGGCGCTTTTTTTGTTGGTGGCGGGCTGGATTTTCGTGGCCGAATTGCCACCGGTGATTGAAGCAGGCGACCCCGACCTGTGGCGCGGGCTGGTCGTGACGGTCTATTATGCCGTCGGCACGGTGCCGTTTCAACTGGGCATTGCTCTGGTGCTCTCTTACCTGCTTTTCCAAAACATCCGCGGACGGGAATTTTTCCGGGTGCTCTACTTCATGCCTTACATTACCCCCACCGTGGCGAGCGCGGCCGTGTTCCGCCTGTTGTTCATCGGGCATCCTTCCGGGCTGGTCAACCGTTTTCTGCGCCTGTTCGGCATTGCCCCGCTCAAATGGCTGTGGGAGCCGCGGGGCGTGTTTGCTTTGCTGGCCGATGGCCTGGGGGTGCATCTCCCTTCATGGGCAGCGGGGCCAAGCCTGGCACTCGTGGTCATCATGATCTATTCCATCTGGACTTACGTCGGCTACGATACGGTGATTTACCTGGCGGGGCTGGGGAACATCCCCAACGAAATCAACGAAGCCGCCGAAATTGATGGCGCCAGCCGCTGGCAGATTTTCCGCCACATTACCCTGCCGCTGCTTTCGCCGACGACCTATTTCCTCTCGCTCATCGCCATCATTGGGACGTTCAAAGCCTTCAATCACATCTACGTGATGCGGGAAACCGAGGCCTTGAAGACGGTCAACACTTTCAGCGTGGTCATCTTTGATACGTTCTTCACCGATACCCGCTACGGCTACGCTTCGGCCATGGCCTTTGTGCTCTTTGCCATCATTCTCAGCCTCACCTATATCAACAACAAGGTGCAAGGCTCACGCGTGTTTTATCAGTAGAGGTGCCCCATGAGTGCCGTTGCTCGGAAATCTACCCCCAACTATCGGCTGCGGCGCGGCTTGCTGCGCGGGCTGCTTTACACCATTCTCATCGTGGGCGGCATCATTGCCATTGTGCCTTTCCTGTGGATGATTTCCACCTCGCTGATGACGCTGGGGGAAGCCATTTCGGGGCGCTTTTTGCCCCAGGTGCCCCAGTGGCACAACTACATTGTGGCATGGCGGGAAGCCGACTTTTCGGAATACTTCCTCAATTCGGTGGAAATCACCCTCATCACTTTGGGCGGGGAACTGTTTTTCAGCATTTTGGCGGCCTATGCCTTCGCCCGGATGAAATTCCCCGGCCGGGACCTGATTTTCATGGTGCTGTTGAGCACCATGATGATCCCGGGCATGGTGCTGATGATCCCCAATTTCCTCACCGTGACCTGGCTGGGACGTGTGAGCCCTATCAAGTGGATCAACAACTGGCCCGCGCTGACCATTCCTTTTATGGGAAACATTTTCAGCATTTTCCTCTTGCGGCAGTTTTTTGCTCAAATTCCCGATGACCTGTTCGACGCCGCGCAAATTGACGGCGCGAGCCATTGGCAATTCCTGCGGCACGTTGTCTTGCCGCTTTCCAAAGCGCCGATTATGGTCATCATGGTGCTGTCGTTCATCGGTTCGTGGAACGCGTTGGCCTGGCCGCTGCTGGTGACCAACGAACCGACCTGGCGGCCGATTGCGGTGGGGCTGTTCCAGTTTGTGGATGAGGCCGGTTCGGAACTCAATCTGCAAATGGCCGGCGCGGTGATTACCATTCTGCCCATTCTGGCGCTTTACTTCCTTACCCAGAAGCAGTTTACGGAAAGCATTGCCCGCAGCGGCATGAAGGGGTAGCGCGCGTGTGTTGTGCCTTGAAGCGCAAAAGCCGCCCGGATGGGCGGCTTTTCGTATAGCCTTCTTTGGGGCTGTGGAAGGGGTGCGCGTCAACCCCGGGCACCTGGAGCGGCGGGCGGGGCGTCGGCGGCTTCCCCGGCGGGGGCGGGATGCCGTTTGCGCCGCCAGCGGCGCACCAGCCTGTAGAGCACCCAGGCAGGCAGGCCAAAGACGAAGCTCAGCGCCAGCAGCACGGGGAGCAAGTAGAACCCCATCCAGATGAGCAGGTTGAGCAGGCCGCGCAGGGTGCGTACCAGCATCACCAGCGCGTCTTTAGCCACGCCGCCGGGGTGCCACCCGCCGATGCTCACGCTCCTGGCCGCCGCGCTGGGCGTTAGCTGCACCGAGATGGCCGACATGGCCGCTGCCGTTTTCAGGTATTGAATCTGCCCTTTCAACTGTTCTATTTCGCCCTGCACATTGTTGAGTTCGCGGTATACGGCCAGCACGTCCTGGGTGTTAGTGGCGTCGTTCATCAGCCGCTGCAACTCGTCGCGGGCGGCTTCCAGGTTTTTGAGCCGGGCTTGCAGGTCCACGTATTCTTTGGTGACATCTTTACCGCTGATGTTTTTGCGCTCTACCCGCACGGCAAGCGATGCAATTTGCCCGAGCGCGTCCTGGAATTGCCCGGCCGGCACGCGCACCGTGACCGAGCCGTACGGCAGCCGCACGCCGCCGGGCGTGGTGTTTTCGTATACTTTTGAAGACACCACGAAGCCGCCCAGGCTCTCGGCCATTTTGCCGATGGCATCGGCGGCCCGGGCAGGGTTGTCGACCACAATTTCCAGGTCGGCGTTGCGGATGACCAGCCGCGGGGCCACATCGGGCGCTTCGTTTTGAAAAGCGAGGTCTTCGGCCGGCGCGCTTTCCGGCACCTGGGCTATGGCGCCTTTTTCTGCCATCCCCCGAGCGACGGCGGGCGCTTCGGCTTTTTGCGCGCCGCAGCCTGCCAGCAGCGCGCCGATGAGTAGGAGCAGAAGGAAGGCTTTTTGAGGCCGACGATGCGTGTGCATGTTTTCCTCCGGATTTGGGCAAAGGGCGGGGTTTATCCGCTGTTCAGACGCCGGCCAAAGCCGAAAAGTTCCCCCCTTGGTGGAAAAGTTCCGCCGGTGCAGCGTTCCGCCCGCGGCTTACGGGGCGGGGCGCGGGGCGGCTTCCAGGTAAGTGCGGGGGGAAGAAAACACCGGCGCATCCAGCGGCAGGGGGGTGTAGTTGACCCCTGCACCGAGAGTGCCTGCCGGAATGTCGTAGAGGAAAATTTTGCCCCGCGGGTCGTTGATGTCCTGGAAAAAGAATGAGAGGTAGGTGCCGTCGGGGCTCCACGCGGGGGCAGCGTAGCAGCAGTGGGCTGTTTGCACCGGCTGGATGCGCTCGCCCGTGTAGGTGCCGCGGCTGTAAAGGTACAGGTCGCCAAAACTCAGGTTGCGCCAGTAGAGGGTAAAGACGAACTGCTTGTCGCCGTCCCAATCAAAAGCGGTGATGCGGGGCACCTGGGCGTAAGTGCGCATCGGAAAGCGGTTGCCGGGGAAGGTGTGCTGGCGGTAGATGCCCTGGCCGCAGACCGGATTGAGGATTTCAATCTGGTCGCCGGCGCGCCCGCCGCCGATCGGCACCGTGACCCGCGCTGCCAGCCGCGAGCCGTCGGACGACCAGCGCACCTCGTGAAGGGTATCGGCGATGAAGCGGGCGCAGAAGCCCGGCATTTTGGGCAGCAGGTCGGGGTCGCGATGGGCGTCCAGGGCTTTGAGGTCGTAGCGGGTGATGTAGAGTTTGTTGTCGAGCACGATGGCGACGCGTTGCCCGTCGGGTGAGATGCGGAAGGCATCCAGCGAGTTGGCGTTGCGGAAGCACACCAGCGGCTGGGGGGTAGGCTGCTCGGTGGTGAGGGTGAAGACGCATTTCCCGTTGAGGTAAAGCAGCCGGTGAGGGGAAAGCCATTCCAGGCCGTGTTTGTCGCCGCCGTCGGTGGTGATGCGCCGCGCGTGGCCGTCAAGTGAAATGAACCACAAATCGCCGCCGGAAAGCACGGCGAGCAGGTTGGTGCCGCCGACCACCTTGCCGCCGAATGCCGGGGTGGGGGAAGGCGCGGGGCTTGGCGTGGCGGTGGGGCGCGGCGTGGGGGAAGGCGCCGTGGTGGGCGTAGGGGTGGGCCGGGGGGAAGGCGTGGCGGCAGGGGAGGGGGTGGGGGCCGCGGGCGCTCGGGAAGCCGCCGCGGGCCGGGGCGAGGCCGAGGCGGTGGCCGCAGGCATGGAGGCCGCGCGCCGCCCCCAAAAGGCCCAACTTGCCGCCGCGAGAGCCAGCACGACCACCGCGGCTGCTACCCACATCCACCGGCCAGAACGCGCTCCGGCGGGGTTCCCGGCGGCGGGCGGCTGCATGGCCACCGTGGGCGCGCTGGATAGCGGCCGCCCGTTCACCGCGGCGGCCAGGTCGGCGGCCAACGCGCCTGCCGTGGGGTAACGCGCGTCGCGATCCTTGGCCATGGCCCGGTCGATCACGGCCTGATAGGCTTCCGGCAGTTCGGGGCGGTAATCAGCCAGCCGCGGAATGGGCGCCTGGAGGTGCCTGACCAGCGCCTGGGCAGGGGTATCGCCTTCGTAAGGCACGTGGCCGGTGAGCATCTGGAAGAGCAGCGCGCCCAAAGCATACACATCGGAGCGCCCATCCAGGGGCACATGCCCCTGAATTTGCTCCGGGCTCATGTAGTAGGGTGTGCCGAGGATGAGTGAGCCGGTCAGCGAGGCCGTTGCGTTGCCCAGGCGGGCGATGCCGAAATCCGAAAGGTAGGCCGTGCCGTATTCGTCAAAGAGGATATTGCCGGGTTTGATGTCGCGGTGCACAATGCCCCGCTTGTGGGCGGCATCCAGCGCGGCGGCAATGGGCCGGATGACTTCCAGCGCCTCGGCCGGATTCAGCGGGCCCTGGCTCAGGCGGTCGGCCAGGGTGCCGCCTTTCATCAGGCGCATCACGATGTAAAGTCCTTCATCATACGCGCCGAAGTCGTACACCGGCACGATGTTGGGGTGTTCCAGGGCGGCGATGGTGTGGGCTTCCCGCTCAAAGCGCTGGCGGGCTTTCTCGTCGACGGCGGCGGTGTTGGCCAGCACCTTGAGCGCCACTTCGCGTTGCATGGTCGGGTCGTAAGCGCGGTACACCGCGGCCTGCCCGCCGCGCCCCAACAGTTCCATAATTTGATAGCGGCCAATGCGTTCCGGGTTCACCTGCGGCTTCTCCTCACCTGTAGAAAATCGGGAAAGCGTGTGGTTTTGTAACTGCCTACGCTGTTGTGCTCTTCCTGCCTCTTGATGCACTGCGCTTTTGTCATACCCCTCCCCTGGCTCCCCTCCCCGCTTGCGGGGAGGGGACGGGGGTGGGGTTCATGCAACACAGGGCAGTGCCAAAGGAAAACGCGGTGTGAAAACACGCCCGGCATTGCCCACCCTACGATTTGGGTAGGTAATTACGTGGTTTTAGTATACCCTACGTGTGCTATACTTGCGGGCATGAACTACCATCTTGCGGCAGATGTTGGCGGGACGTGGCTGCGGGCGGCGTTGTATCGGGAAGGGGAAATAACGCCTGTGCGGCGGGAACGCACCCCGACCCGCGGCGCGGGCCGCCCCGAGGTGCGCCTGCGCGCCCTGCTGGCACGCCTCCGGCCCCGCGAAGGCCGCCTGTTGGGCGTAGGGGTGGCCTGCCCCGGCCCCCTGGACCCGGAAACCGGTGTGGTATGGGCTGCTCCCAACATCCCCGAATGGCGCGAATTTCCGTTGGCGGCGTATCTCTCGCAGGCGCTGGGCGTGCCTGTAAGGGTGGATAACGACGCCAACCTGGCCGCGCTGGGCGAGTGGCGCTACGGCGCAGGGCGCGGTCATCACCACCTGCTCTACCTCACCATCAGCACGGGCATTGGCGCGGGCGTGATTGTGAACGACCGTTTGCTGCACGGCGCGCGCGGCCTGGCAGCGGAGTTGGGGCATATTACGGTGGCGCCCGATGGCCCGGTGTGCAGTTGCGGCAAGCGAGGGCATCTGGAAGCCGTGGCCTCGGGCACGGCCATTGCCCGCACGGCCGCCGAAGCGCTGGCAAGGGGGGAAAATTCCTCATTGGCAGAATTACCGCACGCCCCCACCGCTGCGGATGTGGCCGCCGCCGCGCGGGCAGGCGATGCACTGGCGCGCCGCATTTTCGCCGAGGCCGGAGCGCATTTGGGCCGGGCGCTGGCAGGCTTCCTGCACATTTTCAACCCCGAAGTGGTCATTTTGGGCGGCGGGGTGGTGCAGGCCGGTGAGGTGCTGCTGCGCCCGCTGGAAGAGACGATGCGCGCCGAAGTAATGTCGCCGGCCTATCTGGAAAACCTGACCCTCACCCCTGCCGCCCTCGGCGACGACGCCGGGCTGGTGGGGGCGGTGGCGAAGGTGCGGTCTTTTGATAGCATGTGACACGGAGGTAAGAGGAGATGACGGAATCTGCGATTCCCTGGCAAAATTTTCACTGGCAAGGCGCCGATCTCGGGGGAAGGTATTTCCCCCATGCGGTGATGTATTTGTTGGCTACTTTGCCCGGTCTGGAGGATTTGCAAGGGTGGTTCCAATTTGACCTGGGTGCGCCCACCACCATGCTTTATGCTGAGGCATTTACCGCCGAGCAAAAGGCGTCGCTCATGCGCTTTCAGCAGCGAGAACGGCACGCCATCATCAATGGGAAGGAAGCCCCTTTGCTTGATCTTCCGCTGCGCGTGGGGCCGTGGCAGATCACGCCCGTTGCCTGGTATCGTGATTTTGGCGACGAAGATACCCTGCCCGACGGAAAACCAGTGCTTGGCACCATTGGGGCCGACTTTGTGCGGAAGCATATCCTGGCGGTAGATTTCCCCGGCCAGCGCCTTGCTCGCCTGGAATGCCTTCCTGCGTCTTGGGAAAAGGCTGCTCACTGGACATCGCTTCGGCTTACCGATCAAGGGCATATCGTGATTGAGGTTGAGGTGGACGGGCATCCCCGACAGGCTATGTTTGATACTGGCAGCAGCATTTTCGAACTGCTTACCGACGCTTCCCAGTGGTTGCAGTTGAGCAAGGGAAATGTAACTCATACGCTGTCCATCACTGCCTGGGGCGAAACCAAAAAGATATCAGGAGGCTCGCTCAAGGCGCAAGTGCGCTTGGGCGGAATGGCGCTCCCATTGCAGACGGTGCATTACAACGAGGAAGAAATGTGGCGTGACTTCTTTTCCCACTATGATGTGGTCGGCATTATTGGCAATGCGCCATTTCTTGAACATGCCATCGTGCTGGATTTCCCAAGCGGGCGATTTGGGGTGCTTCCTCCTGTTTCGGGGAGGGCATGACGGCGCACCTCCTGGCGTTTGTCCAGGCGAAGGGCTTGCCGATGCATATTGTGCCCTACGGGGTACCAGTCCTTCTGCCGCAGTTGTCTTCACGAGTCCTCGTTAGGTTAGATTGCTCTTGCTTGATGGGATGAATACACTCATGCCCCCCTCCACCCACTGGCACATCTCCCCGCCGCCTCCACCCGAAGCCGAAGAAGCCCTGCGCCGCTTTCCGCCCATTCTGCGGCGGGTGCTCTATCAGCGCGGCTTCCGCACTTACGACGAAGCGCGCGCTTTCCTGGCAGCCCGCCCCCCCGAAGGCACGCAAGACCCCTTCGCCATCCGCGATATGGACGCTACCGTAGACCGCCTCGCGGCCGCGGTGCA
>JALUXH010000198.1 GCA_027019065.1 Anaerolineales bacterium
GCTTCCAGTAATTCGTCGGTCATCCACAAGGGGTGCGAAGTCAAAAAGCGGATGCGAGCAATGCCTTCCACCTCGTGCACGCGGCGCAGCAGCCACGCCAGGTTCACGCCTTCCAAATCCTTGCCGTAGCGGTCAACAATCTGACCCAACAGGGTGATTTCCTTCACACCCTGCGCGGCCAGCGAGCGCACCTCGGCCAAAATGACTTCGGGCGGGCGGCTGCGTTCCACGCCGCGGCGGTAAGGAATCACGCAATAGGTGCAGGCGTGGGAGCAGCCCAGCACCACGGGCACGTGTTCACTCACCAGCCGCCCTTGCAGGGCACGCGGCAATGCCAGGTCGCCATCCTGCAGGGCAAAGCGGCGGGCGGTTTCGGCTTCTTGCATTTGCTTATGCTCGCGCTGGGCAAGGAAGGAAAGCAGCGGGCCGGGGTCGGAAGGCGGCGAGAACACATCCACAAAGGGAAAGCGCTGCTTCAGCCGCTCGTGCCCCTTGAGGCCAACCACGCAGCCCATCATGTTGATGACCATCTCGGGGCGCCTGCGTTTCAGCGGCTTGAGCGACATCAGCCGCCCGTAAGCCTTGTCTTCGGCGCTTTGGCGCACCGCGCACGTGTTGAGCACCACAATGTCGGCATCCTCGGCGCGGGAGGCTTCCCGATAGCCGAGTTTTTCCAGCGCCGACGCCACACGGTGGGAGTCGGCAACATTCATTTGACAGCCAATCGTCCAGATGTAATAGCGCATAACCTTTTTGTCCGTAAGAGGGTGGTAAAATCGGGGCGTTTAAGGATACCACAGAGTCACTGTTCAACCCTGGGAAAACAGATCACGAATAACACGAGCATAACACAGAAAAGCCAAAGCGTAACGCAAAGAGCGCAAAGAAGGCAAAGACGCAAAGATTTTTTCGTGCTTTCCGGTAATTACCTACCCAAATCGTAGCGCTGGCAATGCAGGGCGTGTTTTCACACCGCGTTTTCCTTTGGCACCGCTGCCGCTGCGTTGACCCCACCCCCGTCCCCTCCCCGCATGCGGGGAGGGGAGCCAGGGGAGGGGTACGGCAAAGGCACAGCGCATCAAAACGCATGGAGAGCACCCCAGCGTAGGCAGTTACGCTTTCTGTGGTTTTTTCTGAACGAGGCTGAAGAGACACACCATAGAGATGAAAACCTCCCTGCGATTTTACTTCCTCGGCGCACTCCTCGCGCTGATTGCGCTCGTCGGCCTGTACTTCCTGCCGCCGGTGCACCGCCGGCTGGCATGGCGGCTGGACGCGGTGCGCACCACCTTGCGCATGTCGCTGCATCCTGCGGCAGCCAGGCCGCCCACGCCGAAGCCCGCCATGCCGGAAACCAGCGCCGCGACACCCACGCCCACCCTGACGCCTTCCCCCACCCCGACGCCCACCGCCGGCCCCACCGCCACGCCCACCCCCTCCCCCACGCCGCTGCCGCCCCAGGTGCTGCTCAAGCCCCCCAAGTGGGAATCGCAGGACTGGAACAACTGCGGCCCCACCACCTTAGCCCTCTACCTGCGCTGGTGGGGCTGGGAAGGCGACCAGTATGACATTTCGCGGGTGGTCAAGCCCAAGCGCGGCGACCGCAATGTGAATGTGGAAGAACTGGCCGCTTTTGTCAACAACGATGTGCACGGCATGAGCATGATCTACCGCGTGGGCGGCAGCCTGGAAACCCTGAAGCGCGTGCTGGCTTCCGGGATGCCGGTGATGATTGAAGAAAGCATGATGTTTGAAGAGCAATACTGGCCGAATGACGACCGCTGGGCGGCGCACTATCTGCTCATCACGGGTTACGACGACGCCGCGGGGCAATTTATCACCCAAGATTCTTTTCGCGGCCCCAACCGGCAGGTGGCGTACGACACCCTGTGGCACAATTGGGAAGCCTTCAACTTCGTCTACATCCTCGTCTTCCCCAACACCCGCACCGAGGCGGTCAAGGCGCTCCTCGGCGCAGACTGGAACACCGACACCAACCGCCAAAAGGCGCTCAAAACCATGCAGCAGGCCACGCAGGAACACCCCAACGATGCCTACGCCTGGTTCAACCTGGGCACCAACCTGCTCTACTTTGAACGTTACGGCGAGGCTGCGATGGCTTACGACAAAGCCCTCAAGATCGGCCTGCCCCAGCGCTTTTTGCGCTATCAGTTTGGCCCCTTCATTGCCTATTTCCACACTGCCCGCTTTGAAGACCTGCTTGCCCTCACCGACTACGCGCTGCAAATCACGCCCAACTCCGAGGAGGCCCACCTCTGGCGCGGCTGGGCTTATTACCGCCTGGGCAAGAAGCGCGACGCCATCGCCGAATTCCGCGCCGCGCTGGAAGCCAACCCCCATGACGCAGACGCCAAATATGCGCTACAATTCTTGGGCGCGCGGCCATGAAAGAAACCGCAGATTACGCAGATTTCACAGAAAAAAATCTGCGCTAATCTGTGAAATCTGTGGTTCCACCCGGAGGAAAATCATGCTCGACACCCACGGCAAGTTCTACCTGGGCAACATCTATGACCTGAAAAAGGGGGAACCCACCGACGAGAAGGTGCTCTACGACCCCGACGACCTGACCACCCACGCCTTCGTGGTCGGCATGACCGGCAGCGGCAAAACTGGCCTGTGCATTGACCTGCTGGAAGAGGCCGCGCTGCAGGGCATCCCCGCGCTGCTGATTGATCCCAAGGGCGACATCACCAACGCGCTGCTACACTTCCCCGAACTGCGCCCCGAAGACTTCGCCCCGTGGATCAACCCCGACGAAGCCCGCCGCGAGGGCAAATCCGTGGCCGAGGTTGCCCAAGCCACCGCCGACCTGTGGCGCAATGGCCTCGCCAAATGGGGCATCGGCCCCGACCGCATCCGCGCCCTCACCAACGCCGCCCATTTCGCCATCTACACCCCCGGCTCCGACGCGGGCATCCCCATCTCCATCCTGGCCTCCCTCAAAGCCCCCGACATCCCGTGGGAAGGCAACCGCGAACTGCTGCTGGAAAAAATCCAGGGCACCGTCACCGCCCTGCTCGGGCTGGTGGGCATGCAGGATGTTGACCCCGTGCGCTCGCGCGAACACATTTTACTGAGCAACATCTTCCAGCACGCGTGGCAGCAGGGCAAAGACCTGACCTTAGCCGAACTGATTTTGCAAACCCAAAACCCGCCCTTTGAAAAACTCGGCGTGTTTGACCTGGAAACCTTCTTCCCCGCGCAGGAACGCGCCGAACTGGCGATGCTGCTCAACAACATCCTCGCCGCGCCCACCTTCCAGACCTGGCTCACCGGCCAGCCCTTAGACATCCCCAACCTGCTCTACGCCCCCGACGGCAAGCCGCGGCACAGCGTGTTCTACCTCGCCCACCTCAGCGACCAGGAACGCATGTTCTTCATTACCCTGCTCTTCGCGGCGGTGGAAACCTGGATGCGCACCCAGCCCGGCTCCGACGCGCTGCGCGCCATCCTCTACTTTGACGAAATCTACGGCTACCTGCCCCCCACCGCCAACCCGCCTTCCAAGCAGCCCATGCTGCGGATGCTCAAGCAGGCGCGCGCCTTCGGCCTCGGCCTGATGTTGGTCACGCAAAACCCGGTGGATGTGGACTACAAGGCGCTTTCCAACATGGGCACCTGGGCCATCGGCAAACTGCAGACCGACCGCGACAAGCAGCGCCTGCTGGACGGCCTGCAGGGGGCTTCCCCGGGCGTGGACCGGCAGACCTACGACCGCCTGATTTCCAGCCTGCGGAAGCGGGTGTTCCTGCTGCACAATGTGCACGAAAGCAAGCCGGTGGTCTTTCACACCCGCTGGGCGATGAACTACCTGCCCGGCCCCCTCACCCGCGCCCAGATTCCGGCGCTCAACCGGTTAGCGGGCGCCGAGGCCGCCCCGGTGCAGGAAGCCGCCCCCGCCGCGCCCCAGACGACTACCGCTGCCCAAAAGCCCGCGGCGGCTTCCCCAAAAACGGGCACCAGCACCCGCCCCGCCGTGCCGCGCGGCGTGGCGGAATACTTCCTGCCCCAGAACCTCACCCTTTCCGAAGCCCTGCAAAAGGCAAAGCGCACCCTGCCGCCGGAAGCCAAACCCGCGGCGGTGCTTTACCGCCCGGTGCTGCTGGCGCAGGCACGGGTGCGGCTCACCCAGCGCAAATACCATCTGAACAGCGAAATTACCCGCACCGCGCTGGTGGAAGAAGCCGAGCGCAGCGGCGTGGTGCGCTGGGAAGATTTCTTGCGGGAACACGCCGTGGACGACCGCACCTTTGACCGCGCCCCCCTGCCCGAAGCCCGCTTCGCCCCCCTGGAAGCCCCCCTCACCGACGCCAAAACCCTCAAAGCCCTGCGCCGCGACTTCGCCGACTTCGTCTATCGGGAAACCGAAGTGACCATCCGGGCCAACGAAGCCCTGAAAGTGTACGCCGGGCCGGAGGTTTCCCAGGCCGACTTCCGACGGATGTGCACCGAGGCCGCCCGCGAAAAAATGCAGGCCGAACTGGACAAAACCGCAGCCAAATACGACCGCAAAATTGAACGCCTGAAAGAGCGGCTGGCGCGCGAGGAACGGGAACTGACCGCAGACGAAGAAGAATATCAGCAGCGCAAAATGGAAGAACTCGGCACCCACGCCGAAAACGTCCTCAGCCTGTTCATGGGGCGCCGGCGGCGGATGAGTACCTCGCTCACCAAGCACCGCCTGACCGAGCAGGCCAAAGCCGACATTGAGGAATCGGAAGCCGCGATTGCCGATTACAAGCAGCAAATTGCCGACCTGGAGAAAGAGAAAGAAGCCGCGCTGGAAGACATCCGCCGCAAATGGGCCGACATTGTGGAAGACGAAACCGAAATTCCGGTGCGGCCGTACAAAAAAGACGTGCTGGTGGAACTGTTCGGCATCGCCTGGCTGCCGCACTATGTGGTGGAAACGCCGCAAGGGGAAGAAGCACTGCCCGCGTTTGCGGGGCAAATCCATCAGAGAGGCTACAATGAGTGAAAAATCTTCTGGCTGCCTGAGTGTGTTGCTACCTTTTCTAAAATCTGCGCCGGCGAGCCGTCCCGCTGCTCTAAAGGAAGAAATCTTTGAAGAAAATACGCTACCTTACAAACTACGAGATGACTTTCTTTCTTACGCGGAGTATTCTTTCTACAAAGTGCTCACCAGCGTGCTGGATGAGCGTTTCACCGTTTTGGCCAAAGTCCGACTGGCCGATATTTTCTTCGTGCCCGGTGGACGCTCAAACAGAACGTATTTCTCATACTTTAACAAAATTGCTCAAAGGCATGTGGATTTCCTCATCCTTCACAGCCGTACGATGCGCCCATTGGTCGGTATCGAACTGGATGACGCCAGTCACCAGCGCCCTGACAGGCAAGCGCGCGACGTGTTTGTCGATGAAGCCTTCCAGGCCGCCGGGCTGCCATTGGTACGTTTCCCTGTACGAAAAGGCTACAGTTCACAAAGTATCATTACTCGCCTTTCCCCGCACTTGCCTCTACGAGAACAACCCTCGCCTTCTCCTGCAGCCCGACAACCGGTTCCCGAAGAAGGATTTACGGCTGATGGCGTGCCTTTATGCCCAAAATGTCACGTGCCGATGGTTTTGCGGACCGTCCGTCAGGGCCCTCACAAGGGGAAACAATTTTACGGCTGTCCCAATTTCCCCAAATGTCGGGAAGTTAGACCTGTTCCTCGCTCCCGGAAACGATGAACTCGTGTTCAAAAAGAAAACAGCCCCCGTTTGGGGGCTGTTTTGGTGGGCGCGACAGGATTCGAACCTGCAACCAATGGCTTAAAAGGCCACTGCTCTACCGTTGCGCTACGCGCCCGTGCGAGCACAATTTTATCACGGCCAAAATCAGACGTCAACAAAAGCGCGAAGGTAATTACCTACGTGGTGGCAAAACGCCTCTGGCGGCAGTTTTTCTTTGGAGTGCGGCGACGAGTCGCCGCTTTCCAAAGCGGTGCCAAGGCACCGCACTCCAAAAAGCGCCTGCAAAAAAGGAAAGCGTGTGGGTGCCCTCTGTGTCCTCTGTGTGCGTTCACAGGCACAAGGCTATCCGTGGCGCTGTCTGGGTAGGTAATTACGCGCGAAGACTCTTTTGGGCCTACGGCAGCCTGTCCCCCCTGTGGCAAGCTGCCCGGACACGGCTTTCCGGCAACAAGCCGGGGCATTAAGGCAACATTAACGAATTTTTTATATTTCAACGCCCGAAATGGCCGTTTTGGCAAACTTTTGGCAAACCCCTCTCGTTACACTATGGGCACAATACTGACCACCCGGCATACCAGATGCAGGAAGCAGGGGACCTGCGATGGCGGAATCGGCGGCACCAGGGGGAACAAGGCGGTGCCCCGATTCTGCTTTAACACCCCCCCCCCCCTTTCCCCCCACCGCCCCCAAAGCCACATCCAGCCCCGCCCCCCGCCGCGCCCCGGCACAGCCGCGGCCTTCTTCCGGGGGCGTATTTGTTCGGCCTCAGCAAGGAAAACCACAGATTCCGCAGAAAAACACCCACCGATTTCACGGCTTCGCACAGATTGGAACATCACCGTTCGGCCTTTAGCGGCGAGCCGAGGTACAGGATAGGGCGGGCTGGCATCCCGCCCCGCGCGGCAGCAAAGAAGCTTTGGGAGCCACCCCGGCCGAGCAGGCAGCCTCCTTTGTTCCCTTTTGCCCGCTCATTGTGAGCAGGCTGAACGGTTCACGGCATTCTGATAGTTTCTGACAGTTCCCCGGGCGCACAATGAGGGCAATCCGATTTCTCAGGCAGGAGAGTGTGCGATGGAAATCTCACGCCATTGGCGCTTACGCAAGCAGCGCTACGCTCTGGAGGGCGAGGTTTGCCCCCACTGCGGCGCAAAACTGTTCCCCCCGCGGGATGTGTGCCCCCACTGCGGTCTGGAAGCCAAACAGACTTACACCTTCGTCGGCACCGGCACCGTGGTTTCATGGACGACCGTGCGCCAGCCCCCTGAAGCCTTCACCGAGCAGGCGCCGTACGTGGTTGCCCTCATCCAACTTGACGAAGGCCCCAAACTCACCGCCCAACTCACCGACCTGGGCGACGTGGAACCTTACGCCGGGATGCCGGTGGAAATGGTGACGCGGAAATTGCGCAACGACCGGGAGGAACGGGGGTTAATCATTTACGGATACAAGTTCCGTCCTGTGTTGGCGCGCGCCGTGGTATAAAAACCTCCATCCATCCAGCGGTTGCCTCCTCGGAAACCTGCTTACACGGCGCTTTCGCCCCCCGCCCCGAAAAGGGGCGGGGCTTTTTTACCCTGATAATGGGTTTAGACCCCACGGCGGTGCTCAAGGCCAAGTCGCTTTGCTTGATCTCTCCCTACCCCCGCTACGGCGACGCTGCCGCGTCACCGTAGCCGCCCCCTTCCCTCCCTTAGTAACTCACGTTACGCAGCAGTGATTGACAAGCAGCAATTTCACCCTATGAAACCGTTGAACATTCGGCTTTTTCGCCCTCACCACTCCCCCAGAGCCTTGCTTCGCGGCGGCTCGGCCCCCTCTCCTCTCCCAGTGGGAGAGGAGAGGGGGCGCGCAGCGGGGGTAAGGTGAGGGCGATTAGATATGTTGATGCTCAACTGCGTAACATGAGTTAGTAAGGGAGGGAAGGGGGCAGACGAGCCGAGCGCCCGGCCTGAGTGCCTGGCCTGAGCGGAGTCGAAGGCCAAGCGAGGCTCAGCGGGGGATGGGTGAGCTCCTGCCACAAGTGGGGCCGATTGCGCTTTTGGGATTACCAAAACCTTGTTTGAGAATGCATTAGCCGCCGAGGCACCAAAAGGTTATTCCGAGGTTGTCTTCCTGGCAAGTAAAAACTCAAGCAGGCGGGCTTCTTCTTCGGGCGTGTGGACTTCGCCGTCCAGCCAGGCGGCGCGCAGGGCGCGCAGGATGCGTTTGTAGCGCGGGCCGGGGGGCACGCCGCGGGCGCGCAGGGCGTGGCCGTCGGTACGCGGGCGGATGTGCCGCCACTGCCCGGCGTAGGCGCGCAACGCCTTTTGCAGGTCGGCGCTTTCCGCCGTCAGGCAAAGGGCGTACACGGCAGTCAGGGGATGCTCTTCCAGCAGGAAAGTAGCCTGGCTGGGGCGGGCACGCAGCAGGTCGTCGGCGCGGGCAGCGAGCACGGCTGCGCTTTGCACCACTTCGCGCAGCGCCCGCGGGAAGCCCAGCCGCGCCGCGAGGTCGGTCAGGCGTGCGGGAGCAATGGCGTCTGCGCCCATCAGCCAGAGGGCATAGGCCAGCGCCCGCTTCAGCGGGATGCCGCGCAGGCGCGGCGGCAGGTCGTCCCACGGCGGCGGGGGCGGCCAGGGGGTTTCCTGCAGGCGTGCGAGGCGCTTTTCGGCGGCGGGCGTCCACCGCAGCGCCGGATGGATGGCTTCCAGCAGGCCGAGTTGGTCGGCGCGCCCTAACATGGCCGCCGCTCGCGGCTCGTCCAGCATGGCGTCCAGTTCGTGGCGAATGCGGTCGCCGGAGATTTTGACAAGCAGGTCGCGGGCATCGTGGAGCAGTTGCAGCGTGCGCGGCTCAATGTGGAAGCCAAAGCGCTGTTCAAAGCGCACGGCGCGCAGCATCCGCGTGGGGTCATCAACAAAAGAGAGGGAATGCAGCACGCGGATGACGCCCCGCCGCAGGTCGTCTAAGCCGCCCCAGTAATCGTGCAGTTCGCCGTAGTGCCGCCCGTCCAGCCGCAGGGCGAGGGTGTTGATGGTGAAATCCCGCCGGTGGAGGTCGAGTTTGATGCTGCCGTGGGCCACAGTGGGGAGGGCGGTGGGGCGGGCATAGAATTCGGTGCGGGCGCTCACCAGGTCGATGCTCGCGGGCAGGTCGGCGGGGTCAAGTTGGGCGTGCGGGCTCAGGGAAGCCAGGGCTG
>JALUXH010000199.1 GCA_027019065.1 Anaerolineales bacterium
AGTTTTGGTTAGACCCGGTGGTCACTTTAGCGGCAAACTACGGATACGGGCGGGCCGAATTGCGGCGCATTGAACGATTGTTACAAAGGCAAATCGCTTTGCTTTGGGAGCGATGGGATGACTTCTGCGGTAGTCACGGTAGCATGGCCTAAGATCATGGCTGTGCGGGTAAGCGAAGATACGCTCAGCGTGGATTTAGAGGATGGGCGGACGATTTCAGTACCCCTGAGTTGGTATCCGCGGCTGGTGTATGCAACAGAGGCGGAACGGCAACACTTTGAGATTGCAGGAGCAGGGTACGGCATCCACTGGCCAGACATAGATGAAGACATTGGCGTGGAAGGCTTGTTGTTAGGGAAACGTTCCACCGAAAGCCAAACCTCTTTGAAGCGCTGGCTGGCAGAGCGGGAGAAGAAGCGAAAAGATAGCGCTTAAACCCGCGACAGCCCCTTCACCAAATACACCTCCCCCCGCGTGAAGCCCCGTTCCAGGTAATACTGCCGGGTGCCCACGGCGGCAATCACGGCCATGCGGCGGAAGCCGGCGGCGCGGGCAGTTGTGTAGCCACAGCACCCTGACACTGCAAGTAAAACGAAGACGCCCTGCTGCCAAAGCAGGGCGTTTTTTGTGGCTCAGGCGGCCAAATCAAGCGGCAGGTCGCTGATATCGCGCAGGCGCTGCCCCGAAATCATGGTTTCAAGCAGGCCCTGGGCTGTTTCATCGCCGACTGCCGCAACCGCCTGCTGAAGTTCGGGCAAAGCGACGTGATACACACCATCCAGGTCGCCCGTGCCCAACGCAAGGGAAGCCAGCCTGCCCGGGTGCGGCTCGGCAGTAACCACCACAATGTGCGGTGTATGCCCTTTCCGGTTGCGGATGAGGTTCAGCCCTTCAGTGCGCACGTTTTGCGAACGGTCGCTGCGGATGGTCCATTTGCAGGAAATGCTGGCGTGCAAGAGCGGCACGGTGTTGTTCACCCGGCGCAACGGTGAAAGGCCGGCGATGGTGCGCCCTTCAACGAGCTTCTCTCCCCGATTGATCGCTTCGTCAGGAAGCGGCTCACGCGCCACAATGATGTCGGGGGCAATGAGGTAATCCCCCAATGCCGCCCGCAGCGCCGGATGCGCGTGCAGCGCCTCGGTCAGGTCGGCCAAATGGCGGTATTGGGCGAAATCCTGAATGTGTGCATTGAGGTAAAAACGCCAGTCGCCGGGGCGAAGGTGTTGCAGCAAGCCAAAGGCTTCCTCAAGGTAACGGCGGGTAACGCCTTCAAAGGATTTGCCTACCTGCTGCGGCTTGCGCTCATTCCGCGAAAGGCCACAACCAGCGTTTGTAGCAATGCTTTCCCACATCAAGCGGGCAACCTCGCGGCTGGTTTTGTTGCTCTTATCGGCATTGTTGGGATAGCCCGCCGAGGAAAGCCAAACCACCTCATCGCAAAGCGCGCGATGATAACGCTGCCGCAAGTTTTGCCACACCGTGGGCGTCATGACACATCTCCCTCTTTGAGAAAGCCGAGGACATACTCCGAGTGCATCCGCTTTTCAATAGCTGAGCCAATGCCGCCGCGCCGCGTGGGCATCATCCGGCGGTCGCGGTCCAACTGACGCTCGCCAATGCCCACACAGCGCAGCCCTACCTGCTCGCCAATGGCAGCCAGGCTTTGGGGCACGCGAGCAGGCACGCCGCGCATTGTGCTCTCGCCCACAACCAACACGGCAACACCTTCAGGCGCAAGCACCCGCCCCATTTCGCTCAATCCCCGGCGCATTTCAGAGAAATACCGGTGAAGCACTTTGCCCTTTCTGGCATCCACCGCGGCAACTTCAGCCACGGCCTGCATGGCTGCAGGCGGCAGGGCTTCCATTTCAAAGCCCTGCAACGCCTCGCCGCCGATGTATTCCTTCCGCAAAGCGCCCAATGCCCGAATGCTGTAGCCCCACCAAATCAGCGAAAACTTATGCGCCCGCATGTAGTCAATGGCGTTGGCAGCATAGGGCGGCGACGTCACAATGAGGTGAACGCTGTTCGTGGCAAAAGGAAGGCGCTGGGCATCGGCTTCGCTCAACCAGGGGGAAACCGATGGGCGCGGCGGCATTTGAGCCAACAGGCGTAAAGCCCGCCGTGCTTTTGCACGGAAGGCTTCCACTGCCGAGCGGGGGGCTTTTGCTACTTTATGGGGGCGGGTGTGGGAAAGGTCGCGTGCCTGCGCCACGCTCCCCGATTTGGCAATGATGATGCTGGAAAACACCACCCGCAAAAAAGGCTGCATGGCAGGCGGGCTTTCCTCAATGGCCGCGCTCAAAGCAAGCAGTTCCTGCTGGGTTTGAGGCAAAAACCAGTAATCGGCAAAGGCACGGGTGGGGGCGTCCAGGCGGGTTTCCCGCAAAACGGCAAGGTCTTGGGGGTTTTCCAGCATTTGCCGGGCACGGGTGAGCACGGCGTGGAAAGCCGATTCAAACAATGCGGGGGCCGGCGGGTTGGCTTTGGCCGCCACTAACCGCAGCGCCAAAGGGTCAATGTCGGTACCTAACGCCACACGCCCCAGGCGGTGGGCTTCCAAAATCGTAGTGCCGGAACCCATCATGGGGTCAAGCACATGGTCGCCGGGCCCGGTGAGGTGGCGGATGAAAAGCCGCGGCAACGCCGGCGGGAATTTTGCAGGGAAAGGATGGAGCGCATGTAGCGGGTCTTCCCCCTTTTGGCCGTGGAAGTTCAGGTCGCCTTCCAGCAGCAAGCGCAGTTTGGCCGCTTGCGAGGGGGCGGCAACCACTTCGGGACGCAGTTGAGGTTGAGGCAAGGTGTATTCCAGCGGCAGTTGCATAACCTCATTATACCCGCGACAGCCCCTTCACCAAATACACCTCCCCCCGCGTGAAGCCCCGTTCCAGGTAATACTGCCGGGTGCCCACCGCGGCAATCACCGCCATGCGGCGGAAGCCGGCGGCGCGAGCGATGCGGTCGGCTTCTGCTAACAGTCGCGTGCCCAGGCCGATGTGCTGGGCTGCGCCTTCCTGGGCCGCGCCTACGGGCAGCGATTGGCCGTAAACATGCACTTCGCGGATGATGGCCGCCCCCGCGAGGTCGGCCATGCCCACATCGGGCGCTTCGGGGCGGGGCAGCGAAAGCCGCAGGAAGCCCGCCAGGCGGTCGTCGGGGGTGACGAATTGCAAAAAGTGCTCCTCCGCGTGGGCGGCGGCGTAGGTGAAGTCTTCCAGCCGCAGCAGTTCGGGGCGCACGGGCTTGCCCCGCACCT
Organism: Anaerolineales bacterium; assembly: GCA_027019065.1. GTDB lineage: Bacteria > Chloroflexota > Anaerolineae > Anaerolineales > DRMV01 > DRMV01. The sequence goes on from JALUXH010000199.1 coordinate 3,257, forward strand.
CACGGCAGCGGATGCAACGGCAGCGGGTGCCGCGGCGCGCCATTTCGGCGAGCACATCCTGCCGCAAACTGGTGCGCTTGTTGCCCGCCACCACGTGCGTGGAGGGAATGTCGCGGATCACCCGGTTGATGCGGCAATAGGGCGGCACGGTGGCCTTCACGTCGGCCAGCAGGTCAACCAGTGCCTCGGTGGTGTAGGGGGTGTAGTTCCCGGCTTTCCAGATTTCGTAGAGTTCGGTGCCGGGCAGCAGTTGAGCCGGGTAAATTTTCAGTTCGTCGGGGCACAGGCCCTGCCACAGGCGGGCGAAATCGGTGCGGTCGCTCTCCGGCGTGGCACCCAGCAGGTTGGGCATCCAGTGCGCCACGATTTTGAAGCCCGCCGCCCGCAGCAGCGCCGCGGCGCGCAGGTTGTCTGCCGCTGTGTGGCCGCGCTTGTTGAGGGCTAAAATGCGGTCGTCCATGCTCTGGAAGCCCACCTGCACCTTGGTCACGCCCAGTTCGCGCAGGCGGCGCAGGGAAGCCGGCGAAACGTGGTCGGGGCGGGTTTCCACCACCAGCCCCACATTGCGGTGGCGGGCGGTCTCGTTGTGGCGCTGGGCGGCGGCCAGCGAAGGCGCGCGGCACTCGCCTTCCTGCTGCCACGCGGCAGGGCAGTCGTCGGCGTTGAGGGCGTCGTACAGGCGGCGGATGAACCACGTCTGGTAATCCTTCGGGTAAGCCGTCCACGTGCCGCCGAGCACCAGCAGCTCAATTTTGTCGGTGGGGTGGCCGACGGCTTCCAGCGCGGCCAGGCGGGCGCGCACCTGGGCGTAGGGGTCAAAGGCGTGCATCAGCGCCCGCTGCGCGCCGGGTTCGTCGGGCAGGTAACTTTTGGGCATCCGCACATCGTCGGGGCAGAAAATGCACTCGCCCGGGCAGGGGTAGGGCTTGGTGAGCACCGTGACCACCGTGACGCCCGAAAGCGAGCGCACCGGCTTCAGGCGGATGCGCGCCAGCAGGTCATGGTCGGCTTCCCACGCGCCGCTTTCCACCAGGCGGCGGTAGGCCGCCACTAAGGCGCTCTTGCTCAACAGCCCGCGCGGCAGCGGGTGGTGCTTGATGGCCGTCATTACATCCAGGCCGTCGCGGATGGCTTCCAGCGCGGCCACGGCCTGGGCAAAGGTTTCGGGGGAAAGGTCAGAGGGCATGGTGTGGCCTGGGGGGAGGGGCGCCCCGCCGGGGGGCTTGGGTGAAGTGTGCGCGCCTGGCGGCGCGAGCGAGGTTGCACCCCAATTCTACTTGACTTTTGCCGCCTGTGCGCCTATAACAAGGGCATTCCTGCCCGCCTGGCAGGTTTTGGAAGGAGAAAGCCATGACTGTCCATACCCCTGCCCCGCCGCGCGGCCTGAAGGCCATCCCCTGGCGGCTGCCGATATGGATTTACCGCCTGCACCTCGGCTTTTTGCTCAACGAGCGCTTCCTGCTGCTGGAGCACACCGGGCGCAAAAGCGGCAAGGTGCGCCGCGCGGTGCTGGAAATCATCGGCAAAGATGCCGAACCACGGGCCTATTATGTGGCTTCGGGGTTTGGCGAGCGGTCGCACTGGTTCCGCAACGTGATGCACCATCCGGAAGTCCGCATTCAGGTGGGGCGGCGGCGTTACCGGGCGTACGCGGAGCGGCTTCCGGAAAGCGAGGCGCTGGAACGCCTGCGCGCCTATGCCCAAGCGCACCCCACGGCCCTGCGTGAACTGGTCCGGCTGCTGCACTACCCTTACGACGGCAGCGACGAAAGCCTGGAAGCCATTGGCCGCGCCTTGCCCGTGGTGCGCTTTCGGGTGCTGGAAGCCGCATAACCCCCAGGAGGTTGCCATGCCCTTGATGTGCCGTGGTGTGCGGGGGGCCACCACCGTGCCCGAAAACACCCGTGAGGCCATCTTGCGGGAAACCCGCCGCCTGCTGGCGCTGATGATTCACCTCAACGGCATCCGCGCCGAAGATGTAGCCAGCGCCACCCTGACCACCACTCCCGACCTGAACGCCGAATTCCCCGCCCTGGCGGCCCGACAGTTGGGATGGAAGCATGTGCCGTTGCTGTGCGGGCACGAGATGAACGTGCCGGGGCAGATGCCGCGCGTGGTGCGGGTGCTGGTGCACTGGAATACCACCAAAGCCCAGGATGAAATCGTGCATGTCTATCTTGGCGAAGCCGCCAGACTGCGCCCCGACCAACTGCACCTGCAAACGGTGGACTGGGAGGCGCTGGAAGCCTGGATTGCCGGGCAACTGGCCGCTTTCCGGCGCGGCGAGGAGGAGCAGCCATGACCACGGTAGCCTTTCAGGGCGAGCACGGCGCTTATTCCGAAGAAGCCATCCGGCAGCACTTTGGCGGCGAAGCCCAGACCCTGCCCTGCCGTTCTTTTGAAGAGATTTTTGCGGCGGTGGAAGGCGGGCGCGCCGATTTCGGCGTGCTGCCGGTAGAAAACGCGGTCGCCGGCTCTATCAACAAGGCCTACGACCTGCTGCTGGCCCACGATTTGCGGGTGAGCGGCGAAATCTACCTGCCGGTGCGGCACCATCTGCTTGCGCCCGCGGGCACGCGCCTGGAAGACATCCACACCGTGCGCTCGCACCCCCAGGCGCTGGCGCAGTGCGAAGATTACCTCGCCGCCCACGGCTGGCGCGCCGAGCCGTGGTATGATACCGCCGGCAGCGCAAAAGACCTCGCCGCCGCCCCGCAGCCCGGCGTCGCCGTGCTGGCCAGCCGCCTGGCGGCCGAAATCTACGGCTTGCAGGTGCTGGCCGCAGATGTGCAGGACCGGGCGTGGAACGTCACGCGCTTTTTCGTCATCGGCTATGGTGAGGCCGAGCCGCAGGCGCGCATGAAAACCTCGCTGGTGTTTGCTGTGCCGCACCGCCCCGGCGCACTGGTGGCCTGCCTGGACGAATTTGCCCGCCGCGGCCTCAACCTGACCAAACTGGAAAGCCGCCCCCGCCGCAACCGCCCCTGGCATTACGTCTTCTACCTGGATTGCGAGGGGGCCTGGCAGGAGCCGCGTTGCGCCGAGGCGCTGGTCGGGCTGCTGGCCCGGGCGGCTTTCCTCAAGTTGCTGGGGTCTTACCCCGCGGCTGAAAACCCCCTCACCAGCGCCGCGGTTTCCCCAAAAGCAAAAATCCCCTGATTTTCCCCGTGGAGGTTGCAATGACCACGATGATCAAACCCGCCAGCATTACCGCCGACCGCAAGAAGGCCGAACTGACCATTGTTTGGGAAGACGGCCACGTGAGCGTGTACTCCTTTTCCCTGCTCCGCAACGCCTGCCCCTGCGCCGAGTGCGCGGGAGGGCACGAAAACATGCACCACGACCCCGACCCGGTGGTCTTCTTCCTTCCCGAAGAGGATTCGCCCCGCACCCACATCAAGGCCATTGACCCGGTGGGCAATTACGGCTTCAACATCATTTGGGAAGACGGCCACCACTACGGCATCTACAACTGGGATTATTTGCGGAAACTCTGCCCTTGCGAGGCCTGCCAGCGGGAGCGGGAAGCCCGGGGGCTGATTCCCGACAAGGAAACGCTGGAACGGGAAATTGAACGCCGCCTGCACCCGCCCAAACCCCAGGTGCCGATGGAATTCAAATTGTAGGGCAGCGCGCAGCGCCGCGGCGGGAGGCAAAAAGATTGCTGGGGAGAAAAGCACCCACTTTACCCCCTGCGGCGCGCTTTCCCGCGCGGGGTTTGCCGGAGGGCGGCATCCTCAGGCCTCGCTTGCCGGGCTTGCCTTGCAGGCTTTTTGCAAAGGCGTCGGCGTTGGCCGATGCCGGGCGCGCCGCGTGCCGACGGCAGGTTTTTGGCGGCTATGCTACAATACAAACGTGCAAAGCCTGTTTCCCTGCCCGGCGCGCGGCGCTTTCGGATGCACGCTGCAAAAGTTTCGGCCGGCGCGCCTCCCATGATGAGAAAAGGAGTGAAAAAATGAAACGTTTGTGGATTTTTCTGGCCGCCCTTGTGGTGCTGCTGATGGCCTGCAGTTTCAGTTTCGGCAGCGGTTCAGGGGGAAGCCCCTCTGCCACGGCCACGCCTCAGGCCAAAATTCTTTTCCAGGATGATTTTTCCGACCCGGGAAGCGGCTGGGACCGGGTGAAGGATGACACCACGGGCAGCCTGACCGATTACGTGGACGGCCGCTATCGCATCCTGGTGAACGAAAGCCAGACCGACATTTGGGCCAACCCCGGCAAGAACTTTGACGGCGATATTGTGGTCGCCGTAGACGCCGTGCGCAACAGCGGCCCGAAAGACAACGATTTCGGCATCATCTGCCGCTATCAAGACGCCGACAATTATTATTACTTCGTGATCAGCAGCGACGGCTACGTCGGCATTGGCAAAGTGGTCAACGGGGAGCAGAAACTTTTGAACAAAGAAGGCAAAATGGTGCCTTCGGACAAGCTGCCCCAGGGCAAAGATGCGACTTATCACCTGGTGGCCAGTTGTATTGGCGATGTGCTCACCCTGACCGTAAACGGCAAGCGCATCATGACCGTCAAAGACGGCAGCCTGGCCCCCTCGGGCGATGCGGGTTTGCTGGCAGGCACCTTTGACACCAAAGGCACCGATATCCTTTTTGACAACTTTGTCGTGCGGCGGCCGTAAAGGCCGGAAAAGGATGCTTTCAGGGCGCGTGGCGTTGGTCACGCGCCTTTTTCGCGCATCCATTCAGCCTACTTGGGGCAGGCAATGTAGGGCGGGATGCCGTCTCGCCCCCACGGCTGACACCCAGCCCTAAACCCCATCAAGATTGCCAGGGAAGGAAAACGCCGAGAGACGCAGAGGGAGCAAAGAGCGCAAAGAGATTTTCTGTTTTTGTGCTGTGATTTGTGAAATCTCTGTGGTTTCTCCTCGCCAGGGCTGAACAGTTCCCCACAATTTGTAACTGTTCAGCCCACCTGCGATGAAAACGCCGAGGCACACAGGAGACCAAAGGTTACAACGGCATCACGCCAAGAGCGCAAAGGGAACAAAGACGCAAAGTCAACTTCTGTGTTTTCTGCGACGCTTCTGTGCTTTCTGGGGTTGCAAGCGGTGCGAATCTGTGGAAGCTGCGTCATCTGTGGTTTCTCCTTGCCCGGGCTGAACAGTTCCCCACAATTTTTCAATTCATCGGTTTGTGGGCGATAAGAGCAAAAACGCGGTGAGGAACTCGCAAGGGTTCCTCAGGAAAACGGTGGCGTAGCAGACGAGCCAGGTCATCATCAAACGCGGCTATCGTTTTTGAAGCAAGACCTGCAGCAGCCACGCCGGCGCTTGCCCGTATACGCCCTCGCCAGTCTTCATGGCTGTACGGCACTTCCACATCAAACGAAAAGCTCTCAATATCCACGAATCCCCCAAAAGCCACGTCAATAAACCAATCCCGATAGATACCGGTACTGCCTGACAGTTTAAGCACCGGAAGATCAGCCCAGGCAGGGTTATAGGTTTTGATAAGTTCTTCTGTAGCCTGAACTACAGTGCCGGGCAGAGGCAGCCAGTCAAAGTGAGTGATGACCAGCTTTCCGCCGGGCCGCAAAACCCGAAAAACTTCTCCTGCCGCCTGCTGCCGCTGGAACCAATGCCAGCACTGTCCCGCACTGACCACGTCAAAGACGGCTGCTGCTAAAGGTAATGCTTCAGCCACAGCCCTTACAGGCATTAATTTTACCCCTTCTTTCTCGGCCAATTCGCAAGCCGCCAGCAGCAACGGCGCGGCTCGGTCAAGCGCAACGACTTGCCCACCGCTGGCAGCAAATCCGCGCGCCAGGCTCCCCGTGCCACTACCAATATCTAACACTCGTTGGTTAGGGAGGCCAATGGCAAAAGTTTGCAACCGGCGAAAGAGCACGAGTGGAAATCCGGCGCGGTGCCGAGCGTAGTCCGAAGCAGTGCGCCCAAAATCGATATTCGTCATGTTCTGAGAGTCGTCTGATTCCAACGCAACGTCAATCTCAATTAAGGTCTCATGTTACGCAGCTGAGTATCCACATATCTAAGCGCCCTCACCTTACCCCCGCTGCGCGCCCCCTCTCCTCTCCCAGTGGGAGAGGAGAGGGGGCCGAGCCGCCGCGAAGAGGGAGTGGTGAGGGCGAAAAGGCCGAATGTTCAACGGTTTCATAGGGTGAAATTGCTGCCTGTCAATCACTGCTGCGTAACGTGAGTTAAGGTGGCAGATTGGATATCGTGAACCCAAGTCCTGCGCTTTCTTTCAGGCGGCGCTGCCTTTGGGCCTGGGGGTGGCCCGCTTGGGCACCGGCGGCGGGAAGATGGCTTCAAATTCCTCCCGCGAGAGGGTTTCTTCTTCCAGCAGCCGCTGGGCGACGGCGTCCAGTTTGTCGCGGTATTTCTGCAGCAGGCTTTTGGCCTGGGTATAGGCTTCGTTTACCAGGCGGCGCACTTCGGCGTCGATTTGTTCGGCGATGGTTTCCGAGTAATCGCGCTGTTCGGCGATTTCCCGGCCGAGGAAGACCAGTTCCTCTTTCTTCCCATAGACCAGCGGCCCCAGGTCATCGCTCATGCCCCAGCGCATCACCATGGTGCGCGCCAGGCGGGTGACGCGCTCTAAGTCGTTGGAAGCGCCAGAGGTAATGTCGTCGAACACCAGTTCCTCCGCGGCGCGCCCTCCCATCAGGCCGACCATGTCGGCAAACACCTTGCGGCGCGACATCAGGGTGCGGTCTTCTTCCGGAAGGGTGAGGGTGTAGCCGCCGGCCATACCGCGGGCGATGATGGAAACCTTGTGCACCGGGTCGGCTTCCGGCAGTGCCTGCATCACCACCGCGTGCCCGGCTTCGTGGTAGGCCACGATGCGCTTTTCGTCTTCGTTGATGACGCGGCTCTTGCGCTGCGGCCCGGCGATGACCCGCTCAATGGCTTCCTCAAAATCCGGCTGTTCAATAATCTGGCTGCCGCGGCGGGCGGCGAGGATGGCGGCTTCGTTGACCAGGTTTTCCAGGTCGGCGCCCACGAAGCCCGGCGTGGAGCGCGCCAGCACCTTCAAATCCACATCGGGGGAAATCGGCTTGCCGCGCACATGCACTTTGAGGATGGCTTCCCGGCCGCGCATGTCGGGGCGGTCGAGCACCACGCGGCGGTCGAAGCGGCCCGGGCGCAGCAGCGCCGGGTCGAGGATGTCGGGGCGGTTGGTGGCGGCCATCACGATGATGTTGGTGTCGCTGTCAAAGCCGTCCATTTCCACCAGCAACTGGTTGAGGGTTTGTTCACGTTCGTCGTGGCTGCCGCCCAGCCCCGCCCCCCGCTGGCGGCCTACGGCGTCAATTTCGTCCACAAACACGATGCAGGGGGAGTGCCGCTTGGCCTGGTCAAACAGGTCGCGCACGCGGCTGGCGCCCACGCCGACGAACATTTCCACAAATTCCGAGCCGGAGATGGAGAAGAAGGGCACGCCCGCTTCCCCGGCCACGGCTTTTGCCAGCAGGGTTTTGCCCGTCCCCGGCGGCCCCACCAGCAGCACCCCTTTGGGGATGCGCGCGCCGAGGGCGAGGAATTTCTCGGGTTCTTTCAGAAACTCCACGACTTCCTGCAATTCTTCTTTGGCTTCGTCCACACCGGCCACGTCGTCAAAAGTCACCATGGGGCGGTCGCCAGTGAACATACGGGCGCGCGATTTCCCGAAGGCCAGCGCGCCGCCGCCCCCGCCCTGGCTCTGCCGCATCAGATACCAGAACATCGCCACCACCAGGATGATGGGCAGCACATACATCAGGCCGGTGAAAATGTCGGGCCAGATGCTGGGCGGCTGGAAATCCAGTTTGACGCGGTCGGGGGCAAGGTCGGTGGTAGAAACGCCGAGGTCGCGCAACTGCCGCAGGAAGCCTTCCCCGGGCTCGATGTTGGCATTGCGTTTGGTGCCGTCTTTGTAGATGACCTCTACCGAGGTGCTTTTGACCACCATGCGGACGATTTTGCCCGCGTGCAGGTCGGCAGCCACCTGGTTGAGGTAGAGGGGCGTTTGCTCCCCGCTTTTTCCGGCGTAACTGTACCACAGCACGGCCACCACGGCGAGGATGATGAAAAGGTAAAGGGTAGAAGCCCGGCTCCGAGGGGGTGTATTCACAGAAACCTCCGTTCGCTTAAGTGGCAACAACGCCCCTCCGCCGCAGCGGGGCGGGGCTGTTGAGAGATGTCCATCACTGTTGACAAATTATACCAGCCGTCTTCCCTTTGCCGGGGGTTTTAACAAAATGCTCACGAAAGGGAACGCGCCGGGGCGGGCTTCAGGCCGTCTGGCGCTGGGCAGCCTGCTCGGCTTCCCGCCGTTTGAGCAGCAGGGAAAGCAGGAAAAGCACCGCCGCGATGCCGCCCAGCACCTGGAACGAGGCGGCATAACCGGCCACGCCGCCGCCCATGCTGGCGGCCACCGCGCCGACCACCGCGCCGGTCAGCATTTGCCCGACTTTCGTCATCACCGAAATCAGCGCCTGCGCCGAGGCGCGCTCTTCCGCCGGGGCTTCGGCCAGCATGATGTAGCGCAGCGGCGCGCCCAGCAGCGCCGAAAGCCCAAAGCCGATGAGGATGGCTGCCGTGTAAAACGCAGCCGTGCTCAGGTGCAGGAAGCCCAACATCGCCGTGCCGATGGCCGCCAGCGCCGTGCCCAACATGATGACCCGCCGCGAGCCGACTTTATCCAGCCCGTGGCCGAAAAGCGGCGCGCCAATGGAAAGCGTGGCCACCACCGGCAGCAGCATGAAACTGGCCTTCGACTCGCTGACCCCAAACGCCGCCACCAGCAGCGCCGGGATGAACACCATGCTGCCTTCCACCACGCCGGCCCCGAAGGCCAGCGCGTTGGCCAGCACCAGTTGGCGCCCGCCGAACAGCCTCGGGTGGATGATGGGGTCAGCGGCGCGGCGTTCCACCCACGCCAGCACGGGCAGCAGCACCACCCCCAGGAGCAGGAACCCCGCCACCCGCGGCGAGCGGGCGCTTTCCGCCAGATGGGCAGCGTCTAACTGATTGAGCGCATAAGCCAGGCTGCTGAGCAAGGCCGCCAGCAGCAGCATGCCCTGCCAGTCGGCTTTCCCCTTGCCCCCCTTGCCCGTGGAAGGCAGCCAGCGCCACGCGGCCGGAATCAGCAGCAAAGCAAAGGGCAGCGGCCCCCAGAAAAGCATGTGCCACGAGAAGAACTTGAGCACCACCCCCGCCAGTATCGGCCCGATGAGGAAAGCCACGCCGAAGACCGAACCGATGATGCCCAACGCCCTTCCGCGGCGTTCGGGCGGGAAGGTGTCGCCGATGACCGCCGAAGCCACCGGGAAGATGCCGCCGGCCCCGAAGCCCTGAATGCCGCGCCCCACGATGACCCATGTGAGCGAAGGAGCCAGCGCCACCACCACCGAGCCCGCAGCAAACAGCAGGACGTCGGCAATATACACATCGCGCCGCCCCAGCCGGTCGGAAAGTTTCGCCATCAGCGGCGTGCCGATGAGGTTGAAGAGCAAATAAGTGGTGAAGACCCACACCACGGCCCGGTCGGTGGTGTGAAAACCGTCGCGAATGGCCGGCAGCGCCGGGCCGATGATGGCAATGTCAATGGCTGCCATCAGCACGCCGAGGAAAAGCACCCACAGCACAGGGTTGCGATTTTTCATCTCTCTGCTCCTTCCGTGCGTTGATTGGCAGGCGCCGGAAGCGCCCTGCTGCTGCCGGTCATACCGGATCAGGAGGGCGTACGCAAAACCGCCTGCCGGAGAGTTACCATTTGGTAAGTTCTGGGAATTGTACCATAAAATGGCAACAAGACTCGCCGGAACAAACCCTCCGGCGCACTAAAATGTTGCAGGGCGGGACGCCGTTCCGCCTTACGAGGGCCTGTTTTTGTAACTGCCTACGCTGGGGTGCCCTCCAGGCGTCTTGATGTGCTGCGCCTTTGCCATACCCCTCCCCTTGCTCCCCTCCCCGCATGCGGGGAGGGGATGGGGGTGGGGTCAACGCAGCGGCGGCGGCGCCAAAGAAAAACGCGGTGTGAAAACACGCCTCGCATTGCCAGCGCTACGATTTGGGTAGGCAATTACTTTTTTTCGGCGTTTGGCCGGGGTGGAGCGGGAATGCGGGGGTGCCGGGGGCAGGTATTTGCCCCCGGCCGTGAGGGTGTTCCCCACAACCTTTGGGTGCTCTTCACTGCTTGACAAAGGCCCTCACTCTCCCTATAATGTAAATGCGCTTCCAAATCGTTTTGGAAAAGGCGGGACGCCCCGTCCATCAGCCCAAAAGGACAGGCAGCATGGCCAACGCGGTCACAATCAAAGACATTGCCCGGCGGGTGGGGAAATCGGTGACGACCGTTTCGCGGGCTCTGCATGGCTATTCGGATGTCGCGCCGGAAACCCGCGAACTGGTACAGCGCGTCGCCCGCGAGATGGGCTACACCCCCAACGTCATGGCGCAGCGCCTGCAGAAGCAGCGCGCCGAAACCCTCGGCCTCATCTTGCCGACGTTTGGGCCGCGCTTTTCCGACCCCTTTTTCAGCGAATTCGTCGCCGGGGTTGGCAACCAGGCTGCCGAGCGGGGCTACGATTTGCTGCTTTCCACCCGCGCCCCCGGAGAAGAAGAAATGGTGGCTTACCGCAAGGCGGCGTTAGGGCGGCGCGTGGATGGCTTCATCATCATCCGCACCCGCGCCAACGACGAGCGCATCCGCTTCCTGCAACAGATCGGCTTCCCGTTCGTGGCTTTCGGGCGCACCGCCGATGCCGACGGCTTCCCTTACGTGGACGAAGACGGCGTGGAAGGTATGCGCCAGATTGCCCACCACCTGGCCGACCTGGGACACCGCCGCATTGGCTACCTTTCCCCCCCGCTGGACCTGATGTTTGCCCAGCACCGGCTGGAAGGCCTCCGGCGCGGGCTGGCCGAGCGCGGCCTGGCGCTGGATGAAACCTACCTGCGCATCGGCGCGCTGACCGAGCAAAGCGGCTATGCCCTGGCGCGGGAGCTGCTGGCCTTGCCTTCCCCGCCCACCGCCCTTGCCTGCGGCAACGACCTGATGGCCATCGGCGCCATGCGGGCAGCGCAAGAGCAGGGTTTGAAAATCGGCAGCGACATCGCCATCAGCGGCTTTGACGACATTCCCCTGGCCCAGCACACCTTTCCCCCTTTGACCACCGTCCACCAGCCGATTTACCAAATCGGCAAACGGGTGGCTTCCATGCTGATCAACCTGGTAGAAGGCATGCCCCTGGCCGAGCGCCAGGTTTTGCTCAAACCCGAGTTCGTTGTGCGGCAATCCACGCTACCCTGAGGAGGTGCCCTCGCCAAAATCCTGTTGTGTGCCCTACCCGAATTTTCTGACCTCAGTCGCTTTTTCTAAGGAGGAAAGCAAGATGAAACGCAAACTCTATGCCCTGTTTGGGCTGCTGCTGGTCTTCAGCATGGTCCTGGTGGCCTGCGGCCAGCAGTCGCCGGCAACGGTCGTCGTCACCAAAGAGGTCAAGGAAGTCGTGACCCAGGTTGTGACGCAGCAGGTTGTCGTAACCAAAGAAGTCCAGGCCAAACCGACCCACGTGATTGAATTCTGGACGACCGACAACGAAGAAGAGCGCGTCAAGCGGTACGAGGAAGTCGCCAACCGCTACATGAAACTGCACCCCGATGTGGAAATCCGCATCGTGCCCATTGACGAAGCCACCATCAGCCAGCGGATTGCCACCGCGCAGGCCGCCAATCGCCTGCCCGACATTGTGCGCATGGGCGTGGAGCGCGTGGCCGCATTCGCCGCCGATGGCATTTTGGACGAAAACCTGGCGAGCAAGGCCATTGATTCCATTGGCAAAGATGATTTCCGCGCCGGCCCGCTGCAGATGGTCACCGACCCCTCTACCGGCAAATACGCCGCCGTGCCTTACGACGGCTGGATCCAGGCCATTTGGTACCGCAAAGACATTTTTGACCAGCTGGGACTGAAGCCGCCCATCACCTGGGACGACATCAACGCCGCCTGCGACAAACTGCCCGGCACCGGCAACCTGCTGTATGCTCTGGTGCTGCCCACCGACCCCGGCCAGAACTACCCGCATCAGGTGTTTGAACAGGTTGCCATGTCGAACGACGCCTGGCCGTTTGACAAGCAAGGCAACGTCACGATGGATTCGCCCAACATGGTGGAAGCCCTGAAGTTCTACACCGGCCTGCAGCGCTGCGCCGCCCCCGGCCCGCAATACTGGCGCGGGGCGCGTGAAATGTACGAACTTGACCAATCGGGCATGCTCTTCTATTCCACCTACATCATGGACGACCTGGTCGTAGGCTCCGGCAAACAGGGCGGCGGCAACATCCAGATTGCCGTGCCCGACCTGGCGAAGAAGACCGGCTTTGCGCCTGTGATGCAGGGCCCCAACGGCCAGGCCACTTATGGCCAGCTGGTTACCCTCGGCATCATGAAAGGCGCCGATCCGGTGGCTGCCGATGTGGTCAAATTCTTTATGACCGGCCAAAACTACCAGGATATCCTCGCCCTGGCGCCGTTCGGCAAGGTGCCGGTGCTGAAGAGCGCGGTGAAAGGCTGGAAGGGCTTGAGCAAATACTTCAAGTATTACAGCCCCGAAACGCTGGATGAAATCGCCAACGGCTACGACCACATGCAGCGCTGGCTCTTCCGCCCCGACTACAACGCCACCGAACGCGCCGTCATCGGCGACATTGAAGGCCGCCTGCTCATCCCGCAGGTCATCAGCAACATCGCACTGGAAGGCAGCATGACGCCCGACGAAGGCGCGAAGTGGCTTCAGCAGCAAGTGGAGCAACTTTACGCCGACCGCAAGAACCAGAAGAAGTAGCCGTTCCACCCTTGCCGAGGGATGGCCGTTGTGAACGCCATCCCTCGGCTTTTTTACCCCGCCCCTGCTCGGGCTTTTGCAAAACGGGCTGCGGATGGCGCAGAGAACGGTGGATGTGCGCGGCAACAGGGAACACCGCCACGAACTACGGCCACAAACCCGCTTTGCCGGCCCCGTTGTCTCGTCCGTTGTGCTCCTCAGGAAACGCTGTGGCTCGGCTTCTGCAGAATCTGCGGCTCGCTGCCGAGTTGAGCAGGCCCATTTCGCCTTTACCGAGGTGGCTTATGTCTGTGGTTTCCCGCTGGCGGTCGCTGCGCGCCCAGGAGGCGCGGCTGGGGTGGGCGCTGCTCGCCCCAACGCTGATCATCGTCTTTGGGCTGGTCATCTTTCCGGCGTTCTTCAGCATCTGGATCAGTTTCCACGCGGTGGGGCTGCATAACCTGAACGACGTCTTCCATGCGCCGTTCAACGGCTTGGAAAACTACAAGCGCGTGGTCACCGATTTTGCCTTCAAGTACCACAGCATCCAGAACATGGGCGCGGCGCTGACCAGCATCGTGTATTCGTTTAGCGCCACCCTTTTGGCTCTCATCGGCGGGCTGGTGGCGGCTTTGCTGCTGAACAAGCCTTTCCGCGGCCGCGGGCTGGTGCGGGCGACGTTCCTCTTTTCCTACGTCGCGCCCATCGTGAGCGTGGCTTTCGTCTGGCGCTGGATTCTGGACCCGCGCCCTTCGGGGGTGATGAACGACCTTTTGATGCGCCTGGGCGTCATCCACGCGCCGATGGCTTACCTTTCCCAGCGAGGCCTGGCGCTCATTGTGGTCATTTTGCTGGATGCGTGGCGTTATTTCCCCTTTGCCATGCTGATGATTCTGGCGCGGCTGCAGGCCATCGACAAAAGCCTGTACGAAGCCGCCGAGGTGGACGGCGCCAATGTGTGGGAACGCTTCCGCTACATCACCATTCCGGAACTGCGCTTTGTGCTCGGTGCGGTTTTCCTGCTGCGGCTGATCTGGACGTTCAACAAATTTGACGACATCTTCCTGCTCACAGGCGGCGGTTTTGGCACCAAAGTTTTGCCCATTCTGGTGTACGAATTCAGTTTTCGCCTGCGCGACTTCGGCCGCGGCGCGGCGGCTGCCATGATTCTGGTGGCGTTCCTGGTGGTGTTCATTGCCGTTTACCTGCGCTTCGTGATGCGTTCCGAAGAGGAAGCCTGAGGAGGAGCCCCCATGCGCGACCGTGAAAATATCCTGACCTACATGGCGCGGCGGATGAACCTGGGGAAGATCATCTGGCTGCTCACGCTGACCTTTTTCCTGGTGGGGGTGCTCTTCCCGTTTTACTGGATGGTTTCCTCTTCGTTCAAAACCCAGCGGGAAATCGCCGGCCGCCACCCCGTGTATGTGCCCCATGCCTTGCGGCTGGAAGCCTACAAGGAATTATTTGACCCCAGCGCGCCGCATTTTCAGGATTTCGGGCGCAATATCGTCAACAGCATCAAGGTTTCGGTGCCCACCGCGTTGATTGCCGTGATTTTGAGCGTGCTGGGGGCGTATGCCATTGCCCGCCTGCGCTTCAAAGGCAAGGAACTGATGCTCAACGGCGTGCTGGCGGTGTACCTCATTCCAGGGGTGCTGCTCATCATCCCTCTGTTTGCCATGCTGGCGAAAATCGGCGACGCCGTCGGTTTTGAAGTGCAGGATAACCTCGGCGTGCTGGTCGTCACCTACCTGGCGCAAACGCTGCCGGTGGCGCTCTACATGCTCACCAATTACTTCCGCACCATTCCCGACGAAATTGAGCAGGCGGCGCTCATTGACGGCTGCAACCGGCTGGAAGTCATCTGGCGGGTGACGCTGCCGCTTTCCATCCCCGCGATTGTGTCGGTGTTCGTTTACACTTTCATGATTGCGTGGAACGAGTTTCTCTATGCCTTCGTCTTCCTCAACAGCCGCCAGATGTTCACCATGCCCATCAAGATCCAGGCCATTTTCAGCGACCCCAGCCCGCGGCCGCATGTGGTGATGGCGGCTTCCACCATCATGACGGTGCCGGTGGTGCTGCTGTTCCTGGTGCTGGAACGCTTTTTGGAAGAAGGCCTGACGGCAGGCGGCGTGAAGGGGTAATTGCCGTCTCCCCCGTTTTATGGGCAGGATCGGCGGCGCGTGGGAACTTCCACGCGCCGCCTGGGCGTTTAAGGGGAATAGTGCTTTTGCAGCCAGGCGTGCCCCGGGCCCTGCTGCAGGCAGCCCGCCAGCGCCGCGGCTGTGGCGGGCGCATGGCGCGGAAGGAGCGCCAGCACGGGGGCTTCCCAGGCCGGAGGATGCACTGGCAGCGCCCGCACCTTTTGCGCGGCTTTGGGGAAAGCGCTCAGCCACGCCGCGGGCAGGAAGCCCAGCGCGGCGGCGTCGTCCTGCACGGCGGTGAGCATGGCCTGGGGAGAGGGGGCGAGGGAAGCGTCGCCGCGGCGAGGGGCGGCCCCAAGCCAGGCATCCAGCCTGGCGCGTGCGGCCGTGCCGGGCATCGGCAGCCAGAGCGCCACGGGCGGGGGCGTGCCTTGCGTGCTGCTCCAGACCTGAACCTGCCCCATCACCATGCGGCGCAGGTCGGCCTCGGCGGGCGCGGCAGGGGTGCCGCGGGGCACCACTGCCACCAGCCGCTCACGGCCCAGCGGGAAAGCGCGCCAGCCCTCGGGCGGGCTTTCCCCCCACCACAGGCGGAGGTTGGCCGTCCCGGGCGGGGCGGCTTGCTGGGACTGCGAGAACACCGCCAGGGGGACGTTCAGGCCATGGGCACAGGTCTCCAGGGCTTCCCGCACCGGCGCCAGCGACTGAGGCAGCGCCACGACCACCGGCTTCGGCAGGGGTGTGGGCGTCGCGGTGGGGGGCGCCGGCGCGGCGGGCGTGGCCGTTGCGGGCGCACAGGCGGCCAGCAGAAGCAAGAGCAAAAAAGTCCAGCGGCGGAAGCGCATGAGGGGAATATACCACACGCGCCGCGGTGTTACAATAAAAATGCAGCCTGGGCTCTTCCGGGCAGCGGGCGGGCTGGAGCGTCCAAAGGCCCGCGCGTCAGTCAAAGGAGGCAAGTATGCCCGAGCATGATTTCCGCGTCGTTGCACCTTCTCCGGAGGTAGAAATCTACCTGCCCGATGGGCGGGTGATTGCCGGGCCGCGCGGCGCGCCGGTGGGCGATTTCCTGCAATTGATGGCCGACGAACTCCCCGCGCCGCTGATGGGGGCGGTGGTCAACGGCGAGTTGCACGAATTGACGTACCCCATCCGGCTGGAAGCCCGCGTGCAGCCGGTCACGCTGGCCGATTCCGACGGGATGCGCATTTACCGCCGCTCGCTGGTGTTTTTGCTGGAAGTGGCCTTTGCCGAACTTTTCCCCAACGGGCGCCTGGCCGTGGATCATTCGGTGGTTTCGGGCGGCTATTTCTGCCGCACCACCCCGCCGCTGGACGAAGCGGCGCTGCAGCGCCTGGAAGCCCGCATGTGGGAACTCGTGGCGGCCGACCTGCCCATTGTGCGCGGCGAAATGCCGCTGGATGAAGCCATGGCTTATTTCCGGTCGCACGGCCACGGCGATAAGGTACGCCTGCTGCGCCACCGCACCAAAGATTACCTCACGGTGTATCGCCTCGGTGATTATCTGGACTATCACCACGGCTACATGGTGCCTTCCACCGGCCGTTTGCGCTGGTTTGGGCTGGTGCTGGCCGGGCACGGCTTCATTTTGCGCTTCCCCCAGCGCGAAAAGCCCACCCAACTGCCGCCGATGACGCGGCCTTCCAAACTGCTGACCACTTTCCAGCAATACGGCGACTGGCTGCGGCGGCTGGGCATCAACAACGTCGGCGCCCTCAATGATGCCGTGGGAAACGGCCGCATTCGGGAAATCGTGCTGGTGGCCGAAGCCCTGCACGAGCAGCGGATTGCCGACATCGCCGGTCAGATCGCCCGCCGCCGCGACAAGGTGCGGGTGGTGCTGATTGCCGGGCCGTCTTCTTCCGGCAAGACCACCTTTTCCAAGCGGCTGGCGGTGCAACTGCTCACCCACGGGCTTTCACCTTTCCCCCTGGAACTGGACAACTACTTTGTGGACCGCGAACAAACGCCCAAAGATGAGCACGGGAATTACGATTTTGAACACATTGACGCGCTGGACCGAAAACGGCTGGCTTCCGATGTCGGCCGCTTGCTGCGCGGCGAGGAAGTGCAGCTGCCGCATTACAACTTCAAGGAAGGCCGCAGCGAGCCTGGGGAAGTCATTCAGCTGGCCCCCGAGCAGATTATCATCATGGAAGGCATCCACGGCCTGGACCCCCGCCTGCTGCCGGGCATCCCGGGCGAGCAGACCTTTCGCATTTACGTTTCGGCTCTGACCCAACTCAACCTGGATTGCCACAATCGGGTTTCCACCACCGATACGCGCCTCATTCGCCGCATCGTGCGCGACGCCCGCGACCGCGGCTACACCGCCGAAGACACCATCGGCCGCTGGGAAGCCGTGCGCCGCGGCGAGAAACGCTGGATCTTCCCTTTCCAGGAAGAGGCCGATGTGATGTTCAACTCCGCGCTGGTCTACGAACTGGCGGTGCTCAAGCCGTTCGCCGTCCCGTTGTTGCTGCAGGTGCCCCACCACACCCCGGCACACATTGAAGCCAAGCGCCTGCTTTCATTGCTGGAATGGTTTGTGCCCGTAGATACGGCGCTGGTGCCCGATGATTCCCTTTTGCGGGAATTCGTGGGCGGCTCTATCTTGCGCGATTTCCTCTTGTGGCAAAACGGCATGCACTGAACGGCCGTCCCTGCACCTGCAGAGGAGGTACGCCATGAGCACATTAGGAGAACTGCTTGACAACCTGACCACCGAAGGGGAACTCTACGAACCGCTGGATGATGGCAGCGTGCGCTGCCTGGCCTGCGGGCACCGGTGCGTCATCAAGCCGGGGCGGCGCGGGGCGTGCCAGGTGCGCTTCAACCGCGGGGGCAAACTGATGGTGCCGTGGGGTTACGTGGCCGGGCTGCAGGCCGACCCCATTGAAAAAAAGCCCTTCTATCATTTCATGCCCGGGACCGATGCCCTCACGTTTGGCATGTTGGGCTGCGACATGCATTGCCCCTTCTGCCAAAACTGGCTCACCTCGCAGGCCATGCGCGACCCGGCGGCCAACGTGGCCGGCCGCTTCGTCCGCCGCATCACCCCCGAAGCCGTCGTCCAGGCGGCGCTGCGCACCGGTGCTTCTACGATGGCTTCTTCCTACAATGAGCCGCTGATTTCCGGCGAGTGGGCGGTCGGCGTCTTCCGCCTGGCAAAACAGCACGGCCTGAAAACGGTCTTTGTTTCCAACGGCCACGCCACGCCGGAGGCGCTGGAATTCCTGAAGCCCTGGCTGGACGGCTACAAAGTAGACCTCAAAACCATGGACCCGCGGGAATACCACAAACTCGGCGGCAATCTCAATCGGGTGCTGGATACCATCCGCTCGGCGCACGAAATGGGGTTCTGGGTAGAAGTGGTCACGCTGGTGATCCCCGGCTATAATGACAGCCTGGGCATGTTGATGGATGCCGCGCGTTTCATCGCCTCGGTTTCCCCCAACATTCCCTGGCACGTCACGGCTTTCCACCCCGATTACAAGATGACCGACCCGCCCCCCACCTCGGTGGAAACGCTGATTCGCGCCGCCGAAATCGGGCAGGAAGCCGGGCTGCATTTTGTTTATGCAGGCAATCTGCCCGGCCATGTGGGGGAATACGAAACCACCTTTTGCCCCCATTGCGGGGCGCCGCTCATCCGGCGCTGGGGCTACGTGATTGAGGAATACCACATCACGGCAGAGGGCACCTGCCCCCGCTGCGGGAAACCGGTGCCCGGCGTGTGGCCTGCCGACCCGGCCACAGTGCGCCTGGGCGGGCCGGGACGGCCGCGGCTGGTGTGGTAGCTCATGTGAGGCGGCGAAAGCAACATAGGGCGGGAACAAAAAAGGCCTGACGGGGCAAAGCCCGTCAGGCCTTTTGCTTATCCGAGGGAATGATTACCCGCCGGGCTTGTAGCCGGTGGAGATGCTTCCGTCGAGCAGCCCCTTGCGGATTTCGTTCAACTTGTCTTTGACATCCTGCGGGATCTTGGCGTCAAAGTCGTGGAAGGGCGCCAGGCCGGTCTTGCCATAGTAATTGCCGCTGGGGAAATCGCCCGATTTGGCTTTCTGGATAAGGTCAAACACGCCGGGGGTGATCAGTTTCATCGCGCTGCTCACCAGGCAGGGGTGCGCCTCGGGCACGGTCAGCCACTGGTCGGTGTCCACACCGATGCAGTAAACATCCTTGCCGGACTTGGCGGCGGAAGCCACCTCAATGAGCGCACCGTTGCCGGTTTTGCCGCCCGCGCCGAAGATCACATCTGCGCCCTGGTCCATGGCCTGTTTGGCGGTCGCAGCACCCCATTCGGGGTCGGTGAAAGCATTATCCAACCCGCCGGGGTGGTAAGTGGAGATGGTTTTGATATCGGGCTTGATGTACTTCGCGCCGTGTTCGTAGCCTTCCTTGAAGGCCACCACCGGCGGCACCAGGTTGGTGCCGAGCACGGCGCCAATGGTGTTGGTCTTGGTCAGCATGGCCGCCAGCGCACCGGCGAGGAAGCCGGCCTGGTCTTCGTGGAAAATCAGGCCCGCGACATTCGCCACCGGCTTGGCCTGGAACTGGTCAACGCCGATGAACTTGATGTTCGGGTATTTCTGAGCCATTTCATCGGTCGCCTGACCGAGCGCAAAGCCCACCGTCACGATGACGTCGTAGCCGTTGTCGGCAAACAGTTGGATGTTGGTCGCGTAGTCTTTGGCATCGGTGGTTTCAATGTAATCAATTTTGTCGGCAATGCCTTTAGCCTTGGCCTCTTTGACGCCTTCCCAGGCCGACTGGTTGAAGGATTTGTCGTCGATCTGGCCAACGTCGGTCACCAGGCCCACACAGAAAACATCGGGGCTGGTGCAGTCAACCTCGGCAGATTTGGTAGGGGCCTTGGTTGCCGCGGGCGCCTGCGTCGCGGCAGGGGCTTCGGTTGCCGCGGGCGCCTGGGTGGCGGCCGGGGCAGGGGTTGCCGTGCTCTGTTTGCCGCAGGCAGCCAGCGCCACCACGGCAATCAACAGCATGGCAACGAGAACGAAAAGTTTCTTGCGCATCTTGCTCCTCCTGAAAGAGAAAAGGGGTCACGACGGGCGTAAGTATAGCCGTTTTTGCCGTTTCCAGCAAGGCAAAATGTCCGGTGATTACCCAGATCTCTCCCCACCCCCGCCCCGCCGGGGCCTCCCCCTCCCCTCCCTTTGTAAGGGAGGGGAGGGGGAAAAGCCGCCGCAGGCGGCTTGGGGGAGGGGTGAGATCACCCTTCTTCCGAGTTTTGGGTAATCACCAGCCCAAAAAGGGGTTGCTTTTTGAAGGATTCTAATTTATAATTGCTCTAACCTTGATAGAATTACAAGGAAAAGCCATGAACCTTTCTCCTCCCACCACAGAAGTTCCCGAAGAGCGCCTGATTGAAGCGCTGCGCGAGGCCGGCCTGCGGCTCACGCCGCAGCGGCTGGCCATCTGCCGCTACCTGGCAGGCAGCCACACCCACCCCACCCCGCAGGAAATCTACCGCGCCCTGAAGCCGGAATACCCCTCACTCAGCCTTGCCACCGTTTACAACACCCTCAGCGCGCTGGTAGAACTGGGCGCCATCCACGCCCTCGGCGATGCCGGCGACGACACCACCCACTACGACGCCGACACGGCGCCGCACATCAACCTGGTGTGCGTCCGCTGCCACCGCATCTTTGACCTTCCTCACCAGGCCGTCGCCGAACTGGAACAGGAGGCCGCCGAACACACCGGCTTCCGCATCTTTGGCGCGCGTGTCGTTTACTACGGCCTTTGCCCAGACTGCCAGCGAGCCGAAGCAAAAGAGCCATGAGCACCCACGAACACCCCGACGAATTCCCCCGCGGGCGCTGCACCGACGTCGTCGGCGATACCCTCATCGGCTACGACGGTGTGCTGGAAACCCGGCTGGACTACGACCGCGCCCGCCTGCAAATCACCTACGACCCGCGCCGGCTGGAAGACGCCCAGGCCCGGCAAATCGCGCAGGAAGCCGCCCATCACGCCTGGGAACGCGTCCAACATTGCCCTCTGGCAGGCACCGCCTCTTGCAACGACTGCGCCGCGCGCCTGACCCACGACCTGACCCGCTTTTTCGGCCAGCCCCCCAAAGTGGTGCTTCAGGACGGCACGCTGGTGGCCCGCCTGCCCCGCCGCGCCCCTTTGCAGGCCACAGCCGAAGCAGCCATCACCCGGCCCCCGCGAAAAGCAGCCCGCCCCCGCTGGAACAAACTCACCTGGGAAACCCTGCTGACCGTCACCACGCTGGCCGCGCTGCTGGGGGCGCTGGCAGCCGCCCGCCTGGCCGCCCCGCCGTGGGTTTCCACCGCGCTTTTCGTGCTCGCTTACGCTGCGGGCGGCTATTTCGGCTTCGTGGACGGCGTTGAACTGCTGCTCACCGAGCGGGAAATAGACGTGGATTTGCTGATGGTCGTGGCCGCCTTGGGAGCAGCCCTTGTGGGCCAGCCTGCCGACGGTGCAGTGCTGCTCTTCCTCTTCTCGCTGTCCAACACCCTTCAATCCTATGCCCTGGGGCGCACCCGCCGCGCCATTGCAAGCCTGATGGATTTGCGCCCCCCCACCGCCACCGTCCAAACCGAAAACGGCTGGGAAACCCTGCCCGTCGAGCGGCTGCGCCTCGGCGATGTGGTGATGGTGCGGCCGGGCGAGCGCTTCCCGATTGACGGCGAAGTGGTGGCCGGCAAAACCGAAGTGGACCAATCGCCCATCACCGGCGAATCGGTGCCCGTGTTCAAAGAACCCGGCGACAAGGTGTTTGCCGCCACCGTCAACACCACAGGCACTGTTGAAGTGCGCGTGACCCACCTGGCACAGGAATCCACCCTCGCGAAAATTGTGCAACTGGTGGAAGAAGCGCAGGAAGCCAAAGCCAAAACCCAGCGCGCGCTGGAAACCTTTGAGCGCCGCTATGCCAAATTCGTGCTTGGCGGCGCGGCTTTACTGGCCGTTGTGCCGCCCCTCGCGTTCCACACCCCTTTCAGCCCCGCCTTCTACCGCGCCATGACCTGGCTGGTGGTGGCTTCCCCCTGCGCGCTGGTGATTTCCACCCCGGCGACCATTCTCTCGGCCATTGCCAACGGGGCGCGCAAAGGCGTGCTCTTCAAAGGCGGCGCGCACCTGGAACGCACCGCGGCGCTGGAAGTGGTGGCCTTCGACAAAACCGGCACGCTCACCGTGGGCGAGCCGCAAGTGCAGGGCGTGTATCCTGCTGAAGGTATAGACGAAAACGACCTGCTGCGCCTGGTGGCCGCTCTGGAAGCCCGCTCTGAACACCCCATTGCCCGCGCCCTCACCCACGCCGCCCGGGCGCGCGGCCTGGAAATCCCCCCCTCCGCCGATTTCCGGGCGGTCATCGGGCAGGGCGTGCAGGGCACGGTAGATGGCGCGCCCCTCTGGGTCGGCAACGCACGCATGTTCCACGAGCGCGCCATCTCCCTGCCCGCCCCCCTGCGCGAACAGGCCTCAGCCCTGGAAGCCGGCGGGCAAACCGTCGTCATCGCCTACCGCCCCGCCGAAAAGCGCTGGCTGGGCCTGGTGGCGGTGGCCGACACCTTGCGCCCCGAAGCCGCCGAAGTAGTCCGGAAACTGCACGCCTTAGGCGTCCGGCATGTGGTCATGCTCACGGGCGATAACGAACCGGTGGCCGCGGCCATTGCGGCCAAAGTGGGCGTGGACGAATTCCATGCCGAACTGCTGCCCAAAGACAAAGTGCGGGTGTTAAAACACCTGCAAAAGCAGTACGGCGCCGTGGCCATGGTCGGCGACGGCGTCAACGACGCCCCCGCGCTGGCACTGGCCGATGTGGGCATCGCGATGGGCGGCGCAGGCACCGATGTGGCCCTGGAAACCGCCGACGTGGTGCTCATGGCCGATAACCTCCACCATCTGCCTTACGCCATCGGGCTGGCGCGCAAAGCCCGCCGCGTGGTGTGGCAAAACCTCACCTTCGCGATGGGCGTCATCGTTTTCCTGGTGGCCTCGGCTTTCGGCGCCGGGCTTACCCTGCCGTGGGGCGTGGTCGGCCACGAAGGCAGCACCGTGCTCGTGGTGCTCAACGGCCTGCGGCTGCTGGGCTACCGCGGCTAAACGCCCCGGCCGCCCCCACAAGCCCAAAAACCCGCCCCATCGGTGCCTGTTGGCGCAACCGATGGGGCTTTTCTTTGCCAAGACCGATAAAGAGAAACGGCGCGGCGCGCAAAGGGCGGCCTTATCGGCCTTCGGTTTTCCACGGAGCCACATACCACCGAAGATAGGCTTCCACATGGCGGCTCCAATAGGCTTCGTTGTGCCGGCCGACGTTGAAATGCCACTCGTGGGGGATGCCTTCCTTCGTCAACACCCCTTCAAACCAGCGCGCCGATTCGGTAATCTGGTGCTGGTCGGCATCGCCGATATCCAGGTAAATGCGCGGCCACTTGCCCGGCGGGATGCCCTGCAGCCAGGCACGAATGTGCGGCACGTCTTCCCAGAAGACCGGCGGGCTGTGGCCGCCAATGC
Source organism: Anaerolineales bacterium (assembly GCA_027019065.1). Classification (GTDB taxonomy): domain Bacteria; phylum Chloroflexota; class Anaerolineae; order Anaerolineales; family DRMV01; genus DRMV01. Next base: position 26,728 of record JALUXH010000199.1, read on the forward strand.
TGCCGAACAGTTCCCAATGGGAAAGCCCCAGGTGAATGGCCCACGATGCCCCGCGGGAAAGCCCCCCGATGGCGCGGTCGCGGCGGTCGTTGCGGGTACGGAAGTGAGCCTCCACCCACGGCATGAGCACTTGCAGAAAAGTTTCATCCCAGCCGGTGTTGCGGGGCTGCTCCCATGAGCGCTCGCCGGGCATCACGATGATAAAAGGTGGCGCTTCTCCCGCGGCGATCAGGCGGTCGGCCGCGGCAGGCGCGCCCAGCCGCGCCCATTGCGTCTGGTCAAAATTTTGGCCGTGGATGAGATAAAGCACAGGGTAACGGCGGTCGGGCTGCTGCTCGTAGCACGGCGGCAGGTAAACCAGCACCGGCATTTTGTAGGTCAGGTAGCGGGAAGGCAGGGCGGCGCGGACCAGGTTCCCGCCGGCGCGCAAACAGGCGGCGGCAGGCGGCGTGGCGGTGAAGGCTGGCGCGGGCGAGAGGGCAGCGGTGGCCGCAAGGGGGGAAGGCGTTGGCAGCGGCAAAGGCGTTGCCGACGCCGCGGGGGAAACCGTCTGCGCCGGCGTCGGCGGCAACCAGGGTGTGGCCGTGCCGCGGCGCGGCGCCGCCGCGCACCCGCCCCACAAGAAAAGCCCGACGAGGAGTAACCACCATCGGGCCAATGCCGGGCGAGCCCCCCCGGCAACCTGCCGAAGCCGCGCCGGAGGCTGTTTTCCCCTTAGCGCACGCGCCGTTTCCATTCTTCTTTCAATTGCAATTGCTTTGGGCTGACGCCCGATTCCAGCAGCAGGAAATCGGACATCAGGCGATTGAACTTGCTGGGTTCGTCCAGCATGGGAAAATGCCCCGATTTTTCAAAGACGATCTGGTGCATGTTGGCCGGCAGGCGGGCGAGGGTCTCTTCGGCCGGCAGGCCGATAAGGGGGTCGTTGCGGCCGTGCACCAGCAGGCACGGCGCTTCCACCCGCAAAACTTCGGCCAGCAAATCGGCTGCCCGGATTTCGGCCAGCGAGGTCGTGATGGCGGCCGGGTCGGTTTTCGGGGCTTCCTTGCGGGCGGTTTCCGTTGAAAGGGTAGGGGTGAGCAGCCAGGAAGCCAGGCGCTCCGGCGGTTCGCTTTGCAGCCGGGGGTGAATGGCTTCCACGGTGCTCGGCATCGCGATCATGGCCATGCGGTCTACGGCCAGCGGGTATTGCAGCGCAAAGAACAGGCCTACCACCGCGCCCAGGCCGTGGCCGATGAGCGCGACTTTCCCGATGCCCATTTCTTCCAGGAAGGCCGCCAGCAGGTGAATCTGTGCGGCGAGGGTGTAATGTTCGGGGTGCTTGTCGCTGTCGCCAAAGCCCCACAAATCCAGCGCATAGGCGCGATAGCGCTGGGAAGCGCCCTGCATCGCCGGCACCCAATAGCGCCACGAACCGACCCACCCGTGCAGGAAGAGCACGGGGCGGCCGCGTCCCAAAACTTCGTAATGCACGATATGGTCTTTGATAATAATGGCGCTCATGGGGCCACCTTCGGACGGATGAGGAAAGGGTCAGCCGCGGCCAACCTGTTGCAGCAGTTCGGCCACGCGGGCCGTCAACTGATCCGGAGAAAACGGCTTCAGGATGTAATCCACCGCTCCGGCGGCAAGGCCTTCCTTGACCTCGCTTTCCTGCCCTTTGGCCGAGAGAAACACCACGGGAATGTCTTTCGTGGCCTCATCGGCTTTCAACTGGCGGCAGGCTTCATAACCGGTCAGGCGCGGCATCCGGACGTCCATCAGCACAATATCGGGCAATTCGCGGCGCACGGCCTCCACGGCTTCGGCGCCGTTGGCCGTGGGCACCACTTCGTGCCCTGCAAATTGCAGCGTGAAGGTAATCAGGTCGCGGATGTCGCGTTCATCTTCGGCAATGACAATTTTTGCCATGGCTCATGCCTCTCCAGCAGAATCTTCAAGTTCGGGGGGTAAAACGGGCAGCGTGAACGAGAAGGTGCTTCCCTCGCCGGGCACGCCGCTGCTTTCCAGCCAGATGCGCCCGCCGTGCATCTCTACCAACGTCCGCACGATAGACAGCCCCAGGCCGGTTCCGGCAGAGGCCATCACCAGCGGGTTTTCGCCGCGGTAGAAGCGTTCAAAGACCCGCGGCTGCTCTTCCGGCGGAATGCCGATGCCTGTATCCTGCACATCCACCTGCACGGCGTCGCCGGCGCGCCGCGCCCGCACCACCACCCGGCCGCCTTCCGGCGTGTAGCGGTAGGCGTTTTCCACCAGGTTTTCGGCAATTTGCCGCACGCGTTCACGGTCGCCGTAGACCGGCGGCAGATCGGCGGGGATTTCCGCGCTGAAGGTCATGCTGCGGCCTTCCTCTTTTGCCACCCGCGCCTGCTCGGCAACGACCTCCTGAAGCAGGGCGGCCAGATCCACCGCTTCCAGCGCCAGCGAAATGCGCCCGGCCTCAATGCGGGAGATATCCAGCAGGTCGCCGACAAGCAGGTTAAGGCGCTCGGTGTTGCTTTTGACGGTTTCCAGGAATTTCTGCTGCTGGTCGGTGAGCGGCCCGGCCGCGCCCATCAGCAGAATGTCCACATAGCCTTTGATGGCGGTCATGGGGGTTCGCAGTTCGTGGGAAACCGTGGCCACGAATTCCGATTTCAGGCGGTCGACTTCCACCTGGTGGGTAATGTCGCGAAACACCGACACCGTGCCCAGGAAATCTTTGCGGTAGAACACCGGCGCCAGGTGAACGGAAACCACGCGCCCGTCTTCCAGTTCCAGACGCTCTTCGTAGGCCACTTCCTGATCGCGGTAGCCTTCCGGTTCGGCAGACCAGTGGTGGATGGTTTCCATCCATTGGCGGCCTTCGCGGCCGAAAAGGCCCACGAAGTGTTCCAGCGGGCGGTTGAGGGCCTGCCCGGCGGGCAGGCCGAGGATGCGCTCGGCGGAAGAGTTGAAAAGGGTGATGACGCCTTTTCGGTCGGTCACGAGGACGCCGTCGGCAATGGCTTCCAGAATGGCGCGGGCGCGGCTGGCTTCCACTTCCTGCTGGCGGAGCAGGCCGCCCAGCCGTTCGGCCTGTTCCCGAATCAGGTTGAAGAGTTCGGCATTGTTGATGGCCACGGCCACCTGGCGGGCGGTCGCAGAGGCCAGGTCAAGGTGGTAGTCGGTGAAGTGATGGGGCTGCGAGTGGAAGAGCAGCAGGGCGCCGAGCACATCCTGCGCCACTACCAGCGGCACGCCGATGACACTGCGGTGGGAAATCGGCAGCCCGTGGTCTTTTTTGCGCCAGCGGGGGTCTTTTTGCAGGTCGGGCACCAGCACGGCCTGGTTGTGGGCGATGATCCACCCGGCGAAAGAATCGGTGGCGGAAATATCGGTCGGGCGGCCGCCGAGGGGCGGCTGTTCGGCATAGCCCCGCCCGGCGCGCAGAAACAGCGTGGGGGCGTCGGGGCGTTTGAGCAGAATGCTGCTTTGCTCGGCGCTCAGGGCGTCGTTGAGCAGGTCAAGGGTGCGGTTGAGCACCTGGTCAAGGTCAAGGCTGGCCGAAAGTTCGGTGATGATGCGCAGCAAGGTTTGGGCGCGGTGGTGTTCCTGCTGCAGCCGGCGGGTGCGGTCGGCCACTCGGGCTTCCAGTTCTTCGGTAAAGCGGCGGCTGGCGGCGTAAAGGCGGGCGTTTTGGAGGGCGACGGCGGCCTGTTTGGCAAGCGTTTGGACGAGTTCAATTTCATCGCCGGTGAGGGACGCTTTTTCGGGCAGGTGGATGAACAGCGTTCCGAAGAGGGTTTGTCCGGCCGGAAGCGGCACGACGGTGACTTTGGGGGCGCGTGCAGCCAGGAAGGCTTCCAGCGGCTGCAAAAGCGGCTCGGTGTGCACGTCGGCATCGGCCAGCACGCCCAGGCTTTCGGCAAGATGGGCAAAAACGGGCGCAAAGGGCAGTGTTTGGGGCAGGGGCTGCTCTTTTGGGGCGGGGGCTGTGGCCAGCAGGGTGGGGGTTTCGTCTTCCAGCAGCACAAAGGAAACCGCGCGGTTGCCCAGCGCCTCGTGCAGGCGGCGGGTGGTGTATTCGGCAATGTAAGCCGGGTCGAGCGATGCGGAAAGTTCGGCGGTCACTTCATAAACCAGCGCCAGACGGCGGGTGCGGTGGTCAAGTTCTTCGGCGTGGCGGCGCACTTCTTCGTAAAGGCGGGCGTTGCCCAGCGCGGCCGCGGCCTGCCCGGCAAAGGTTTCGGCCGTTTCAACCCAATCGCGGGTGAAGAAACCCGGTTCTTGCTTTTCAAGGGCAATCACGCCCAGCACTTCGTCTTTGAACCGCAGGGGCAGCCCCAGCCAGGAGCGGTTGGGCACGGCTTCCGGCGCCGGAAAGCGGTCGTCGGCGTGGGTGTCTTCCACAACCAGCGCCTGACCTGAATCCAGCATTTCCTGGAAGAGGCGGCTGTCTTCCACGGCAATGGTGATGCCGAGCAGTTCTTCGGCGTTGGGGAAGCCGCGGGCGTCGCGCACCTGCAGCCGGTTGCCTTCCCGCAGCCAAAGGGTGCCGCCGTCGTAGGGCAGCACGGCAGCCAGGTGTTCAAGCAGCGAGGTTTCCACTTCTTCCAGCGAAAGGCTGCGCGCCACCAGGCCCGACGAGGCGCCGGCGAGGGCGTGCAGTTGCGAGGCGCGCCGCTCGGCCGTGCGCAGCAGGCGGGCGTTTTCCAGGGTGAGGGCCGTTTGCCCGGCCAGCGACACCACCAGCGACTGGTCTTCGCGGGTGAAGGCCGCCGTGGTGTTGAAGTTATCTAACACAATCACGCCCAGGGGGCGCTCGCCGGCGCGGATCGGCACCATCATGCTGGAAACCGGGATGCGGTCGGCCGTGGCGCGGCGGTAAGCGGTCAGGGCGTCTGATGCCAGCGGGTAAGCGGCGGCGAAGTCCAGTTCGCCAATGCGCCGCGGGCGGCCTTCCAGCATCACCTGCGCGGGCAGGCTGGTTTGCGGGAAGGTGATGGCGAGCATGGCGCCGGCATCGGCATAGCCGCCGGCGACCTGGGGCTGAAGTTCGCCGCGCTCGGCATTCCACAGCGCCACGAAGCCGGCGTGGGCGTGCTGCAACGCGCTGAGGGTGCTTTCCATGAGGGTTTGGAGGATGCGGTTGGGGTCCAGCACGCCCAGCTGGCGGCTGAAGGTCAGCAGCAGGTCCACTTCCTGCAGGCGGCGGGAAGTGTGCGCCAGCAAATCCAGGTTTTGGAGCACGATGCCCACCTGCCGCCCCACGAGGTCAAAGATCATTTCGTCCTGAGCGGTGAAGGAAGGGGTCGGCATACTGGAAGTCGCCAGCACGATGTGATCTACGGTGGGCGTCTGGCTGCCCTGCTGCTCCACCAGCACAGGGAAGGCGACAAAGCTCTGCGCCTGCAGCCGCTGCAAAAGGGGTGAGCGCTGCCATTCGGGGGTGCGGTCTATATCGGAAACGACCAGCACCTGTTTCTGGTGGAAGGCTTCGGCCAGGGGGTTGCGCTGGCCGAGGAGCATATCCAGTTTGAGGGCGGGGGGCAGTTCTCCGAAGGTTTGCAGCAGGCGGACGCCGCCTTCTTCTGTTGCGCCGGGCACAAAGGGCGTGGGTTCGGCAATGAGCACGTAGTTGAAGCCGAAGCGCTCCATCAACTGGCGGCCGAGGGTTTGCAGCACGGCCGTGTGGCTGGGCTGCCGGTTGAGCAGGGCGGTGATTTCCAGGCTAATCCGCAGCCGTTCGGCCTGCCGGGCCAGGGCGTAGCGGTCAAGGGTTTGCTGCAGGTCTTTGTGCAGCCAGCGGGGGATGTTGTTTTGCGCCTGGCGGGCGGCCGCTTCGGCTTCGGCCACGCGGTCGGTCAGGCGCTGCCGGTCGGTTTCCCATTCATCGGCCAGGTGCTGCACCTGCAGCAGCCAGGCCGCGGTGGCGGCAAACAGGCGCAGGATGTCTTGGGCGGGGGCATCGGGGCGGCGGGCGTCGCTGGGGGCATCAAGGTAGAGCAGCCCCAGCGGCTCGCCCTGGGTGGTACGCAGGGGGGCCAGCAGCAGGTCGCGCGGGTGCCAGGTGCGCGCGTCGGCGTGAGCGGGCATCGGGCGGGAAATTTCAGGCAGCGCCAGGCTGGCAGGCAGCCGGGGGCGTTCTTCCTGGGGAATGAAATACACACCGTGCTGTTGAAAACGGTCTTCCAGCAGCAGGCTGAGGTCATCCCACCGGATGGGCTGCAGGGTTTCCATGCCCACCGAAGCCACCGGCTGCAAATGGCCGTTCTCGTCCAGGCGGGTCAGCAGCACGGCGTCGAAGCCCAGGGCTTCGCGCACCAGGGTTACAAAGGCCTCCACGGCCTCGCGCGGGGCCTCAAGGGGATGGGCTTTTTGCAAATAGCGTTGCAGCAGGTGCAGGGCGCGCACCTGCCGTTGAAGGGCGACGTTTTCCTGAAAGAGGTTTTGGGCGTGCCGGGCGCTGCCCACGGCCAGGGCAATGTGTTGCGCCAGAAGGCGGGCGAATTGCTGCCGCGCGCCGCTGAAATGGTTGGGGTGGCGGCTGTGCAGATGGATCACGCCGACGAGGGTGTTTTGATAGCGCAGGGGCAAAGCAAGGGATGCCCGCACGCCTTCATGGGGCTGGGGGTAAGCCGCCACGCGGTAGTCGGCCACCTGCTCCGGGGTGCCGTGTTCCAGGGCGGCGTGGTCCAGGGGGTGAAAATGGAATTCGCAGGGCCCGCCGGTGTGGTGCAGCACCTTCCAGCCCCCGTTGGCACCGGCAGCCACCAGCATGGTTTGGCCGCAGTCGGCTTCGGTCAGCGCCACCATTTGCTCATGTGCATAGGCCAGCAGTTGTTCTAACGACGAAAAAGCCGCCAGTTCCCGGCTGAGGCGGGTGAGGGTGCTCAGTTCCTGCACCTGGGTGCGCAGGGCTGCGTCGCTGCGGCCGAGCAGGCGCTGGCGCTCCACGCCGATGGCCATTTGGGCGGCGGTGGCGGCGGCCAGCTGCAGGTCGTTGCGGTCAAAATGGCCGGTTTGCGGGTGGCCGAGCAAAATTTCGCCCATGTTCTCGCCGTGCGCCTGCAGGGGCACCACAATGGCCGAGCGCACATCGCCCAAAGCCCGCAGCAGGGGGCGGTACGCGGCAATCACCCGCCGGTCGGTGGTCAGGTCGGCGGAAAGGAAAGGCCGCCCGGAACGGGTCACGGTGAGCGGGAAATCGGGGGCATTGGAAGGGATGGTGCCAATGGCGCGGGCTTTTTCGGGCGAAATGCCAAACAGGGAAGGTTCATGGGGGGCCAGTTGCGTTTGGTGTTCGTCCAGCAGCAACACGGCGGCGTAGCGGGCATCGACCAGGCGAGCCAGTTCCACCAGCGAGAATTTGAACAGTTCATCCAGGGTGGCAGGCGAAGCGGTCAGGCTGGCAATGCGGCGGAGGGCTTCCGCGCGGCGGGCGCGCTGGCGGGCTTCCTGGAAGAGCACCGCGTTTTCCAGCAGGGGGGCCACCTGGGCGGCAATCAGCGTGAGCACTTGCAGGTCGTCGTCGCCAAAGGGGCTGCCATCGGGCTTGTTGGCCGCCTGCAAGAAGCCGAGGAAGCGCTCGCCCGTGGTCAGAGGATAGAGCACACTGGCATGAACGCCCGCCGTGCGGTTGAGTTCATCCAGGCCGAGGGTTTGCCAGCGGGCATCGGCGGCGGCTTCTTCTGTGGTCAGGGGTTCACCGGCCAGCAGCAGGGCTTCGGCTTCGCTGCCTGCCGGAATGCGCGTCTGGTAGGCGGCCACAAAACCCTCGGGAAGGCCGACAAACGGCCATTGCGCCGCCAGGGTGCGGTGGACTTCGTCGTAAAGCAGGAAGCCCAGCATTTCGGCCGGAAGGAGGGGACGGATGTTTTCCAGAATGCGTCCGACCAGTTCCTCAACCTGCCGCGCGCCGCCCACCGAGCGGGCAATTCCGGCCAGGCTGCGGAGTTCTTCCAGACGGCGGCGGGTTTCGCTGAACAGGCGGGCGTTGTGCAGCGCCAGCGCCACTTCCCGCCCGATGAGCGCCAGAAATTCCAGATCCGAGCGGCTGTACGCGGCGGGCGAGAACAAGGCCACTTCCAGCGTGCCCACCATTTCTTCGCCCACTTTGAGGGGCACGCCCATATAGGCGCGCAGCGGGTGGCGGCGGCGGTCCACCGCCGGCGGCACGGGGGTGTACCGGTCAATATCGTCCAGCAAAAGCGGCTGCTGCCGGCCGACCAGATAGCCGGTCAGGCCTTCATCGGGGGCGTAACGGGCAGGGGCAGGGACGGCTTCCACCCCCCGGCCGGTCGCCATGTAGCGGTGAGGCACCAGCCCCTGGTGGCGTTCATCCCAAAGGGTAATTTCCAACACATCGGAAGGCAGCAGGCGGTCCACGGCCTCGGCCACGGCCCGAATGGCTTCTTCCAGGTCAAGGCGGCTGCCGATTTGCTCGCCCAGTTCCAGCAAAACTTTCAGGGCTTCGGAAGGCGGTGCGCCTTGCGCCGTCTGTTCGCCGGCGGCTGCCATCAGGCGCGCCGGCCGCAGCGTGACGACCAGCGCCACGCCTTCGGGGGAAGGCACGGCAAACGAGGCGCCTTCCAGGGCGCGGGTGCTCAGGGTGAGCCGTGCGCGGCCCGGGGCCGCGGAAAGGCGGATGAATTCGTCGGAAGGGCGGATGCGCTGGGCAAGGAACTCCAGGGAAGGCTGGTCTTCGGGCAAAAGGCCAAACCATTCGCGGGCGCGGGCGTTGAGATAACCCACCCGACCGCCGGCCAGCACAACCACTACGGCGTCTTCGTCGTTTTGGAGGTGGGCAAAGGTGGCATCTGCAGGTAATGCAAGGGGCATGGCGCCGCGCGTCACGGCTTCCCCCAGCTGCGTCATGGTACGGGCAACGAGCCACAGGCCCGCGCCGATAAGGGTCAGCGTAATGCCTAACGCAACGGCTTCGGTTCCAAACATTGCCTTCCCCTTGTGAGGGGTGAAAGGTCAGTTTTCGGTGGGCGTGTCTTTGCGGCGGGCTTCCGCAGCCAGTTCGGTGATTTCCCGAATGTCGGCGAACTGGTACTGAGAAGGTGAAACGATGCCCATGGAAAGGGTCATCAGGGGCACCTGGCGGGGGGCGCCGTCTTCTTCCACGGTGATGTAGCCCTGTTCACGGTCCATGAAGTTGTAATGGCTTTTGACTTCATCGGCAAAGCGCTCTTTCAGGCGGGCGCGGATGGCCGGCGCGGCTTCTTCGGTGGTGATGACCACAAAGTTTTCGTCGCCCGGGTGGCCGATAAAGTCTTCCGGCGTGCCGAGTTCGTCAACCACTTCATTGAGCAGCATGGCGGTGAAGCGGAGGACGTCGTTGGCCGCCACGAAGCCGTACACTTCCCGGAAGGCGTCGTAGTAGTTGATACGGATATCCATCAGCGCCCAGCCGTCGGTGCGGATGATGCGGCGCAGTTGCTCTTCAATCAGCCGCCCGGCAGGAAGGCCGGAGCGCGGGTCGGTGAGGCTTTCCCGTTCGGCGCGGCGGATGGCGTTTTGCACCCGCAGGCGCAGTTCTTCAATGTCAAAGGGCTTGGTGATGTAGTCGTCCGCGCCGAGTTCCAGCCCCTGCAGGCGGTCGCTGCGCTCGTCTTTCTGGGTGAGGAAGATGACCGGGATATGGCTGGTGCGGATGCTGGTGCGGAGGCGGCGGCACACTTCGTAGCCGTCAATATCCGGCAGCATGATATCCAGCACAATCAAGTGCGGCATACTCTGGCGCGTTTTCTCCAGGGCGTCAGAGCCGCGGGGGGCGAGTTCCACCTCGTAGCCCTGGCTGGAGAAGTAGATCTGGAGCATGTTGGCGATGTCCAAATCGTCTTCCACCACTAAAATGCGAGCCTTGCTCATAGCCTACCTCCCTGCTCGCGACGCCCGCCGTTTCTGGGCTGCGGCGCGCACCCGAGCGATGTGTTCGGCGGTGACCGGTTTTTCGAACGACCGGAAACCGCTCAGGCGAAAACCGTGCTTGCCTGCAATGCGGGTAATTTCTTCCACCTGGGCAAGGGAAATCTCTTTGCCGACGGTGTAGTCTTCAAAACGTCCTTCCAGGGCCAGGGCCATCGTTTCGGCCATGCAGGCATACGCCTTGCCGGGCGGGAAACCGAAATCAAAGTGGAAATCGACCGGCCCGGGCACCTCCACCATGCCGCCGTCAATGACCAGGACGTCGTCGCGCGCGGCAGCCACCTGGGCGGAAACGTCGCGCGGCCGGGCGACGTCGCAAACCACGCTGCCGGGCTGCAGGTGTTCGGGGGCAATCACGGCATCCAAGGCGCTGGTCACGGTCAGGATTAACTGGGCGTGGCGCAGGTCGCGCATCTCGGTGCTGACGCGCAAGCGCGCCCGGCCGCCGTCGGCGGCAATGCGTTCCCGCACGGCTTCCAGGGGGGCACGGTGCCGTCCCATTAAGTATACCTCACCCGCGCGGCGGGCAATCAGGGTCGCGGCAACCCGTCCAATGGCGCCGGAAGCCCCCACCACGGCTGCGGTGGCTTCCGCCGGGGGGATGGCCATCAGGCGGGCGGCTTCCCAAACGGCGTCCACGGCAATGGCTACGGTGTAGGAATCGCCGGTGGTGACGGGCACGTCCAGCGCCCGCGCCACCGTGGCCCCGGCATCGCCCACCACCGAGGTGAATGCCCCCAACCCTAAAATTTTGGCGCCCAGCCGCTCGGCCAGGCGTCCGGTCTGGATGATTTTCCGGTACACCATCCGCTCGGGCAGTTCCAGCATCCGCCGCGGGGTGTAGGGGCAGGCAATGAACCAGCCTTTGATTTCTTTGCCGGTGGCCTGAGAAACGATGCCTGTAATTTCGGAAATGTAAACCGGCGGGAAGAAAGTGGAAAAAAAGTCAATTTGCCGCTCGGTGAGGATGCGCCCCAAAAGTGGGAACTTGCGGCTGACATCGCGTTTGGGGTCAATGGGGTGAATGATAAAAGCAAAAGTATCCATAAGCGCGGCGCTGCAAGGGTGATGGTCTGGTGGAGGGGGCCGTCGGGGCCGGAAGGCTGCGCGGGGCTACCAGGAATGCGAACTTTGTTCGCCCGGGCGGGGGTAAAGGCGGGGATGGCGGTGCCCACCGCGAAGGTGGTGGTGGTCGCTTTCCTCGTAAGGGACGTCTTTCATAATGACCCGCCGTTCGGGCGAGGCCGCCAAAACGACATCCGATTCAATCATGCGGGCGGGGTAAATGACCAGCCCCGAGCCCAGGCGGCAGTTGTGACCCACACAGCCGCCGAGCACCGGGCGGTTGGCGTCGCGCAGCAGGCCGTGGCCGTCGCGGGCTTTGATGGGGGCGGAAATCAGGTTGAAATCGGTAAAGGTGGTCCCCGCGCCGATAAAAGTGTTGCGCCCTACCACGCACATTTGCAGGCAGGTGTTTTGGGCCACCATGCTGTTGTCCATCAGCGTGGTCATGAAAAGGGCGGCGCGAAAGGGCAGGAAGGCGCCGTCGCCGACGACCGAGAGCAGCAGCTGGCAGCCCTGGGAAATGTTGACGTTATCGCCGATGATGCAGTTATCTACCACGGCGCCCGCGCCGATGGTGACGTTATCGCCGATGAGGGTGGGCCCGTGGATGACGGCGGTGGGGTCGATCACGGCGTTGCGCCCCACAACCACCAGCGGCGAAGCCGAGAGCACCTGCTTCCCTTCGTACATGGCTTTGGCGAGCACACGCAGTTTGAAGAACGGGTCGCGGTTGAGGCGGGCTTCAAAGCGCGCCCCGCGGGCAAAAACGCCGAAGACCACATCGGCAATAAAAATGTGTACCCAACTGTCAATGGCCAGCAGCGCCCGCAGCGGCACCTGGAACACCAGGTCGCCCTGCTCGGTGGCCATATAAGTCGGGACGTGGTAATAGCCGATTTCCCGCGCCTGCAGGTCGATGACCAGCGGCTCCGGCGTTTCATCGGTGGCGGTGCCGTGGGGGTAGTACCACAGGTCGGCAAGGTAAAGGTCGCCCTGAGGCGTGTATGAGACGGAAAGGGGCAGGGCGTGTTCGCGGAAGGCCGGGTCATCGGCCGCCAAAGCGGCCTGCACCGGGCGGCCGCGCTTGCGGGCGGCTTCCAGGAAAGCCCGGATGTAGAATTCGTCAAAGAAAAGGTTGTCGCGATAAACAATGGCTTCTTCGCGCACCGGCGGCAGGCGGCGGCCGGCGCGGATCTCAATTTCCCGCTCCACGTAGGGCGTCAGCACATCGCGCTGGGCCAGCCAGAGCGGCTTGTTGTGAATTCGCAAGTCGCGTGCCGGTTCGTTGAAGGGCGGGATATGCCGGTCGTCGCGCAGAATGATTTTGAGCATGGGCTGTCGGAAGCGCGCCCGGGCGCTTCAGTGCAGGGGGTGCTGCGGAATGTAGAGCGCGGCCGGGAAATCGTCGGCGGGGCGCACGGCAAACCATCGCCCGCCGCTCAGCCAGTAGAGCATTTCTTGCAGATAGCCTTCCCACGGGGTGCAGCGGAAGGCTTGCGCGGGGTGGGCGGGTGCGAAGGGGCAGCGCTGCGAATGCCAGAGCATGGCGCGGGGCAGGGTTTCTATCTGGACGGCCAGGCCGAACCACGCGGAGGTCAGCGCTGCGAGGTGGTGCAGCCCGGTGGCCATTTTGCGGGGCCACGGCAGGAAACGAAACGCCGCGGCCTGGAAGATGCTTTCTTCGGCAAGATGGGGAATCATCTGGCGGGCAAAGGCGCGGCCAATCCGCAGCCCTATGCCCAGCCCGGCCGCCTCGCCGTAATGCGCGCACAGGGCGGGCAGCAGGGTTTCCCACGGGCGCAGCGGGGTTTCCGCCTGGGGCAGGAAATCTGCCGGCCCGAGAATTTCGCGCACGGCTTCCTGCCATGCCCTGGCAACATGCACATCCACAACCGCTGCTGCCGGCGAGAAAATCATGTTTCCGGTACCTCGGCCAGGTCGGGATGGGCGCCTTCCAAAAAGGCGTGCAGGGACGCCACAAAGGCATGCGGCTGGTCAAGCATGATGAAATGCCCGGCTTCTTTGAAGCGCACAATTTCGGCATGGGGCACGCCCCGTTTGAGGGCTATCCACTGGCGGGGGTTGACGATGACGTCTTTGTTGCCGTACATGCCCATCACCGGCACCCGGATTTGGGAAAGGGAGGGTTCCAAATTGGTGCGCCGCAAGGAAGCAATGCTGTGCAGGAAAGATTCCAGCGTGGTTTGGGAAAGGTCGCGGTCCATCATTTCGGGCCAGCGGGGGTCTTTAGAGATAAGGGGTGAAGTCAGGCGAATGCCCAGTTTGAGCAGGGTCATTTGATGATAGACCAGGAAGGCGATGGGGCGGTAACCGGCCAGTTTGAGGGGGAGGGAAAGGGAGTTGCCGTCAATGGGAGAGCCAATGACCACCACCCGGCTGACGCGCTCGGGGTAGCGGATGGCCACGCTGAGGGAAACCGTGCCCCCCATGCTGTGCCCCACCAGCGGGGCATGGCTGATGCCGAGTTGTTCCATGAATTGATCTACCAGGCTGACGAAGTCGGCAACATCGTAAGAGTCGCGCTTTTTGCCGGATTCCCCAAACCCCCAAAAATCCAGCGCGTAGGCGCGGTAATACTGCCCCAGGTAGGCCATGGTTTCCTGCCACACGCCCCATGAGCCGAGCCAGCCATGCAGCAAAATCACAGGTTTGCCGCGCCCGAAAACCTCGTAATGAACAACGCCCTGATCGGTGGTAATAGAAGACACAACGGCCTCGGTGTTCTAAAATGAGGGGGAAGGCGCGCCCGCCGCGGCAGCGCCGCCTCGCCTGGGCGCGCTTTCTGCTCTCGCGGGCAGGGGCGGCCGGAACACCCAGGCGGTCACGCCCGATTGCCCTCAATTTCTTCCATGATGCTGAGCAGCAATTCCAGCAGCACCTTTTTCACCGATTCTTTGTCGGTGGCCACGCAGGGCAACAGCTTGACGTGCGTATCCAGCCGGAGGGCAATGCGCATATCGTCAAGTTCCCAGGCATCGTCCATATCCTGTTTGTTGGCGGCAACCACGTAAGGGGTAGGGGCATAAGCGCGGAAGGTTTCCAGGATGCTGCGGGCTTCCCGAAAGGTCTCCGGGCGGGTGCTGTCAACCAGCACAATGAACCCCAGCATGCCTTCAGAGAGAATTTCCCACATGAAGTCAAAGCGACGCTGGCCAGGGGTGCCGAAGAGGTAGAGCACCAGGTCTTCATCCACGGTAATGCGGCCAAAATCCATCGCAACGGTGGTTGTATCTTTGACTCTTTCGGCCTCGCTGGTAATTTTGCGCTCCGTCGCGACGACGTCAATTTCGCTGACGGTCTGAATGAAGGCCGTTTTGCCTGCGTTGAAGGGGCCGGTCACCACAATTTTTACAGTCTGCATGGCATAATTCCTCGGTCAAAGGATCGTTGAAAAAGGGAAAGCCGCTGCCTCGGGGAAAAACAACCGTTGAGATGATACCGGGGGGGGCAGAAAACCCTCAGAGGCCGCGAATGCGGGAAATCAGACGATTGACCAGCGAGCGTTGCTCTTCTTTGGATTTGCCTTCCAGTGCCGTGTGAATGGGGCGGGGCGGGGCGGG
>JALUXH010000200.1 GCA_027019065.1 Anaerolineales bacterium
GGCCACGTACTCCACCAACACGGTGCGGGCATACTGCCGGTCGGCGTTGCCGGCCGCGACGGTGCCAAATCCCCGTTGTTTCAGGAAGGCCGCGGTGCGGCACGCCAGCCCGTTTACCGCCGTGCCGTTTTCTACCCGCAGGCGGGGGGCCTCTTGCAACGCTTCGGCTGCCGTCACGGTAGGCGTGGGCGGGCGGGCGAGGGCCGTGGCCGTGGCGGGCGGCAAGGGCGTGGGGGTCGGCGGGGGAGGCGGTGAGAAAACACGGTCGCGGGCGGCCAGCAGTTTGGCTTCATGGGGCACCAGAGCATACACCGGCACGCCGTTTTCCCAGCGGGTGGTGGCTGTGGCTTCCTTTTGGTCAATGACCACCAGATGCACATTTTGCCACGGCACCTGCGCCGCCAGCCGCGCCAGGCGCAACGCGTCGCTCACGGAAATATCGGTGCGCAGGTTGTCGCTCAACCGGTCGGCCAGGGAAGGCGCCTTGAGCGCCAGTTCGGCCAGCACGCGCGGGTCTTTGAGGCGTTCCAACACACCCTCGAGCACCTGCTGCTGGCGGCGCATCCGGCCGAAATCGCCGTCGTGCCCCACCGAGCGGTTGCGGGCATAGGCCAAAGCCAGTTCGCCGTTGAGCACCTGCACGCCCGGGTAGAGGGGATAATCGTAACGCTGCCCGTCGGCGGTGAACACATCCAGGGCCATACGCAAAGGCACATCAATTTTCACCCCGTGCACGGCATCCACTAAGGTGATGAAAGCGCGAAAGTTGACCACGACATAATGATGCACGGGCACGTGCAGCAGGTTGCTGACCACCTGCGCCACCAGGCGCGGCCCCTGGCCTTTGCCATACACTGCCTCGCCCAGCGAATAAGCCTGCGTCAGTTTGCGCTCGCCGATCCCCGGCAGGTTGACCCACAGGTCGCGGGGCAGGGAAATTGCGCCCGCCGTCATGGTTTGCGGGTCCAGGGTGGCCAGAATGACGGTATCGGAGCGCGGCGGCCCCCAGGTGGGGTCCCACGGGCGGTCGTCCACGCCGAGGATGAGGACGTTGATGCGTTCCTTGCCATGCCAGGGCGGGGGGAGCACCAGCGGGGGGAGGTTCGTTGCCCGAGGGGGAGGAGGCGCAGCGGAACCGCCAAAGCGGTGAATGAGCACAGCCGCTGCCGCCAGGAACGAAAACAGCGCGACGGCCAGCAGGCCGTAAGCCCACGACAACGGGGCGGAAAAACGATGGGGGGCAGAGCGAGGGGGCATAAGCAGGGTTCCTTGCCAGAACTTCGCGGTGAGTATATCATACGCACCATGCAGGAAATGTGCCGGGAGGAGAAGAGGCTACGGGTCGGTGAACGCCAAAAACCTCTCTTGTAGTAAGAAAAGCGAGAAACAGCAAGCAAGGTGCATCATCAACCCTGCAATGTGGGGAGGGAATGAGAGTGGGGAGTGGATGGGTGAATTCTCGCCACAACCAGGACTGCTCATGCTTTCTAAACTACCAAAATCCTGCTGGAGAATGCAATCGGGCGTCATAGAAAAGGGCAAATCGTGCTTGACTTCCCTACTTTTTGCCCTTATAATTCATCTACTCTTAATGGGGAAAACAGCGTGTACGCGCCGTGCCTTCTCGGGAGGAACACAACGGAGCATTTTCGCAAGTGTTGTAATATCTGCAAAGCACCTTTTTCTTTTGTGCTCTGGCCACAGGCAAAAACGCCGGCAAGAGCCCAACTGCTCTTTGGAGGCTAATAATATGTATCGCAACAAGCTATTTTGGTTTACGGGGTTGCTGGTGGTACTCGGTATGGCCATCGGCGTGGCTCGGCCCGCGGCGGCGGGTTCGCAGTGGGCCACGGCAGGCGGCCACCGGCAAGGTGGGACTATCCATGTCGTTCGTCCCATCCGGCACGATATTTCAGCCCCATTGCGTACCCTCAAAGGACATCCGCTGACCCGCGAGCAGCTTCAAGCACTAAAGCTGGTGCAGAGGATGAATACGCAACCAGCGCCGAAAGTTCTGAGGGCAGCCGGGCAAAGCACAGGCAGTGCTTCCAGCATTGTACAAAAAGAAGTCACTGTTGCAAGCGTCGTCCCCACGCCCAGTGCTTCGTTTGACGGCCTTTCCAACGCTTATAACGTCTCACCGCCCGACACCAACGGCGATGTGGGCTATAACCCTACAACAGGGAAGAAATACTATTTCCAGGTGGTCAATGTAGATTACGCGGTGTGGGATGTCACAGACCCTGCAAATCCCATCCAGGTCATCGCCCCAACGGCAAACAATGCCATGTGGAGCGGCTTTGGGGGAGCGTGTGAAACGCACAATGACGGCGACGCGGTTGTGCTGTTCGACCACCTCGCCAACCGCTGGCTTTTCAGCCAGTTTGCCCTTGACTTTACAAATAACCGGTTTTACCAATGTATTGCCGTTTCTGCCGGAGCAGACCCCACCAGCAGCTGGTATCGGTATGAATATCAAATACCCAGCAATTTGATGAACGATTACCCGAAATTCGGTGTGTGGCCTGATGCCTACTATATGAGCGCCAACCAGTTTCAGTATAGCAACGGCGCTTTGTATAGCAGCGGCGTGGGCGCGTTTGCTTTTGAACGTTCAGAGATGCTCAAGGGCGGTGCAGCGCGCATGATTTACATCAACGTAGGGAATATCGCTCCAGATTATTTCAGCATGCTGCCTGCCGATCTAGATGGGCAGGCTCCACCGGCAGGTACGCCAGAATATTTCATAGAATGGGATGACAGTACCTGGTTGGGGGACCCCACCGATACTTTGCGCATTTGGGAATTCCATGTGGACTGGGCAACCCCTGCCAACACCACTTTTGGGGCCAACAGCGCCTATGATCCCAATTACAAGATCGCGACAAGCGATGTAGATCCCAATATGTGTGGCTTCAGCCGCAATTGCATCCCTCAACCTAACACCACCGAGGGGTTGGATGCCGTATCGGACCGCCTGATGTATCGGGCAGCTTTTCGGGTATGGAGCGATGGTTCGTTTTCCATTGTATCCAATCACACCGTTGATGTGGACGGCAGTGATCATGCCGGCATCCACTGGTTTGATCTAAAATGGGACGGCACGACATGGTCTCTGGCACAAGAAGGCGTTTATGCACCGGATGCCGCTAACCGGTGGATGGGAAGCGTGGCATTGGACGCATCCCATGATATTGCCTTGGGGTATTCCGTGGCCAGCGGCAGCGTATACCCTTCAGTGCGTTTCACCGGCCGCCTGGCTTCCGATACTGCAGGTCAAATGAGAAGCGAAGGCACTTTTGTAGATGGCGGTGGCTCGCAAACCGACCAGTTTTACCACCGCTGGGGGGATTACAGTATGATGAGCATAGACCCAGTAGACGATTGTACCTTTTGGTACACTCAAGAGTACTACCCCTACACCAGCACCTCTACCTGGCATACACGCATTGGCGCATTCAAGTTTGGAGGCATTTGTGTAACGGCACCGCGAGCGACTTTATCGGGAACAGTGACAGACCTGGATACAGGCATGCCGATCGGGGGCGCCACAGTAGAGCTGCCCGATTACGGCTATACCACAACGACAGACAGCAATGGGCATTACACTTTCACAAATGTTTTGCCTAACACTTATCAAGTTACCGTGTACAAGCCCGGTTACGCACAAAACTCGGCGACGGTGACACTCACAGGAGGAACCTCAACAACACAGAACTTCCAGATCAATGTGGGCGGTCCCCCGCTGCTGCTGGGCGACTTCAACGGTGACGGCACAACCGATATCGCTATTTTCCGGCCAAGCGATAGCAGCTGGCACATCCGCGGGGTAGGAGCGTTTACTTATGGCGCTTCCGGAGACACCCCTGTACCGGCCGATTACAACGGTGATGGTAAAGACGAAATTGCCGTGTTCCGGGCCAGCAACAACACCTGGTACATCCACGGCGTAGGACACTTTCAGTACGGGAGCGTAGGCGATCTGCCTGTCGTGGGTGATTACAACGGCGATGGGAAAGCCGACATCGCTGTTTTCCGCAGCAGCAACAGTACCTGGTATATTCGCGGAGCAGGACATTTCCAATATGGTACCGCTGGCGATATCCCCGTCCCGGCAGATTACAACGGCGATGGTAAAACAGACATCGCCGTATTCCGCCCAGCAGACAATACGTGGCATATTTTTGGCATTGGTGCATTTACTTATGGTACGGCGGGAGACATTCCGGTGCCGGGAGATTACAACGGTGACGGCAAGGCCGACATCGCCGTGTTCCGCCCCAGCAACCACACCTGGTACTTGCGCGGCATGAGCCACTTTGTCTATGGAACGGCTGGCGACATTCCGGTACCGGGAGACTACAACGGCGACGGTAAAACAGACATCGCCGTGTTCCGCCCCAGCAACGGGACGTGGTACATTCATGGTATGGGCGCGGTGGTATTTGGTTCAGGCAGTGATATTCCCGGTATGCCTCAAATTATTCCGGGGATGCATCCGTAAAGCCACACTCCATGAGGTGCGCTTCCCCCTCGCCAACAGCCCACAAGCGAAAGGGAAGCGCACCTTCAAAACCGGCGTTGCGCGACGTGCGCTTGAGCATAGCGTTGACGATATCGCAAAAATACAAAAACAAGGAGGTGATGGCAATGGCATAAATGTCGGGCGGAAAGTTTTGCAATGGGGTTTTGTCAGAAAATAGCGTCGGGAATGTCCCTGCCGGTTACCAACATGGGCGTTCCAAGACGCCGTTTTCCGCAAAGCCGCAACATATCTTCTCGTTAGATCTTTTACTCTGCGGAGGGTAGAAATGTCATCCAAGTCTCAACGTCTATGGTATGTGCTGATGGGGGTCATGCTGGTGGCCTCGTTAGTATTCACCGCGTTGCCCAAAGCAACAGCAAGCGCATCCTCTCAGGCCGCCAAAGCACAACCGGAGCCCAAGGTCGGCACGCCTTATGTGGCTGCACCGGTAGGTTTCCAGGCCACCCGCCCAATGCGGGAGGTTGCCGCGCAGTATGCCCCAAAGTATGCTTCCCTTTCTGCTGAAGCCCTGAAAAACATGCAACGGCGGGAAATCGTTGCCAACCGGCCTTTGCCGCGTGTTATCGGCAACGGCAACAAGCAGTTGGAAGCCCAGGGGCCTGGCGACCCGCTGGCGCGCCCCGTACAACCGGCCTTACCCACCCAGCCTACAGCGCTGAACCCCATCCGCTCCTTTGATGGCTTCAGCAACCAGGATAACGCCTCGGCGGTAGGGTATATGGTCGCACCGCCGGACGTAGAAGGCGACGTGGGTGTCAATTACTATGTAGAAATGATCAACTCGGTCTGGGGCGTGTTTGATAAAAACACAGGGAAAGTGGCTCTGGGCCCCTTGCCGGCCAACGTCTTCTGGCAAGGCATGGGCACGCTGTGCGAGACAAACAACGACGGCGACCCCATTGTGCTTTATGACCATCAGGCCAATCGCTGGCTGGTCAGCCAGTTCGCCCTGGATTTTGCGAATAATAAATACCACGAATGTATTGCCATTTCCGCGACCTCCAGCCCGCTGGGCGGTTGGTACGCCTACGACTTCCTTTCACCCGTCCCCAAGATGAACGACTATCCACATCTCGGGGTATGGCCTGATGCTTACTACATGTCGGTCAATCAATTCGACGCCTCCGGCCAATGGGCGGGCGCAGGCGCTTTTGCATTTGAACGCAGCAAAATGCTGACCGGCGACCCCTCGGCGCAGATGGTGTACTTTGACCTGTACACGGTGGATCCCAACCTGGGAGGCATGCTTCCTTCCCACTGGGAAGGCCCCACGCCGCCGCCTTCAGGCGAGCCGAACTATTTTGCCCAGTTCGATGACGACGCCTGGGGCTTCCCCCAGGACCAGCTGGAAATCTGGGCATTCCACGTAGACTGGAACACGCCCGGCAATTCCACCTTTACGCACGTGACAAATTTGGCCGTCACTCCCTTTGACAGCAACCTGTGTGGGTACAGCCGCAGCTGCATCCCGCAACGCGGCTCCTCTCAGGGGCTGGACGCACTGAGCGACCGCCTGATGTATCGCTTGCAGTACCGCAACTTTGGTTCTTACCAAACCCTGGTAGTCGATCACACCGTGGATATTGACGGCTCGGACAAGGCCGGCATCCGCTGGTACGAACTGCGAAAAACCAGCACGTGGCAGGTCCACCAGGAAAGCACTTTCGCCCTCAAGGGCCACAACAACGCCTGGGTGGGCTCCGTAGCCATGAACGGTGCGGGCGATATGGCTTTAGGGTATTCGGCTTCCGGCCAAGACTTCTACCCCTCGGTCCACTTCACCGCCCGCCTGGCTTCCGACCCCGCCGGAAAGATGACCTTCGGTGACAACATTTTTGTAGAAGGGCAAGGCTCCCAGGAAAGCACCAGTCGGTGGGGAGACTACTCTACGATGAGTGTGGACCCGACCGACGACTGCACTTTCTGGTACGCCGGGGAATACGTGGCTGCCGGCGGCGCGTGGATGTGGAACACGCGCATTGGCGCCTTCAAGCTTCCCAACTGTGGCGCGCAGGGCGGCACGCTGGAAGGCACCGTCACCGATGCCTCCACTTCTAACCCTGTATCCGGTGCACGCGTGGAACTCTCGGGAGGCGCGTGGACGGTCACCGATGCCAACGGTCATTACCGCTTTGACAACCTGCCCGCCGGTTTTTATGACATTACCGTAAACCACCCGTTTTACCAGTCGGCAAGTGTTCAGGCCGTGCTGGTGAATGACGGCGCTTCCCAAACCCGGAATTTTGGGCTGACCGCGCTCTCAACCACCACGGTCACCGGCACCGTATCCGACGGCTCTGGCCAGGGTTGGCCGCTTTATGCACGCATTGACATCGCAGGCTACCCCTATGGCCCCATTTACACCGACCCCGTCACCGGGCAATACACCGTCAAGCTGGTGGATGGCCAAACTTATTCCTTCACCGTGACCTCGCTGATCCCCGGCTACACGGTGAAGACTTCGTCGGTAACACCCACCGGAGCCAGCTTTACCCAAGATTTCACCCTGACGGTTTCGCCGCTTTGCAATGCCCCCGGCTATGTGGAAAACCCGGGCTTTAGCGAAGATTTCGAAACCTGGCCTCTGACGGGATGGACCATAAGTGATGCCACCGGCAGCGGCGCGGTGCTGTGGAAGGCGGCCTCGGCGATAGGCGATGCCAACTTCACAGGCGGCACGGGTGACGCCGCCGAAGCCAGCAGCGATGCCGCGGGCTATGCAGCTTTCGATACCTCACTGATCACCCCGGCCATAAACCCCGCCACCTTGCCCGGCACAACCCTGACCTACCTGGTGAACTATCAAAATTACGCTCATTACGATTACCTTGACCTGGATATCAGCACCGATGGCGGAAGCACGTGGACCACGATCCTTTCCTGGAACGATGACCACGGCGCCCTGCACAGCACCCCGGGTGAAGCCGTGGCGGTTGATCTCGCCCCCTATCTCACCGGGCCAATTACCACCTTCAAACTGCGCTGGCGCTATTACGATCCCACCAGCGGCAGCAATGCGTGGGACTGGTACGCCCAGATTGACCGGGTACGCATCGGCAGCTGCGCCCCCGATACCACAACCACCGCTTTGTTGATCGGCGATGTTTCCGACATGCAAGGAAACGCTGTAGATAGCGCCCAGATCCAAGACGCCACAGGCACTTACACGGCCACAGCGGCGGCAATGACCGAAGGTCCGGAAGACGGCAAGGCTTTCTTCTGGATGGTCGTCCCCGCCGGCACGCAAACCTTTACAGCCAGCGGCGCCGGTTTCTCGGACAGCCATTCGGTCACCACAACGGCAGGCACGACCACCCGCGTAGACTTTACCCTGGGTGTGTCGCTGGCTCAGGCGCTCGGCGATTATAACGGCGACGGCAAAACTGACATCGCAATGTTCCGCCCCAGCGACGGCACCTGGCACATTGACGGCATGGGAGCGTTTGGTTACGGCCAATCGGGCGACATCCCTGTACCTGCCGACTACAACGGCGACGGCAAAGACGATATCGCGGTCTTCCGCCCTGGGAACGGCACATGGTACGTTCGCGGATCGGGCTCCTTTGTTTACGGCCAATCTGGCGACATCCCCCTGCCGGGCGACTACAACGGCGACGGCAAGGCCGAGATCGCTGTCTTCCGAAGCAGCAATAACACTTGGTACATCCACGGGGTGGGGTCTTTCGCCTACGGCCAATCTGGCGATATTCCCGTTCCCGCGGATTACAACGGTGACGGCAAGACAGACATCGCGGTCTACCGCCCCAGTGACGGCACATGGCACATCCGCGGGCAGGGTTCCTTTACCTACGGCCAATCCGGCGATATTCCCGTCCCGGCGGACTACAACGGCGACGGCAAAGCAGAAGTGGCCGTCTTCCGGCCGAGTGACAGCACGTGGCATATCCTCGGCGTAGGCGCTTTCGCCTACGGCGCCGCAGGTGACGTGCCGGTGCCTGCGGATTACAACGGCGATGGCAAGGCCGAGATCGCTGTGTTCCGGGCCAGCGAAGGCACCTGGTACATTCGCGGCATCGGCGCCTTTATCTTCGGCACGGGCGGGGATATTCCTGCGGCTCCGCAGGTGATTCCCCATAAACTCCCGTAGTTTGTAGTTGCACGAACAGGTGCGCTGTCTTTGCCACGCGGCAAAG
>JALUXH010000201.1 GCA_027019065.1 Anaerolineales bacterium
GGGTGGCGCCCAATACCATGGATGGCAATTTGAATGACTGGCGCACCACGACCACTTACCCCATCGCCAACGTGGTTTATGGGGCTGCCAATTACACCGGGGCCGGCGACCTTAGCGGCACGTTTCGCATCGGGTGGGATTACCGGGCGCTCTACGTGGCGGTGCAGGTGGTGGATGATGCCCTGGTGCAAAGCGAGCACGGCGCGGCCATTTACAAAGGCGATGATGTGGAAATTCAACTGGATACCAACCTCTATGGCGATTTCTACATCAACGCCGTCAACGCCGATGATTACCAGATCGGCCTTTCGCCCGGCAGCCCTCCCGGCACGTCGCCGGAAGCCTATCTCTGGTATCCGCCGGGCAAGGCGCGTGCATTGCCCGAGGTGGATCTCGGTGTGAAGTTGACTTCCAGCGGCTATGTGCTGGAAGCCGCCATTCCGTGGACGATTATCGGCTTCAAGCCTTACCCCGGCCTGAGCATGGGCTTTGCCATCAGCCTTTCCGATAACGACGATGCCGCCCATGCGGTTCAGCAGTCTATGCTTTCCAATGACCCTTACCGCACTTTGCTGCCGACTTCCTGGGGCACGCTGGCGTTCTACGACCCGGGGAAATGATGCGCCCTCGGGGGGCAGGGTTCAACCCTGCCCCCCGACATCGCCGGTGATGTAGTCTTCCAGGTGGGAAATGACGTGTTGCTGGTTTTCAATGACCGTTTTGACGATGTCGCCAATGGAGACCACGCCGACGACTTTGCCTTTTTCAACGACCGGCAGGTGACGGATGCGGTGCCGGGTCATCAGGGCCATCGCGTCTTCAATGGTGGCGTTGGGGCTGATGGTGATGACATTGGCGGTCATAATTTGCCGCACCGCCGTTTCTTTGGAGTGCCGGCTGCGGAGGATGCACCGGCGGGCGTAGTCGCGCTCGGAAAAAATGCCTTCCAGCCGGTCGCCTTCCATCACCAGCAGCGCCCCAACATCTTTTTCGGCCATGAGTTCCAGGGCTTCGTATACCAGGGCATCGGGGGCAATGGCCCACACCTGGTGGCCTTTGGCGTTGAGTAATTGGCGGATGGTTTGAATCATGGTTGCCTCCTGGATGTGGCAAGTGCTGTGAGATGTAACCCCAAAAGGCGCGGGGGGGCACGCCTTGGGGTGAAGGAATGGCCTGATGAGTGGAAGCAGGGCGGCGGGGGTGCTTTCGCCGGCCGGAAACCAGTGAATGCGCGGGTCGTCGGCTTTGAACCAGTTAGCCTGGCGGCGCACGAAGCGGCGGGTGCGCTTTTGAATGCGGCGCACGGCTTCTTCCAGCGTGATTGTGCCCTGCAAACAGGCGGTAAGTTCGGCGTAGCCGATGCCCGACATGGCCGGCAGGTCGGGGCTGTAGCCTGCTTCCAGCAGGCGGCGCACTTCTTCAAGCCAGCCTGCGGCCAACATGGCGTGGATGCGGGCGTCGATGCGGGCATGCAGTTCGGGGCGGGGGCGGGTCAGCCCCAAAATCAGGATGTTGTAGGGCGGCGGCTGCTTGCCCTGCTGTTCCGAAAAGCGCTTGCCTGTGCTGAAAATGACTTCCAGCGCCCGCACCGTGCGCCGCAGGTTGGAAGGCAGAATGCGGGCGGCGGCGGCGGGGTCAAGGGCGGCGAGGCGGCGGTGCAGGGCTTCTGCACCGATGGTTTCGCCCCAGTGTGCCAGCGCTTCCCGCAGGCCGGGGCGGGGCGGCACCCGCGGCACCTGCCAGCCTTCCACGACCGCCCACACATATTGCCCTGTGCCGCCCACCAGCAGGGGCACTTTGCCCCGCGCGTGGATGGCGTCAATGGCAGCGTAGGCGGCTTCTTGATAGCGGGCAACCGACCACACTTCGTCCGGGTCGGCGACATCAATAAGGTGGTGCGGCACCCGCGCTCGCTCGGCGGGGGTGGGCTTGGCGGTGCCGATGTCCATGCCGCGGTAAAGCAGCCGCGAGTCGGCCGAGACGATTTCGCCGCCAATGCGCTCGGCGAGTTGCAGCGAGAGTGCGGTTTTCCCCACGGCGGTGGGGCCGACAAGCACGAGGAGAGGGGGCCTGGGGGCGGCGGCTTCAGCGCTGGACATTGGGAAAGTGGCGGATTTCCGGCTCGGTGAGGTGGGCGGGGGAGGGGAAGCGCACGGCAATGACATCAATTTGCCAGACTTCGTCGGCGCCGTTTTCGTAGAGCCATTCCTCGGCGGCGGCGAGCATGTGCGCCCATTTGCGGGCGGTGATGGCTTCTTCGGGGTGGCCGAAGGCGTTGCCCGTGCGGGTTTTGACTTCCACGAAAGCGAGGTGATCGGCTGCCCGGGCGATGAGGTCAATTTCGCCGTGGGGGGTGCGCACATTGCGGGCAACGATGCGGTAGCCGCGGGCTTCAAGGTAGGCTGCTGCGGTGTCTTCGCCGAGCTTGCCAATGCGCTGGTTGCGGGTGGGGTGGTTCAGGCGCCGTTGGGTCATTTGCCGTTTGTTATGCGCCGCCTGCCTTTTTGGGCGGGCGGGGGCCTAAAATTGCCGTGCCTACACGCACGAGGGTGGCGCCTTCTTCCACCGCGACTTCAAAGTCGGCGCTCATGCCCATGGAAAGTTCATCCCACGAGGCTCGGGGAAAGCGGCGGGCGAGGAAATCGCGCAGGGCCCGCAGGCGGCGGAAGTAAGGCCGGGCCGCCTCGGGCGTGTTGACCGGCGGGGGGATGGTCATCAGGCCGCGGATTTCCAGGTGGGGGAAGGCAAGCACGGCTTCCACATCGGGCAGCAGGGCTTCCCATTGGCTTTCATCCCACGCCGGCCATCCGAATTTGCTTTCTTCGCCGCCCACATTGAATTCCAGCAGCGCGGGCAGCACCCGCCCGGCCTCTGCCGCCAGGGTTTCCAGCCGCTGCGCCAGGGAAAGCCGGTCTAACGAATGGAGCATGTCGTAGTGGGCAATCACCAGGCGGGCTTTGCGCCGCTGCACGTGACCGATCATGTGCCAGCGGACGTCGGGGCGGGCAAGCGCCCTGATTTTGGCCGCGCCTTCTTCGGGGTAGTTTTCGCCGAGGTCGCGCGCGCCGGCGAGGATGGCGGCCTGTGCTTTTTCTGCCGGGTGCCCTTTGGTTACCACCACCAACCGGACGGCTTCCGGCGCACGCTGCGCGCGTCGGGCGGCCGCGGCGATGCGTTCCAGCACCCGCATGTAATTTTCTTGGATGCGTTCATCGGCAGGGAACTTCGCGGCCATGAGTTGACCTCTTGAAAGCATGAGGTGCAGCGCCTCGGCTTTGCGTTGGGGCGTCGGAACGTCAAGAACGCAAAGCGTATGGTGCTTTCCGGGGTTGCAAGCGGTGCGAATCTGTGCTGGTTGACTGACAAATTTCACTTGGATGGTTCTCGTATTTGATCGTAATTACCTACGTGGTGGCAAAACGCCTCTGGCGGCAATTTTTCTTTGGAGTGCGGCGACGAGTCGCCGCTTTCCAAAGCGGTGCCGAGGCACCGCACTCCAAAAAATGGCGTTTTCAAAGGCAGGTGTCCGCCCCTGAAGCACGCGGGGAGGGGAGCAAGGGGAGGGGTTGAGGGAAGGGGGCAGATGAGCCGAGCGCCTGGCCTGAGCGAAGCCGAAGGCCAGGCGAGGCTCATCGGGAGATAGGAGAGATTGGCCACGAGGCAGAGCTTTGTCGGTCAATCGGCGAATCTGTGGATGATTTTCTGCGGAATCTGCGAAAGTCTGGTGATTACCCAAAACTCGGAAGAAGGGTGATCTCACCCCTCCCCCAAGCCGCCTGCGGTGGCTTTTCCCCCTCCCCTCCCTTTGTAAGGGAGGGGAGGGGGAGGCCCCGCCGGGGCGGGGGTGGGGAGAGATCTGGGTAATCACCGGGCGAAAGTGGTTCGCACTCTGCGGTGCTGCATGGGCTGCGGCTGAACCGATACGATTATACGCCAACTCCCCCAAATTTCCTATCTGCGGGCCGGGCAAAGGCGGGTATAATGAAATTCCCCTCGGGTGGAACCCCATGATGAGGTGAACGGTGTCGGCAAAGAAAAAACAGGAAGCCGCATATCAGATTTTGTGGATTGAAAACCGCCGCGTGAAAGTGCCGGATTTTGCCTCTGCACTGCGGAAACGCGGCCACGACCTGCACGAAGTCTCTTCCGGCAAGGCGGCGCAGGAATGGCTGCACACTTTTACGCCCGACCTTATTGTGTTGTATGCGGCTTCTTTTGGCACCAGCGGCTATCGGATTGCCCAAGGGTTGCGCAGTGTTGCTCCAACGCTGCCGGTGCTGCTGATTGCATCGCCCGAAGCGCCGCCTAAAGCCAACGCGCCGGTTTCTTACACCCTGACTTTGCCGTTTACGGCTCGCAAATTGCTCAATCGCATTCACCGTTTGCTGCCCGGCGAGGCGCAATGGCACCGTGTGGGGGCGGTGGCGCTGGATGAACGGCGGCGGGTGGTGCGCTGCCACGGCCGCGAGCATCGTCTTACCCCTCGCATGTTGCGCCTGCTCAAGGTCTTTATGGCGCGCCCCCATCAGGTGATTCCCTATCGCGATCTGTTTCGGGAAGTCTGGGAAACCACCTACATCGGCGACATCCGCACGCTGCAGGTGCATGTGGCCTGGCTGCGGCGGGCGTTGGAAGACAATCCGCGGCAGCCCCGTTTTCTGGAAACCCTGCGCGGCATAGGCTACCGTTTTCATCCTGATGGGCGGCCTGCGTCGGCGCCGGAAGGCGAAGCCGCGGCTTGAAAATACCGGTTTTCTCCTGCTGCTGAATAGAGCCGCACCGCCCACGGGCGGTGTGCGGTGTTTAAGGGCAGGGCCGCGGGAGGCGGGTTCGTGCTTCGCGGCGGTCGCACGGCCTGCGCTGTGCTGTGGAAAACGCCGTCGGCCACGAAGCCGACTTCCCAGCCTTCGGCCTCGGCCAGGGCTTCGGGCGGCAGGTGCACCTTTTCGCCTTCCAGCCGCGGCTGCCACGCCGGCGGGAAGGGCTGCCACGGCCACGCGAGGGTTGCGTCGGCTGCCACCGTGAAGGCCGCGCCTTCCCGCATCAGCCGCAGCCGCGCCGTCTGCACGGCGCGCAGGGTGGCATCGGCGCAGAGAAAGCGCCGCCCCAGGCGCGCCGCCACTGCTGCCAGCGTGCCCGAACCGCAGAAGAAATCGGCCGCCAGGTCGCCTTCGTGGGAAGAGGCCCGGAGGATGCGTTCCAGCAGGGCTTCCGGCTTTTGGGTGGGGTAGCCGGTGCGCTCGTTGTGCAGCCGCGCCACCACGGGGAAGTACCACCAGTCTTCCGGCACCTTGCCGCGCTGCAGGTCGGGCACCTTGCCGAAACCGGCTTTGGGCGAGGCTTTGAAGGTCGCCACGGTGTTGGGGTGGTAGGGCACCCGCACGGCGTCGGCGTTGAAGGTGTAGTCGGCGCTTTTCGCATAGACAAGGATGGTGTCGTGTTTGCGGTTGAAGGCGCGGCGGATGGGCGAGGGGCCGTGATAGACCCACACGATTTCGTTGATCAGCCTTTGGGAGCCGAAAATCTCATCCAGCAGCAGGCGGGCGTAGGGGGCGGCGTGCCAGTCCAGGTGCAGGTAGAGGGTGCCGGTGGGGGCCAGCAGGCGGTGCATCAGCACCAGGCGGGGGTAGAGGAAGGCCAGGTAAGCGTCCAGCGAAGGCCAGCGGTCGGCGTAGCCTTCGGCGAGTTGCCAGGTGTGGGGCTTGCGGGAATCCTCCCCGCGGCCGACGCGCGCCCGGTAGCGGCGGTTGGTAAAGAACGGCGGGTCGGCGTAAATCAGCGGGATGCGGCCTTCCCAGCGGGGCAGCAGGGCGGCCATCAGGGCGAGGTTGTCGCCCCAGAGCAGGCGGTTGGCTTCGGGGGCGGTGGCGGCTTCCGGCGGCGCGGCCACGCTTTCCACCTGCAGGCGGGCAGGCGGCGGCATGTGGAAGGTCTTGCCGGGGAAGGTGAGGGTGGGCATGGGGGAGTCAGGTAGTCAGATAGTCAGGTAGTCAGGGGCTTTTCCCAAATTTGCAGTTGCTCAGCCCTGCTGTGGGGGGAGTGTGGGGCAGTGGGGCGGGGTGCTGTTCTGCCCATCGTTCAATCGGTGCCGATCTGTGAAATCGGGTAATTACCTACCCAAATCGTAGCGCTGGCAATGCAGGGCGTGTTTTCACACCGCGTTTTCCTTTGGCGTCGCCGCCGCTGCGTTGACCCCACCCCCGTCCCCTCCCCGCATGCGGGGAGGGGAGCCAGGGGAGGGGTATGGCAAAAGCACAGCGCATCAAGGCGCATGGAGGGCACCACAGCGTGGGCAGTTACGAAATCGGTGGATATTTTTCTGCGGAATCGGTGGTTCCCTTTTGCTCCTCGGGCAGGGCGGCGGCGCGGTGGGCCGGGCTGCCGATGTACACGCGGGGCACGCGGGTGTTGATGTTGGTCAGCACTTCGTAGGGAATGGTGCCCGCCCACGCGGCCAGGTCTTCCACCGCGATGCGCTCGCGGCCCTGTTCGCCGATGAGCACCGCTTCGTCGCCGTTGTAGGCGGTTTCCCAGCCGATGTTCACCATCATCTGGTCCATGCAAATGCGCCCCACCTGGGGGTAGCGGCGGCCGCGGATGAGCACCTGCGCCTTGTTGGACATGGCGCGGAAGTAGCCGTCGCCGTAGCCCACCGGCAGGGTGACGATGCGGGTCTGCTTCTTCGGCGTCCAGGTCCAGCCGTAACTGACGGGGCGGCCGGGTTGGGTCACTTTGAAATACACGACGCGCGTTTTCCAGGTGAGGGCGGGGCGCACGGCCACCGTGCGGGGCACTTCGGGCGAGGGGTACACGCCGTAGAGCAGGATGCCGGGGCGCACCATGTCAAAGGTGGCTTCCGGCAGGCGCAGCACGGCGGCGGAATTGGCCATGTGGCGCAGGGGCGGGGGCAGGCTGCGGCGCTCGTAAAAACGCAGTACCTCGTGGAAGCGTTCCAGTTGCAGGCGGGCGGAAGCCGGGTCGGCGGCGTCGGCGTTGGCGAAATGGCTGAAGATGCCTTCCACCCGCACATGGCGGCTGCGGAGGGCGGCTTCCAGGAAGGCCTCGGCGCTGTAATCGTGCACGCCGATGCGCTCCATGCCGGTATCCACTTTGAGGTGTACCCGCGCCGTGACGCCTGATGCTGCGGCGGCCTGCTCTATTTGCTCCAGTTTTTCAACGGACGAGGCGGTGAGGGTGAGGTCGTATTTGAGGAACAGGGGAATCTGGCTGCCCCAGATGCCGCCGAGCACCAGAATGGGGGTGCGGATGCCCGCCTGCCGCAGCAGAATGCCTTCTTCCAGCACGGCCACGCCGAGGTAGTCGGCGCCGAGGGA
Organism: Anaerolineales bacterium; assembly: GCA_027019065.1. Lineage (GTDB taxonomy): Bacteria > Chloroflexota > Anaerolineae > Anaerolineales > DRMV01 > DRMV01. Next base: position 7,335 of record JALUXH010000201.1, read on the forward strand.
AGCCATCAGCCGCGCCACCGGCACCAGCCCGTGCCCGTAGGCGTTGGCCTTGAGGATGGGCATAACCTTCGCCGGCGCGACCCGCTGCCGGATGGCGTGGAAGTTGGCCGCCAGCGCGTCCAGGTTGACCACAACCCGGGTGGGGCGCATCATGCCTTTGCTGTCCTGTGCCATCACGGGGGAGAAAATATCACCATCCATGCGGTAATTGTACCGCGAGCGTGGAGGGCGGTGGGGTGCGCTGCCCGAAGACGGGGTGGCGCTTCAGCACTGCTTTTCAAAGCGGCGACGTCCTGCCAGCCGGGCCCAAAAACCAACTTCCGTTTCCGCTGATTTCCTGACGACTTTGGGCTATAATGAGCTCATTCGCCTGCTTGTCCTACCTGAAGGGAGGAGCCCCCCATGCGCCGCCTGGTTCTGCTTTGCCTCGCCATCTTGCTGCTTGCACTGGCCGCCTGCGCCGCGCCCGCGCAAACGCCCGCACCCACCGCCACGCTCACCGCTGCGCCGCGCCCCACCGCCACCCCTCAGCCGCCCACACCCACCCCCACGGCGACGTTCACCCCCTCGCCCACGCCCGACATCCGGCTGCAGAAAACCCGCCGCCTGCTGGCCGCCTTTGCTGCCTCGGCCGCGGAAACAGCCGATGGCTTCCGTCTCACCTTACCTTCAGGTGAAAAAGTTGAACTTCAAAATGTTGAAGCCCAAAACCTGACCATGGAACCCCAAAACTGGGTTGAGAATTACAATGGAGGCAAGATCTTGTATGAAGGCAAAACCGAAGCCGGACAGGAATGGCGGGTGGTGAAGTTGGAGAGTGGAGAGATGGCGTTGATGTACGATAATACCTTTAGTTATTTGAGTGATATTTTCCCCTTTACTTTATATTCTTACAATCCGAAAACCGAAAAAATTGAATCTTATGTTGAGCCACCGGGAAATGGAGTAGCCGAAAATGTTCATGTTCACAAGGATGAAAATGGTAAATGGGTAGATGATCAGGGAAACGAGGTTGCTTTGGCAAGTTTTGATGAGAAGTTTATCAAACACTATCATTTGACCGAGATGGATTTGCAGCGGATAACCATTCACAATTGGGAGGTGCAGGCGTTGGTAGACCAAGACGGCCAAGCGTGGGTGGTCAAAGAGGGCGAGTTGATGGCCGATGGGCAGAAAGTAGCCATGCCCGAGGTAGTAGGTGAGGCAACGCCAACCAGTTTGGCTAAGCGGGCTGAAGATGGCAAGTGGTATGTGATGGATGAGCGGGGTTTGGCGCGGTGGGTCATCAATGACGGTAAAGTGGAAAAATACAA
>JALUXH010000202.1 GCA_027019065.1 Anaerolineales bacterium
GCGCCGCTTCATCCTCTACCACCACAAACGCCACCCCGCCGAAATGGGCCCCGCCGAAATTGAAGCCTTCCTCACCCACCTGGCCGCCGACCTGGAAGTCGCCGCTTCCACCCAAAACCAGGCCCTGCAGGCCATCCTCTTCCTCTACCGGGAAGTCCTCCAGCAGCCCATCGCCGAACACCTCAACTACCTCTACGCCAAACGCCCCCAGCGCCTCCCCACCGTGCTCACCCGCGAAGAAGCCCAGCGCATCCTCGCCGCCCTGGAAGGCACCCCCAAACTCGTCGCCCAACTGCTCTACGGCAGCGGCCTGCGCCTCCTGGAAGCCCTCCGCCTCAGGGTCAAAGACCTGGACTTCGCCCAGCACCAGATCATCGTGCGCGACGGCAAAGGCTTCAAAGACCGCGTCACCGTCCTCCCCGAAAGCCTCGTCCCCGCCCTGCAGGAACACCTCGCCCGCGTCAAACTGCTCCACGAAACCGACCTCGCCGAAGGCTTCGGCAGCGTTTACCTGCCCTACGCCCTGGAACGCAAATACCCCCACGCCCACCGGGAATGGGGCTGGCAATACGCCTTCCCCGCCCCGCGGCGCAGCGCCGACCCCCGAACCGGCATCATCCGCCGCCACCACCTCAGCGAAGGCGTCATCCAGCGCGCCGTGCGCCGCGCCGCCCGCCTCGCCCAGATTTCCAAACACGTCACCCCCCACACCTTCCGCCACTCCTTCGCCACCCACCTGCTGGAAGCCGGCTACGACATCCGCACCGTGCAGGAACTCCTCGGCCACAAAGACGTCAAAACCACCATGATCTACACCCATGTCATGCAGCGCGGCCCCTACGCCGTCCGCAGCCCCCTGGACCAACTGGAAACCCCCTGACCCCCTGAGGACGCCCATGCTCACCAAACGCATCATTCCCTGCCTGGATATCCGCGACGGCCGCGTCGTCAAAGGCATCCACTTCCTCAACCTGCGCGATGCCGGCGACCCGGTAGAACAGGCCCGGCGCTACGACGCCCAGGGCGCCGACGAACTCGTTTTCCTGGACATTTCGGCCACCCCCGAAGGCCGCGCCACCACGGCTGAACTGGTTTCCCGCGTCGCCGAAGTCGTCTTCATGCCCCTCACCGTGGGCGGCGGCATCCGCAGCGTGGAAAACATGCGCCGCCTGCTGCTCGCCGGCGCCGACAAAGTCAGCGTCAACTCCGCCGCCGTCCGCAACCCCCACATTCTCACCGAAGGCGCCGAACGCTTCGGCGCGCAGTGCATCGTGCTTGCCATCGACGCCCGGCGCACCTCGCCCCCGGGCGCGCCCCCCCGCTGGGAAGTCTACATCAGCGGCGGCCGCACCCCCACCGGCCTGGATGCGGTGGCATGGGCCGTGCGCGGCGTGGAACTCGGCGCGGGCGAAATCCTGCTCACCAGCATGGACGCCGACGGCACCCTCGGCGGCTACGACCTGGAACTCACCCGCGCGGTGGCCGAAGCCGTGCCCGTGCCGGTCATCGCCTCCGGCGGAGCGGGCAGGTCCGAACACTTCGCCGCCGTCCTTACCGAAGGCCGGGCCGATGCCGCCCTCGCAGCATCCCTCTTCCACGACGGCGTGCTGCGCATCCCCGACCTGAAAGCCGAACTGGCCCACCGCGGCGTGCCCGTGCGCCCGATTTCCCCACAAACCGGCATCTCGCCGCGCCCCTGAACCGCCTGCGGTGCGGGGACGGGGGGAGGGGTATCACCAAGACGCAGTGCATCAAGAGGCAGGGGGAGCATCACCGCGCAGGCAGTTACGAAGAACCGCAGAAAACGTATCTATTCAGCGCTGGCAAGGAAAAACCACCGATCCCGCAGATTGAAAACCACAGAAGACATAGAAATGGCACCGAAAACGTAATTACCTACCCAAATCGTAGCGCTGGCAATGCAGGGCGTGTTTTCACACCGCGTTTTCCTTTGGCGCCGCTGCCGCTGCGTTGACCCCACCCCCGTCCCCTCCCCGCGTGCGGGGAGGGGAGCCAGGGGAGGGGTATGGCAAAGGCACCGCGCATCAAAGCGCATGGAGGGCACCACAGCGTAGGCAGTTACCCGAAAACGCAGAAACACGCTTTGTGTCTTTGCTCCCTTTGTGTCTTTGCGTTAATTTCCTGGCGTGCCGAGACCATTTTCATAGCTCATGTTACGCAGTTGAGTATCAACATATCTAAGCGCCCTCACCTTACCCCCGCTGCGCGCCCCCTCTCCTCTCCCAGTGGGAGAGGAGAGGGGGCCGAGCCGCCGCGAAGCAAGGCTCTGGGGGAGTGGTGAGGGCGACCGAATGTTCAACGGTTTCAGAGGGTGAAATTGCTGCCTGTCAATCACTGCTGCGTAACGTGAGTTCATAAGGCTGAACAGTTACCAGAAAACACAGAAGTTGACTTTGCGTCTTTGGTTGCTTTGCGCTCTTTGCGTTAATTTCCTGGCATGCCGAGACCATTTTCATAAGGCTGAACAGTTACCAGAAAACACAGAAGTTGACTTTGCGTCTTTGGTTGCTTTGCGCTCTTTGCGTGACGCGCCGGGGACGCGCCAAAACGTGGTATCATTGAGAAAGTAGAATAGATAATTATCTAATCATCCCCGAGGCGCCATGACCAGTGCTGCTTCCACCTGGGGGCGCGCCTTCAGCGCCCTCAGCCACCGCAACTTCCGTCTGTTCTTCTTCGGCCAGCTGGTGTCCCTCGTGGGCTCGTGGATGCAATCCACCGCCCTGCAATGGCTGGTATACAACCTCACCGGCTCTCAAACCAGCCTCGGGCTGGTGACGTTCGCCAACTTTCTGCCGGTGCTGCTCTTTTCGCTATTCATGGGGGTGCTCATTGACCGTTTCCCCCGCCGCCGCCTGCTGCTTTTCACCCAAACGTGGTTCATGGTGCTGGCCGTGCTGCTCGCCGCCCTCACCTGGGCAGGCGTCATCCGTTTCTGGCACATTCTGGTGCTCTCGCTGCTGCTGGGCTTCGGGAACGCCCTGGATATGCCGGGGCGGCAGGCTTTCGTGGTGGAAATGGTAGACGACGACAAAGACGACCTGCTCAACGCCATCAGCCTGAACTCCACCCTGTTCAACCTGGCGCGCATCATCGGGCCGGGCATCGGCGGCGTGGTGGTGGCCGCGCTGGGCGAAGCCCCTGCCTTCGCCATCAACGCCCTCACCTTCCTCGCCATCATCGTCTCGCTGCTGCTCATGCACCTGCCGCCGCCGGCGCTGGAAGCCCGCGCGGAAGCCCCCCTCCGCAACCTCAAACAGGGGCTGGCCTACCTGCTGCGGCAGCACACCATCCTGGGGCTGGTCACAATGGTCGCGCTGTTCAGCATGGCCGGGTTCGGCGCGCTCACCCTGCTGCCGGTCTTTGCCAAAGACATTCTGCACACCGGCGCGCAGGGCTTCGGGAACCTGATGGCGGCGCAGGGTGTAGGGGCGCTGGCCGGGGCGCTCAGCCTCATCTTTCTGGGGGAACGCTGGCACAAAGGGCGCGCCCTGCTTGCCAACCGCCTCTTCATCGGCCCCGCGCTGATGAGCCTCGCTCTCAGCCGCAGCCCTTCCGTGAGCATGGCGCTGATGGTCGTGCTGGGCTACACCTTCACCACCCAACTCGTGCTCACCAACACCCTCATCCAAACGCTGGTGCCGGACGCGCTGCGCGGCCGGGTGATGAGCGCTTACACCTGGGCGTTAGGGGGGTTCTATCCGGTCGGCTCGCTGGCCATCGGCGCGCTGGGCGACCACATCGGCGCGCCCGCCACGGCCTTCCTGGCCGGGGCCGTGTGTGCGGGGCTGATTGCGCTCAACCTTGCCGCTTTCCCCAAAATGCAGCGGCTGCGCTGAATCAGGGCGCCGCGCCCAGGCACGCTTCCGAGCCGGGCGGGGCCAGCAGCAGGCCGCTTTTCTCGCGCTTCATCAGCCGGAAGGCGTCTTCCAGGGCGCGGTTTTCCGGCGCTTTCAGGGTAACATACACCACCGCCGCGCAGCGGCCTTCCAGCCTCGCGGCCACCGCCTGCCCCCAGGCTTCCATATCGGCGTAAGGCAGCACCCGCACCTCATCGGTGGACGAATCGGCCACCACCAGCCGCCCGTCCTGCACCGCCGGAATGGTCAGCGGCAGCGCCGGGCGGCGGGTGTAGTACAGCGCGGCTTCCAGTTCATTGGTCAGCAAAAAAGCATCGGGAGGCAGGGCGCGGGCGTCTTCCCAAATTTTGGCCTGCTGCCAGCGGAAAGAACGCAGCGCCACACCGCCCCAGCGGGCATCAAAAAAGGCCGCGTGGTCGGCCGCCAGCGTCGCCAGCAGGAAAGCCGCCCACACCGCCGCGGCCGCCGCCGCGGCCCGCGGGCGAGAGCGCAGCAGCCCCCACAGCGCCGCCCCCGCCAGCAGCGAAGCCGGGGGAAGCAAAGGGGCCAGCAGCCGCCAGTCCATCGGCGTGGCCGCGTCGGCAAAGGTGATGGCGGCCACCAGGGCGGCGAAATAAAGGCCGATAAAGCCGCCCCAGCGCAGCAACAGCGCCCGAAAGCGCCTTCCGGCCGCGCTTTCCCGCGGCCAGCCCCGGCGCCAGCCTGCACCAACCACCGCCAGCACCCCCGCCAGCACCAGCACGCCCCACCCCCACGGCACCGCCCGCGGGAAGACAAACGCCCCCCCGAGCCAGGCGGCCAGGGTCTGCAGGGCGGCGCGCCATTTGGCGGCATCCGGCGGGTGCCAGAGGATGCGGCGGTTGGTGGCCGCCCCGGCCCACAGGTGGTTGACGGCCAGCAGCAGCAGCGGGGGCAGCGCCCCCCCCGCGCCCGCCAGCGCCGCTTCGCCCCAGGCCACGGCCTTCCGCCGCCACCCCGCCCACGCCATCACCAGCACCACCCAAACCGGCGCCACCAGCCCCACCCAACGGATATACACCAGCCAGCCCGCCGCCAGGCCCGCCAGCAGCGCCCGCCGCCGGGAAGGCCCCGCCTGCCAGCGCGCCAGCGCCCAGCCCACAAAAAACAGCCACGCCATGAACAGCGTTTCGGAAAGCACCCACGAATAAATCCGCAGCATCCCGAAGCCCACCGCCAGCCAGGCGGTCAGCCCGGCCACCGGCCAGGCGTGGCGGGTGAGGCGGTACATCGCCCAGCCCGCAAAGCCGATGAGGGCGGCAAAACCGGCCACACTGACCACCAGCGCGGCGTTTTCGGGCGTCAGGCCGAGCGCAGTCAGCCCCGCGAGGGTGAGCGGATACCCCGGCGGGAAATGCGTCATCGGCTTGATGCCGCCGCCCGGCTGGGGGTAGCCGTAGCCCTTCCACGCCGCCAGGCTGCGGGTCAAAATCAAATAAGCCAGCCCGTCGGAATTGGCCCCCAGCCCCCAGAAAGCGGAAACCCAAAGCACGATGGCCGCCGCCAGCGCCGCGCTGCCCGCCGCCGCCAGCGCCGCCAGATGCGGGCTTTCCCAGCCTGGCCAGGCCACGAATTTTTTCAGCATGATACGGCCTCCTCGCCGCGCACCGCCCTTTCGGGCGCCGCGCCGGGCAACGCTCCAATGATACCCGATTTTGCGCCCTGCTGCAGGGGGAGTAAAATAACACCCGCGTGCCTCCGCGCCGTCAGCCTGCCCTGAGGAGTGTTCCCATGCGCGTTCCCCGCTTCCCCCGCCGGATATGGCCCGGCCTCGCCCTGCTGGCCTGGCTGGCCGCAGCCTGCACCTTACAGCCCGCACCGCCCACAGCGACCCCCACCCCCACAGCATCCGCCACCCCCGTGCCGCCCACGGCCACGCCCACGCTCACGCCTTCCCCCACCACGCCCTGTTTCGCCGCCCGCGCCGACGCCCCGCAAGCACAAGGCACGGCCGTGGCCGGCCAAGCCTGGCAGCACACCTGGCGCCTGGAAAACATCGGCGCCTGCCCGTGGCCTGCCGCGCTGCAACTCACGGCGCTGGAAGGCTCCGCCTTCCCCGCCCCAAAAATCGCCCCCCGCGGGGAAACCGCCCCCGGCAGCACGCTGACCCTGCCTTTGAACCTCACCGCGCCGCCCCAGGCAGGCACCTACACCGGCCGCTGGGCGCTGCAAACCCCTAAAGGGGAAACCATCACCACCCTCTCCGTCCACCTAAAGGTCATTCCCCCTTCGCCCACGCCCACGGCCACCCCCGGCCCGCCGGTGTTCCGGGAAGGGAAAATTGACTTCGTCCCCGGCACCTATGTCAACCTGGACAACGGCAGCAACGACCTCGTTTTCTTCGCTTCGGGCGGGCAAAACGATGAACTGCGCCATGTGGGCTACCACGTCGCCTTCTACGGCCCCCTTTATTTCTGGCCGCCCGACGTGGCCGACTGCTACCACGCCCCCTATGACCCCAAAAACAATGCCCTGCTCAATCTGAGCCGCTATGTCGGCCTTTCGTTTTGCTATTACACCAACGAAAAGCGCGTCGGGGCGTTGCACGTCAACGCCGATTACACCGACGGAGCCGGGCAGCGCCATCTGGTCATCACTTACATCACCTGGGCTGCCATGCTCAAGAAATAGCGTCCGCGGCTTCCGGAATGCTTTCCGGCAGGCGCAAAGCCGCCTGCACCAGCGCTTCGCCTTTCGGGAAGGCCGCCCCCGCGAGGCGGTACACTGCCACCACGCCGTTGGCCACGCCGGCAAAGGCCGCCAGATGCTGCCGCAAGCGCATTTGCACCTGCGCCCCGCCGACGGCATCGGTGGAAGGCAGCAAGACCAGCAGCCGGTGAGGCGTCAAGGGCAAGACGTGGTCGCCCGTCCGCAAGGTGCGCTGGGCCTCGGCTTCCAGGGCTGCCCCCAGGTCGGCCGGGGCAAAATGGATCACCAGCGCCTGGCGGGGGCGGGCATGGGCGTTCCAGGTTGCGGCTGCGGTGTGCAGCAAGGCGGGGTCGGGCGGGGCCTGGCCCGCCGGGGCGCGCAGGGCTTCCGGCAAGCGGGCTTCGTCGGCGGGCAACACGGCAGCGCCGACCACCTCGGCAAACGCCTGGGCCCGGGCGGCCTGGGCGGTTAATGCCGTCACGTCGGCCGCTTCGCCAACGGCACACGCCAGGCCGCAACAGGCCGCGCCCCGCTGCGGAAAACGCTTTCGCAAACGCTCCACCGCTTCGCGTGCGCCTTCGCAGGGGGTGTTTTCCAGCCAAAAAACCGCGCCGCGGGCAAAGAAAAGCACCTCGTCGCGGGCGCGCATTTGTGCGGCCAGCCGCTGCCGGTCATCGGCGGTCAGCGGCACCAGGTCTCGGCACACGGCCACCGTCACAGGCGCACCGGCTTCGCGGGCCGCGCGCGCCCGGGCGCGCCAGCGGGCCGCGGCCTTCCGCCGCGCCTGCGCCTCGGTCGGCGCTTGCAGCCGCGCCTCGCCGTAACACGCCACACCCACCAGCAAATAACCCAGCACCGCCGAGAACGCGCCTTCCCACGCAGCCCCAAGGGAAAGCAGCCACCCGGCCACCAGCGCGCCCGCCACGCCCGCGGCCAGCGCGCCGGCGCCCGCAGCCGCGCGCCCGGCCCGGCAGCGCCACGCCAGCACCCCCTGCACTGCCCCCAGCAAATACAACCCCACCAGCGCTGCCGGCCAGAGGCCCACCGGCGCCGTAGCGCCATGATATTGCAGCGCCGTTCCCAGATCGCGCAACAACTGGGGCGCAGCCCGTTCATCCAGCCACGGAGCCAACAAGGCACTGTATCCCAGCAGCAATGCCCCCACACTCGCTCCTATGTTCCACCGTTGCTTCATGGCCAACCTCCTGCGCCGATTATATCCCAATTTCCCGGCAACCCTGCCGGCGCAAACCACTACCCCCACGCGGCCGGCCCGGCCGCGCAGCCTTGCCATTGGAGCCGCCCGTCTGCTATACTTGCCACGCAAAATCCGGCCGCTCGCCCCCGCCTGCAGGCAGGCCGGGGAAAGCCGCCAGTGCCGCCCCCTCCCCTGGCTCCCCGCCCCGCAAGCGGGAAGGGGACGGGGGCGGGGTATGACAAAGGCGTAGTGCATCAAGAGGCATAGAGAGCACAGCAACGTAGGCAGTTACGAACATTCGGCTTTTTTGCCCTCACCACTCCCCCTTCGCGGCGGCTCGGCCCCCTCTCCTCTCCCAGTGGGAGAGGAGAGGGGGCGCGCAGCGGGGGTAAGGTGAGGGCGGGCAAACTGTCACGATGTTTCATGGCGTGGCAGCGTGACTGAAATGGTGCTTGTCAACCTTGTTTTTGGCGTAGGGTAGGCAGTTACGACGCTTCTGTGCTTTCTGGGGTTGCAATCGGCGCGAATCTGTGGATGATTTTCTGCGGAATCTGCGTCATCTGTGGTTTCTCCTTGCCTGGGCTGAACAGATACCTTTTTCGTAATTACCTGCCCCGAAGCACTGCGGATGGCTCTGTGCCCGTCAATGCTTCCACAGAGAACCCAGAGGACACGGAGAATATTTCCCTTTGCAAGCGCTTTTTGGAGTGCGGTGCCTGGGCACCGCTTTGGAAAGCGGCGACTCGTCGCCGCACTCCAAAGAAAAACTGCCGCCAGAGGCGTTTTGCCAC
>JALUXH010000203.1 GCA_027019065.1 Anaerolineales bacterium
AGAAAGGCGTGGGGCATCATATCGGCAGCGCCAACCCGGGCCAGCGCGGCAACATGGTGCTTTCCGGCCACAACGATATTTACGGCGAAGTCTTCCGCGACCTCGGCCGCCTCAAACCGGGGGATGAAATTATGGTCTATGCCCGCGACAAGGCCTATACCTATATTGTGACCGAAAAACACATTGTTGCACCCACCGATGTTCAGTGGCTGGCCCCCACCCGCCGTGCAACGGTGACGTTGGTTTCCTGCTACCCTTACATGGTAGATAACCAGCGCATCGTCATCCGCGGCGTGCTGCAGGCTGAAGGCTGAACGCGAGGCCACGGGCAGCCTGCGGAAGGCGTATTGCCGCGGCGGGGGGGGCTTCCCTGGAACCGTTCAGCCTTTGGGAAACGGCCAGTGGATGAAAGCGGATAATTTTAGGCTAGAAAGGTGTGGGAGAGAGTACGGTGCCAGTTCAATTAACAATCTTTGGTGTGGACCCAGAGCCTGAGGTTGTCTTTAACGTGTACCATGATGAGAGTGGTACTTATACAGGGCGTAGCGGCGAACGTTGGCTTCTTCATGGAGTTTTGCTTGTCCCGGCCCTAAAACAAGAAGAAGTTTTTATGCTTTTGCAGCAAGCTCGCCAGGAGACGGGATACTGGGAAGAGATTCACTACGTAAAGCTGCGTGGCTCCGTTTATGGCCCTAAGGCATCGTGCAGCCGCAAATGGCTTCATCTTTACGGCACATATCTTTCTGGCTTTTGTTACTATCGCTGTTTAGCCATTGACACGTGGTCACCTGCTTTTGAACATAACAGGTTCTCTGCTCCTCAATATGCATATAATCGCTTTGCTCGCATGGTTGTGGAGGGAGCAATTGCTTGGAGTTTGAAAAAGTATAAGCGGGTAGCGTTGAAGTTTTATTCGGACAATAAGTTTCGCGTAGAAGGGGATAACTTCGCTGACTACTTGCCACGGGAAGTGGTAGCATCACTGACCAAAAAGCGGCAAAAGAAGCCTTCCGCTTACCCTGCGGTGCGTTTGCTTCATCCCACAGTTATAGGAGTAGAGTCTAACCCAAAGAAAGTAGAACCAGAACTGTTGCAGGAAAGCGAATTGATACAGCTGGTGGATTTATTGACTTCCAATATTGCCCAAGCCCTTACAGGGCGCTCTAGCCAAAAAGCTAAAATTGCTTTAGCAGAAATGGTAGCGAAGTGGATAGATGACGTCAAGAAACCGCCATGGCTTCAAACAAGAGAACTGCATCGTCGCTTTTCAGTGTCATGTTTTCCCGACAGTCGTGGTCGCTTTTATGATCCGGTTCTTTCTATGGCTAACAAAGGACAGAAGTCCTTCTTTGATTGAAGTGGCCTAACCCCGCGTGCAACGGACACGACTGCGCCGTGGGGTAACGTTGGCGGTTTTGAGGCAAGGTAGCGCCGCCAGCCGGCTAGTCGGACAAACACGCTGTGCCGCTGATGCCATCGGTAGGCGCGGACTTTAGCGTGCCAGGCTCGCCGGGCAGGGCGGGGCGCCGTTCTGCTTCCCAACAACTCCCCCGTTCTAAAGTGCCTTTCCGTGTGTTCTCCGCTTTTTCTGGGGCTTTCTGTCTGCGTCGTCCGCAGTTTCTTTCTGGTGCCGAACGGTTACGCTTCCCCTTCGTCCTCGTCCAGCAACGCGGCCAACTGGCGCGCGGTGCCGAGCAGCAGCATGCCGGCTTTGAGGGCGCGGGTGGCCGAAAGGCGGATTTCCTGTTTCCCTGTGCGGCGGCCAAAAAGATAGGCCAGAGCGGCACCGGTCAGCGCCCCTGCCACGGCGCCGAACAAAATCAGGCTCCCTTGCCCCGCGCGCCCGGCGCGCGCCGGGGCATCGGCTTCGCTTTGCAGTGTGGGTGTGCTCATTTGCGGCCTCCTTGACGCAACGCCCGCCATCCGGCCTGCCACGCTGCACGCGCGGCCCCCCAGCGGATGAAGGGCGAGGCTGTCTTGTCGCTTACCTGGAACAGGGTTTGACGCACGGTGCTGAGCGTTCGCAAAATCCATAAAGTGGCGTCGGGAAGGCGGCTTTGCGCTCTTGCCATCAGCACCACCAGCCCTGCCAGCAGCGCCAAAACCGGCAAGGCTACGAGCATGCACATCAGCATCATGCCGATGAGGACGGCGTCGGCGGCCTGGCTCACGCCCGCCGCAGGTGCGCTTGTGGCTGCCCACACGGCCACGGCCGCCAGCAGCGCCCCGGCTGCCAGCAGCGGCAGAAAAATCGTCGGCCACCGATGGGCCCGATGCTCGCGGCGTGCAGTGGCTTCTTTACGGGCAGGCACGGCGCCTTGCGCTTCCCACGGCCAGCGGTTTCCGGACATCACGGCTCCCTCGTTCGGCAAAGTGTTTGCACGGTGCTATTGTAACCCCAACACGGCAGGGCTTCAACGCTTCTACAACGTTTGCCTGTGCCCTCATGCAGGTTCGCACTTGCGTTTCCGGCCATTCGCTTCTATAATCCTCATATGCTGGCCTTTCAACTTCACCAATTGCAGGAAATCGATACCGCCCGCGCCCGCCTGCAGGCTGAAATTCATGCCCTGGAAGCCCGCCTGGCCGACCATGCGGCTGTGGAAGCCGCCGGGCAGGCCGTGGCTGCGGCCAAAGCCGCGCTGGCGCGCGCCCGGCAGGCCCTGCGCAGCGCCGAGGCCGAAGCCGAAGAAGTGCGCCTGAAAATTGCCCGCACCGAGCAGGCCCTTTACGGCGGGCGGGTGCGCAACCCGAAAGAACTGCAAGACCTCCAGCGGGAAGCCGAAGCCCTCAAACGCCTGCTGGCCGTGAAAGAAGACGCCCAACTGGAAGCCATGCTGGCCGCCGAGGAAGCCGAAACCGCCTTCCAGAACGCCGAAGCCCGCCTGCAAACCCTGCGTGAAGAGCGTTTACAGCAGGAAGCCCGCTGGAATGGCGATCTGGCGACCAGCCGCCAGCGTCTGGCTGCGCTGGACGAGCGCCGTCGGCGCCTCATCACCACCCTGCCAGCCGACGCTCTGGCAACCTACGAGCGCCTGCGTGAGCGCCGCGGCGGCCTGGCCGTCGCCACCGTCACCGACGGCGCCTGCGATGCCTGCGGCGCCCCCCTGACCCCCGACCTGTTGCGTGCAGCCCGCAGCCCCGAGGCGCTGGCCTTTTGCCGCACCTGCAAGCGCATCCTTTACGTCCCATGAGCCGTTTCTTCCGCCTTCCCGATTTTTCACCTTTCTGGTTCTGGACGGGCGTGCTGGCGGGCAGCCTTTTCTGGTACGCGCTGACCCGCCTCCATCCGCTGCTTCAGGCGTGGCAACAGCGCCGTACTGCCCAACGCGCCGAGCGCGAAAACGCCCGCCTGGAACGCCTGGCTTCCCGCTGGCTGCGCTGGCTGGAACAGCACCTCCAGGGTCGACATCTCGCCGCGCCCCTCTTCCCGCTGGAACGCATCCTTATCCCGCCGAAAGTCATCGCCCCCCTCCCCGCCTACGTGCCCGAGGGGGAATACCGCCCCGACGACATTGCCGCGCTGGCCGTGCCCTACACCCCCGACTTCCCTGAACTGGCCGCCCTCTACCGCTACCCCGCCCTGCCTCTGGAAAACGCCCTGCAGGGCGGCGCGCATCTGCTTTTGCTGGGGCGCTACGGCGCGGGAAAATCTACGGCGCTGGCTTACCTGGCGCTTCTGGCCGCCCGCCGCGATGCCCGCCTCGGCGCGCTGCAAAACGCCTTCCCCGTGCTGGTGCATGTCGCCGACCTGCCCCTGCCCCTGCCGGAAGACGCCGACCCAACGGAAGCCCTGACCGCTGCCGCCGCCCACGCGCTGCCGCCCAAAATGGCCAAAGCCTTCCAAACCCAACTCCACCGCGCCCTGACCCACGGTCAGGTGCTCTTGCTGCTGGATGGCGCGGACGAAATGGCGCCCACCCGCCAGCCCGCGGTGGCGCTTTTCCTCAAGCGGCTGCTCCATGCCCAGAAGCGCATCCGCGTGGTGGCCGCCGCTTCACCGGAATACGACGATGGCCTGCAGGCGGTGGGCCTGCAGCCCGTGACTTTAGCCCCCTGGTCGGCGCAGGAAGCCGCGGCCTTCCTGAAGCGCTGGGGGGAAGCCTGGCAGGCGCTCATTGCCCCGCAACTGGAAGCCGCCGCCCCCGAAGACGCCCCGCCCCCCGAAACGCCCGACCCGCGCCTGCTCAACCGCTGGCTGCTGCCTGCCGCCCCCGCCTACAGCCCGCTGGAACTCACCCTGAAAGCCTGGGCGACCTACGCGGGCGACGCCCTCGGCGCGAGCCTCGGCGACGCCATCCTCGCCTTCCTGCGGCGCGCCCTGCCGGAAGATGAACGCGGCCTGCCCGCGCTGGAAGCGCTGGCGCTGCAACTGGTGCTCGGCGAAGGCGACAGCGTGCCGGCCAAAGCCGCCGGAAAGCGCACCCAGGCGCTGGCAGAGATGCCGGAAGAAGAAACCGAAGAGCACGAAGAAGCCGAAGGCGGCGAAGCCGAGGCGGCGGTGCGCCGCCGCAAGCCCAAAGTGCGCCGCCTGCTGCCGCAGTTGCTGGAAAGCGGCGTGCTGGTGGCCTATCGGGGCGAACGGGTGGGGTTCCTGCACCCCACCGTGCGCGGCTACCTCGCCGGGCGGGCGCTGGCCGCCGAGGGCGGGGCTATCCACCTCTTGCAAGGCGACTGGTGGGAAGGCCGTACGGACACACTGGGCTTCCTGACGGCAGCCGGCGGGGGAAACACCGTGGTCACCGGCTTGCTGGACAAAGCCGATGTCGTTACCCACGCGCAGGCGCTGGCTGCGGGGCGCGCCCTGGCCTACGGCGGCCGCGGCACCTGGCGCGCCGAAGTGCTGCGCTACCTTGCGGCGCTGCTCACCGATGCTTCCCTTGCCCTGGTGCTGCGCGCCCGGGCTGTCAGTGCGCTGGCGCTTTCCGGCGAGAAGGGGCTGGGGGTGCTTTTCCGCAAACTGATGGGGCACCACGAACTCACCGTGCGCTGGCTGGGGGCGCTGGGTGCGGGCGCTGTGCGGGACGCCAAAAGCGTGAATGCCCTGGCCGGGTTGCTGCACGACCCCAGCCGCGCCGTGCAGCGGGCGGCTGCTTTGGCGCTGGTTGCCGTGGGCACCGCCGAAGCCCTGGAAACCGTGGCCGCCCTGCTGCTGGACGGCGACGACACCCAGCGCCGCATCGCTGCCGAGGCCCTCGCCAACCACCCCGAGGAAGGCTACCCCACCCTGCGGGAAGCCGCCGCCCTGGAAGACGACCTGCGCCTGCGCCGCGCCGCGGTGTATGGCCTTGCCCGGGTGCCTGAAGCCTGGGCGCGCGAAACCCTGGAAGAAATGCAGGTCAAAGACAGCCAATGGGTGGTGCGCGATGCGGCCGCCGCCGTGCTGGAACAGGCCAAAGCCCCTTCGCCCTTCATGCCGCGTCCGCTGCGCCCCCTGCACGAAGAGCCGTGGCTGCTGGCTTTTGCCGCCGAGCAGGGCATGGGGGTGGGGCCCGGCCAACCGGCCCTCAGCCTGCTGCACCACGTGGTGGAAGAAGGCACCCCCGAACAGCAGGAAGCCGCCCTGGCTCGCGTGCCTTACCTCCCCGGCGAAGAGTGGGGGCGGGAAATCTACGACATTCTCTACGACCGCGGCGGGCCCCTGCGAGACGCTGCTTTCCACGCCGTCTGGCAACTGGCCATCGCGGGCGTGCAACTGCCGCCGCCGAGCCAATACGGCTTTTCCTAAATCCCGCCCGCATACCCTGGGGGAACACCAACCACAACCCAGCCCTTCGGAGAGGTTGCCATGCAACTCGCCCGCCTGACCTTTTACCGCGTCCGGATGCCCCTGCAACACCCCTTTGAAACCTCTTTCGGACGCATGACCCATCGGGAATGCATCGTGGTGGAAGCCGAAGACGAAGCCGGGCACATCGGCTGGGGCGAATGCCCCGCCGACCGCGACCCGGGTTACGCCTACGAAACCACCGGCACGGCATGGCACATCTTGCAGGAATTCCTCGCCCCGGCGGCTCTGCAGACCCCGCTGAACGACGAAGCCCCGGCAGCCGATTTTCAGCGGCGGGTGCGCGCCGTGCGCGGCCACCCGATGGCCAAAGCAGGGCTTGAAATGGCGCTCTGGGACCTGCACGGCCGGCGCACCGGCCGCTCGCTGCGGGCGCTGCTGGGCGGCGTGCAGGAACGCGTGCCGGTGGGGGTTTCCATTGGCCTGCAGCCTTCCACCGACGCCCTGGTGCGCCGCGTGGGCGACTTCCTCGCCCTGGGCTACCGGCGCATCAAAATCAAAATCAAGCCCGGCCGCGATGTCGGCGAGGTGGCGGCCGTGCGCCGTGCCTTCCCCGACACACCCCTTCAGGTGGACGCCAACAGTGCCTATACCCTTGAGACCGCCCGCGCCCTGAAGCCGCTGGACGATTTCAACCTGCTGCTCATTGAACAGCCGCTTGCCGAAGATGACCTGTGGGACCACCACAAACTGCAGGCCGAATTTCGCACGCCGATTTGCCTGGATGAATCCATCGTCGCCCCCCGCCACGCCCGCCAGGCGCTGGAAATGGACGCCGCGCGGGTGATCAACATCAAACAGGGGCGGGTCGGCGGCCTGCTGAACGCGGTCGCCATTCACAACCTGGCCCAGGCGCAGGGGGTGCCGGTGTGGTGCGGCGGAATGCTGGAAACCGGCATTGGCCGCGCTGCCAACCTCGCCCTGGCTTCCCTGCCCAACTTTACCCTGCCGGGCGACATTTCGGCCACCGACCGCTACTACGCCCGCGACATCACGCGCGAGCGCTTCACCCTCAACGCCGATGGCACCATCACCGTACCCGATGCTCCCGGCCTGGGCATCACCGTTGATCGCTCCGCCCTTGCAGCCTACACCCTGCGCAGCACCCGGCTCACGCCACCGGCGTAATGGCCTCAGTAAAACCCTGCACCCCACGGCGCTGGAGCGCGTTTCACTTTCGACCCGCCGTTGACGCCTTCCTTCCTTTTTGATACAATCGCACCCGCTTTGGCGTGGTACCCTTCGCCAAAGCCCGCTACGGCGGATCCCACACAGAAAGGGCTTGAAGCCATGAAGGTGTTATTGCTCAAAGATGTTTACAAGTTAGGCCGGGCCGGCGAGGTGAAGAAGGTCGCCAACGGTTACGGCCGCAACTACCTTATCCCCCAGGGGCTGGCCATTCCGGCCACGCCCGGCGCGCTGAAAATGGCCGACCGCATCCGCACCGAAGCCGAAAAGCACCGCAAGGCGCTCAACAAAGAATACAGCGGTCTGGCCGAACAACTCGGCGAAACCGTGCTGCACTTTGCGGTCAAGGCCAGCCAGCAGGGCAAACTTTACGGCTCGGTCAACGCCCAGCGCATTGCCGATGCCCTCAACGAAAAACTCGGCCTTCCCAAAGAGCAGCAAATCCTCAAACGCCAGGTCGACACCCAGCCCATCCGCTTTTTGGGTGAGTACACCGTGCCGGTTCGTCTGACGATTGACCTGGTGCCCGAAGTCACGGTCATCGTTTACCGGGAAGGCGAAACCCCGCCGGCGGTGGGTGAAATGCTCGCTGCTCAGATGGCCGCCGAAGCCGAAGCCGAGGCCGCCGAGGCTGAAGGGGAAGCCGAAGCCCCCGAAGCCGAACAGCCTGCCGAGGCTGTGCCCGCCGAGTAACCCGTCTCTCCAACCGGCCTGGAAACAGGCCGGTTTTTGCCACCATGCCTCCTTCTGGCACCATTTTGCGCAAAGCACGCCTGGCGCGCGGCCTGACGCTGGAACAGGCCGCGGAGGCTTTGCACATCAGGCCGCGCTACCTTCAGGCTTTGGAAGAGGAACGCTGGGATGCGCTGCCTTCCCGCGCGCAGGGGCGCGGCTTCCTGCGTTTGTATGCCGATTTCCTGGGGCTGGATGCGGCGGCCCTGCTGGAAGCGGCCCCCGCCGCGGCGGAAATGCCTTCAGCCGGAGCCGGATCCCCCGCGCCTGCCGAAGCCCGGCCTTCGTCCGGGCAGCCAGAGGCCTCGGCGCCTTCACCCGAGGCCGACCCTGCGCTGCCCATCTTTGCCGAAATCGGTGCGGCCTTTCGGCGGCAGCGCGAACAACTGGGGCTGAGGCTGGAAGAAGCCGAGCGCTATACCCACGTCAGGCAGCATTACCTCGCCGCCATTGAAGCCGGCCGCCTGGACGACCTGCCCTCGCCTGTGCAGGGGCGCGGCATGTTGCTGCACTACGCCCGTTTTTTGCAGTTGGACCCCGACCCTCTGCTTCTGCGCTTTGCGGAAGCCCTGCAGGCCCGCCACCGGCAGCGTCAACAGCCCATCCGGCGCACCGTGCGCGCCGACTGGCTCTGGCTGCGCCGCGCGCGCGGTTTCCTGGTAGACCGTTTCCTGATGTGGGCGGCGGCGCTGCTTTCCCTGGCCCTCGTTGGCTTTGGCGCCTGGCAGGTCGTCGCGTTACAGCGCGCCCAAAAACCGCGCCCCACCCCCCCGCAGGTC
>JALUXH010000204.1 GCA_027019065.1 Anaerolineales bacterium
AAATGCGAAGCGCCGTCCAGGAAAGCCGATTCCAGAATGTCGCGCGGCAGGCTGTTGATGTAGTTGAAGAGCAGATAGGTTGCCAACGGCAACCCGAAGCCGGTGTGGGCTAACCATACTGCCAGAAAAGTGCCGTTGAGGCGCAGCGTGACGTAATCTTTGAGAATGGGCACCAGGGCAATTTGAAGCGGCACCACAAGCAGCGCCACCACCATCACAAAAAGCAGCCGTCGCCCTGCAAAACGGATCCAGGCAAAGCCATAAGCCGCAAAAGCCGCAATCAAAATGGGAATGAGTGTGGCGGGAATGGTCACAGTCAGGCTGTTCAGGAAAGCGCCCACGAAGTTGTCGCCCTGCACCTTCGTGACCGAGCCGTCGGGATTCCGCAGCTCAAAATTTTTGCCCAGCAGCACTTGCTTGTAGTTATCCAGCGTGAAGCCGGTGCGCGTCGTCCAACGGCGTTCCTGAATTTCAATGTAGCCGCGGCGCTTGTTGCCAACCCACATGATCCGCCGCCCGTCGGGCGTGGTAATGCCCTTGCGGAACTCCTGAAAAGTGCCGCGAGCGCCCTCAATCTCCATCACGCCGTTGGCGTCCACCCCTTTCGGGAGCGGCTCTTGGGCAACTTTCACCCACTCCTTATGCGGGAAGACCGTCCACCAACCCGAGGTTTGCACCTCAAAACGGCTGCGGAATGAAGAGATAAGCACCCCGAGGGTGGGAATCGTCCACACCAGCACGATAAAGAAAAGGATGCCGTTGACCAGCAGCGCTGAAATCAACTTGCGCCGTTTGGCGCGTGAAAACAGGGTGCGCATTTAGAAGGCCTCCTCTTCGCGGAACTGCTTGAGGTTATAAATCATCACCGGGATCACGGCGATCAACAACACAAACGCAATGGCCGCGGCATAGCCGTCGTTGTGATTGGTGAATGCTTCACGGTAGAACTTGGTGGCAATCACATGGGTACCAAACTGGCCGCCCGTCATCACCCAGACGACGTCAAAAATTTTCAGCGAGAAAATCACCACCGTGGTGGTCACCGTGATGATAGTCCCGCGAATGTAAGGGAGCATGATGCGGAAAAAGATTTGGAACTCATTGGCTCCGTCCACCCGGGCGGCTTCCAGCAGTTCGCGCGGAATGCCTTTGATGGCCGCCGAAAAGATGACCATCGCGAAGCCGGTTTGCATCCAGACCATCACCACAATCAGGAACAGGTTGTTCCACGGCTGGTTGAGGGCTGTCCAGGCATGAGGTTGATGGCCTAATGCCACCCAGATAGCGTTCAGCAGGCCGATCTGGGGGTCGCTGGCATCGCGCACGGCATAGACGAAATTCCAGATTACGCCCGCACCAACCATGGAAATTGCCATGGGCATGAACACCAATGCCTTGGCGATGTTCTCAAAACGGCTGCGGTCGGCCAGCACGGCAATCACCAACCCAAACACAATGGTCAAACTGGCCCCAAACAAAATCCACAGCATGTTGTTGCGGAAGGAAAGCAGCATATCGCGGTGCGTGAAGACCGCGAGGTAGTTGGCCAGCCCCACAAAAGTTTTGCCATCGCGGCCGTGAAGGCTGACCCAAAAGGTACGCGCGGTCGGCAGCGCCAGGTACCATGTTAGAACGGCTACGGCAGGCCCAACGAAAACAAGCGGCTGGAGCCGGTGCGTCCAGCGTGGCGGCAGTTGCTCGACAAGCCAGTTGAACACCACGTAAAGCAGAGCTGCACCGCCCACGCCCCACACAATCGCCACCGTGGAAACCAGCGCCTTCTGGGCATTGGTTTCCGGCACGGCAGCCCGCAGCCAGCGAAAGCCGGCCACAAGCACGGCGAGAGTGAGCACCAAAACGGCCAGGGCGAACAACGCCCGCCTGAACACGCTGCCGCGCCGGGGAACAGGCTTGTTGGGCGTTTCGGGAACCGAAGGCATTGGCATAGGCCTCTCCCACAATCAAACACAAAAAGGTCAAAGGAAAGAAACGCCCCCTGCCTTTTTGCAAGGCAGGGGGCAAGCCACGCGCTTATTTCTTCGGCCAGGAATCGTCGATTTCCTTGAGGGCAGTGTCCAGGTCAATCGTCCCGGAGACCCAGTCGGTCATCGCTTTCCAGAAGGAACCGGCACCGACTTCGCCGGGCATTTGGTCCGAACCGTCGAAGCGGATGGTCGTCGCGTCTCGCACCATGGAAGCGATCTTCTTTTCCACGGGGTCGCCATACCAGTCCAGTTGGACGTCTTTCTGGGCGCCCAATGCGCCGCCGCTGGCGAGCCACTTCTTCACCGATTCGCCTTTGGTGAAGAATTCCATCACGGCGCGCACTTCAGGGCGGTCGTTGAACATCGCCATGATATCGCCCGCCACCAGCCACGGCTTGCCGTATTGCGGGTCAATCGGCGGCAGATAGAAGAAATCGTAATCTACTCCGGCTTTCACGCCTTTGGGGAAGAAGGAAGTGATGAAGTTCCCCTGACGGTGAAGCCAGCACTTGGGCGGGTTCTCGAACATGGGCGCGGGGGCGTCGCCAAAGAATGTCGTGACGATGGCATTGCGGCCCCCGTAGACGTACTTGTCGTTAAACCAGATTTGCGCCATGATCTCGGCCGCATGTTTGACCTCGGGCGACTCGAAAGGCAATTCGCCTCGCACCCATTTATCGTAGTTTTGCGGCGAGGTGGTGCGCAGCATGATGTCTTCGATCCAATCCGTCGCCGGCCATCCGGTGGCCGCGCCTGACTCAATGCCAATGCACCACGGCGTATCGCCATCGTCGGCAATCTGCTTGGTCAGCGCCATCAGTTCATCCCATGTCTGGGGCACTTTGTAACCGGCTTCGTCAAAAGCTTTTTTAGGATACCACACCAGCGATTTGGCGTTGAAGCGCTGCCACACGCCGGCCATAATCGGCTTGCCGTCGGGGCCGGGCATGGTCGCCATATCCAGCCAGGACTGGTTGTATTGCTGCTTGAGGTAATCTTCGCTCATGAAATCCAGCACGTTGACGACTTTCCCTTGCCGGACAAAATTGCCCAACAGGCCGGGCTGCGGGAAGTCCACGATATCAGGAGCATCGCCGGCCTTGACGCGCACCGAGATGGTAGCCTCAAACTGCTTCGTGCCTTCATACTGGATATCAATGCCGGTTTTCTTTTCAAAATCGGCAATAGAATCGTTGAACTTGACGGCATCTTCGTCGGTGAAGGGGCCGGTCAT
This sequence comes from Anaerolineales bacterium, assembly GCA_027019065.1. Taxonomy (GTDB): domain Bacteria; phylum Chloroflexota; class Anaerolineae; order Anaerolineales; family DRMV01; genus DRMV01. The sequence continues at coordinate 3,220 of JALUXH010000204.1, forward strand.
GGTTACCACCGTCCCTTTAAATTCACCGGCCAGGGCGCGTTCGTAATAGCTTTTCTTTTCCGCGGGCGGTGCGGCCGTAGGCTTTTTTGTAGGAGCAGGCGCAGCGGTAGGCGCAGTTGTGGGCGCAGCCGCCTGCGTGGGCGCAGCCTGGGTGGGAGCGGGCGCAGGTTGAGAGGTCGCCGCCTGCTTGTTGCCGCACGCTGCCAGCGCCAGAGCAAGCACTACCAGCAGGGCAAAAAGTCCAAACCATTTGTTACGCATCGGGGAAACTCCTTTCAGGAAGGGCGAATGAATTTCACAAGGGGGCTCACACAAAGGCAAGCCGCCCAAAACAAACGGCAACTTCTGCTTCTCCGGGCATCACCTCCTCTCGTCAGACATCCGTTGGCGCGAAAGCCGTTGTGGCTCTGTGAATCAGTTCTACAGGCAAGCGGCGGTGAATCGGAGCCGACTTTCCCCCGTTTCCCTGCAAAAGGGTGAGCAGCAGCTCGGCGCCAAGCCTTCCGGTCTCGAACAAAGGCTGATGAACCGTACTCAGATTCAGATAAGCCGCATCGGGAATATCATCATAGCCCACCACCGATAACGCTTCAGGTACCCGCACCCCCAGTTCTCGGGCAGCGTCCAGCACGCCAATCGCATGCGTATCGCAGGCAGCAAACACAGCCGTGGGCGGCGGGCGGCGCGCCAAAAGCGCCCGGGCTGCATGGTAGGCGGCCTCGCGGCCGGGTTCGGCTTCCACCACACAGGTCGGGTCAAAGGGAATCCCCTCTTCGGCCAGCGCTTTCCGGTAGCCCTGCAGCCGCTTTTTCATCGGGCCGAACTCCAGCGGGTTGTTCAACGGCTCGCTGAGATAAACAATGCGCCGGTGGCCGAGGGAGATCAGATGCCGCGTGGCCAGATAGCCGCCTTCCACATCGTCAATATACACACTACTCAACTGAGGGTGGTAAGCATCCACCAGCACCACAGGCACTTCAGCAGCCAAAAAACGCTCGGCGTCCTCGTCGCTGGGCGGGATAGAAAGCACCAGGATGCCGTCTGCCCGCGCCCGGGTGGCTAAAGTGGCAAAGTACTCATCGCGTTGATGGGGCGAGTCCACATTAAAAAGCACCAGGTCATACCCCGAATGAGACAGCACCTTTTGCACCCCCCGCAAACGCTCAACAAAAGAAGGGAGGGTAAACAAGGGCACAACCACGGCGAGGGTTTCTGTGCGGCCCAGCGAAAGACGCTGGGCAATAGGGTGCGGGCTATAATTCAGTTCCCGAATCGCGTCCATTACCCGCTGGCGCGTGAACGGGCTTACGGAAGGGTGATTGTTCAACACCCGTGAGACCGTCGCAACACTGACTTCGGCTTTTCGGGCAACGTCACGAATGGTGGCTTTGGACATGGGATGGAAAAGGCAGGGGATGTAACCGGTTACATTAAGGTATGATTATCTTCCCATATTTTTCCCGTTTTGTCAACATCCATGGGTCTCTATTGACTTTCTGGGAACCCCCATTGTAGAATGCACCCAGCACTTGCCCTGGCCCCACAAGACTCCCCCACGTTCGCGGTGCCCAACGTGCCCCCCTGCAGAGAGGACCCCGTGCCCCCATTTCGCTATCACCTCCTGGCCGTAGGAGAAACGCTGATAGATTTCATTTCCAACGACTATGTTGAAACGCTGGCCGATGCCGCCCATTTTCAACGTTACGCCGGAGGCGAAGCCGCAAACGTCGCCCGCAATGTCGGCCTTTTAGGGGGGAACGCCGCTTTCGCGGGCTGTGTGGGTGCCGATGGCTTTGGCCGTTTCCTGCGCCACACCCTGCAGGGCGCGGGGGTTGACACCTCCCATTTGCAGGAAGCCCCCGCGCCCACCACGTTAGCCGTGGTGGGCAGAAATACCGACACGCCGGATTTCACCATCTACCGCGGCGCCGATGCCCTGATTACGCCCCAGCAAATCCCCGAGGAACTCATCCGGCAAACCCGCGCCGTGCATGTTTCTGCCTTTGCCCTCTCGCGGGAACCCGGCCGCTCCGCCGTTTTCCATACCCTCCAACTGGCGCGCAAGCACCAGCGGCTGGTTTCGTTAGACCCCAATTACCACCCCAGCCTCTGGCAACCGGAAGAAACCGACCCGCTGGAAACCCTGCAACGGGCCGGCGCTTTTGCCGATGTCGTCAAGCCTTCGCTGGACGATTGCCGCCGCCTGTTCGGCACCGACACCTCGCCCGACACTTGCCTTTCGCGCCTTTTGGCGTGGGGGGTGCAACTGGTCGTGCTCACCATGGGCGCGCGCGGCGTCATCTTGCAACAAGCCGACGGCAGCCGTTGGGAAGTGCCCGCCCGGAAAGTCCACGTGGCCGATGTGACCGGCGCGGGCGATGCTTTTTGGGCTGCGTTCCTGCTGGCGCTGTTGGACGGCTTCCCCCCGCCCCGCGCCGCCGAAGCCGGGCAGGCGTTTGCCGCCAAACAAATTGCCACCGTTGGCCCCCTCACCGAGCCGGTAGACCGCCGCGCACTTTACCGTCAGCTCTGGGGCGATGCATCGTAACTGCTCAGGCCCAACAAACCTGAGCGTTTGTCATTGCGAGCCGCCGAAGGCGGCGTGGCAATCCCCCACAAACCCACGAAGGAGATTGCTTCGCTCGCTGATGCTCGCTCGCAATGACATCACAGAGCGTCACCCCTTCTAAGCAGATGTACTGAGCAATTACTCGGCGTTATCCTTTCCTGGTAGCTTTGGCGTGCCTGGCGTTAAAAATCCGCGTCCTTCCGTGGCATCTGTGTCATCCGTGGTCTGTTTTCTACCGGCTGAACAGTTGCGATGCATTACCATAACCGCCGCAGCACTGATTCCGCCCCGGCAAGGAGAAGCCGCAGAATGCACCGGCCAACGCCTCCCTCACCTCACCCATTCACGGAGAACTTTCATGCACATTGCCTTGCTCAACCCCCAGGGAAATTTTGACCCTCACGACAGTTACTGGGGGCTGCACCCCGATTTCGGCGGCCAACTGGTCTATGTGAAAGAACTCGCCCTGGCTTTGGCAGCCCAAGGGCATCGGGTAGATATCCTCACCCGCCGCATTCAGGACCCCGCCTGGTCGGAATTTGCCGCCCCGCTGGACGCTTACCCCGGCCACCCCGACGTGCGCATTGTGCGTATTCCCTGCGGGCCGCCCCACTTCCTGCCCAAAGAATCCCTTTGGCCTTACCTGGATGAATGGGTTGAGGGCATCCTGGCCTTTTACCATCGCGAAAATGCCTTCCCTGAGGTGTTTTCCGCCAACTATGCCGACGGCGGGCTGGCTGCAGTGCGCCTGAAGGAACACACGGGCATCCCCTTCACCTTTACGGGGCATTCCCTCGGCGCGCAAAAATGGGATGGACTCAAAGGCACCGCCCCCGAAGCAGAACTGGAAGCCCGCTATCACTTTTCTACCCGCATTGCCGCCGAGCGGCAGGCCATGGCTGAGGCGGGGCGCATTATCGTGAGCACCCGCCTGGAACGCTTCGCCCAGTACGGGCACCCGCTTTACCGGGGCGCCGTTGACCCCAACGACGAAACGCGCTTTGCCGTGATTCCCCCCGGCGTCAACCGCCGCATCTTCCACCCCGACCCCGCACCGGAAGACACCGCCGTCGCGCAGGCCATTCAAACCGCCCTCACCCGGGATATTCCCCCCGAACGGCAGGACTTGCCCCTTTTGATTGCCGCCAGCCGCCTTGACCCCAAGAAAAACCACCTTGGCCTGTTGCGGGCTTTTGCCACCCGCCCGGCCAACGCTGCCCATGCTCCCGCCGACCTGGCAAACCTTGCCATTGTGGTGCGGGGGGCTGAAAACCCGTGGAAAGCCAAGATGGCAGGCAAAGAAGGCGAGGTTTGGCAGGCCATTCAGGCGACCATTGCCGCGGAGCATCTGGAAGGCAAGGTAACGGCCTTCCCCCTGGAAGGACAAAACCGCCTCGCGGCGGCTTATCGTGTGCTTGCTCAACGCAAATCGGTTTTCGTGCTGCCCACGCTTTACGAACCCTTTGGGCTTGCCCCGCTGGAAGCCATGGCCTGCGGCCTGCCGGTGGTGGCGACCCGCCACGGCGGCCCCGCCGAAACCCTGCAGGAAAACGGCACGCGCTTCGGCATTCTGGTGGAACCCACCGAACCGGCAGATTTCGCCCGCGGCCTGCTGGAAATCCTCACCTCGCCTTCCACATGGGAAGCCCTGCGCTCGGCAGGCTTGCAGCGGGTTGCTGCCCGCTACACCTGGGAACGCACGGCACAAAGTTATGCCCAGGTGTTCCGCCGCCTGCTGCAAAACACAACACGCCCCTGAGCTGCAGGCCCGCGGCGCCGTTTTATGCGGTACAATGTTTTCCACAGGGGCAGGGAAGGCGCCCCGAGGTGGTCGCCGGAGCCGCCCGGTTTCAGAGAACCTGGCCGCTCTGGCCTCTCACTTTCCCCCACAAGGAGCCTTTCCATGCGTCGCATGCTTTTTCTCCTGGCAGGTGCAGCGCTTCTGGGCGTCATCCTGGCCTGCAACCTGACTTCTCCCCGCCCCGGCACACCGCCGCCCGACCTGGTCGCCACCCAGGTGGCTTTGGCTTTCACCCAAACCGCCGTTGCGGCGGAGCCTACGGCCGTTCCCACCGCCCAGCCCCCCACGGCCGTCCCCACAGCAGCGCCGCCTTCTCCCACCGCCCCCCCGGTGCCGCCCTCCCCCACCGCCACCGCGCGGCCGGTGTCCCCGCCTTACGACGGCCCCTGCACCCCCGCCCTCACCGCCCCCACCGGCACCACCCCCCACCCCAACGCCCCGCGCTCCTTCATCGGCTACCGTTATGACCGCCGGCTCGGAGAACTGTTCCCCGAATACCACCACCGCCCCTACTTCGGTTTCCTCCTCTCATCTTCTGATTTGGGCACCCGCGCGCCCGGCTTCGCCCTCTCGGCCTATGAGCGGGGCGACCTCGGCATCCTGGCGCTCTTCCTTGAACGAGAAGTCTGCCGTCAGGCCGATGGCAGCGTTTATTGGGAAATTGCCGATGCTCTGTCCCTTCCCCTTCCCGCCAAAGTCGGCGACTTCCTTTTCATCACCGCCCGTCACAGCATGTTCCCACCCAACATGTCCTCCGCCACCGCGCTTAACCTCGGCCTGGGCTGGTACGCCACGCTGGACTGCCCCCCCCCGCTTCACACGCAGCCGGTGGCCGTGGTGCACATCAACCCCGCCGCACTGCCGCCCGCCATCCGCAACGGCACCCGCA
>JALUXH010000205.1 GCA_027019065.1 Anaerolineales bacterium
TTACGGCATTTTCCTGATTCTGGTGTTTGCCGCCTGGTTGGGGTGGTTGCCGTTTGGAGGTATGGTGGACGCGCCGCGCCCGCCTACAACGCTGCTTTATGCTTTGAATGTCGCCAAGCATATGGTGTTGCCGCTGGGCGCGATGTTGCTCAGTTCCCACTTTATCGGGGTGTATGGTAACCGCACCTTTTTCCTGATTTATTCCAGCGAAGATTATGTCGACCTGGCCCGCGCCAAAGGCTTGCCTGCTCGTATGTTGGAACGCCGTTACATTTTGCGCCCCACACTGCCTACGATTGTAACGAACTTCTTGCTCAGCGTGATTACACTTTGGATGGGTGCCATTATTTTTGAAACGGTCTTCAACTGGCCGGGCAACGGCCGTTTGTATTATCAGGCCATCGGCATGAAAGACGTGCCCGTCATTGTCGGCAATACGATTATCTATGCTTATTTGCTGGCGATTTCGGTTTTCGTGCTGGATATCATCTACGCGCTCCTGGACCCGCGGGTGAGGGTGGGTTCATCTCAAGGGTGAGATAACACCGTCGGAGAGGTGAAGCATGGGATTTTTGAAATCCTTTTTCCGTGAGTTGAGGTATTACCCCTCGGCGATTGTGGGCACACTGATCATTCTCGCACTGTTGAGCCTGGCAGTGTACGCGGTGGTTGCTATTCCTTACCATCGGGCGGTTTTCCTGTGGCGCGGCACGAGTGATGTCTGGTACCGCAATCCTAAGATGGTGCCGCCCGAGTGGGTGAATTACTTCCGTAGCAAAAAATTGCCCACAACGGTTGATCTGGATTCCCGCCAGCAGGGACTGGTGCAGCGCAATGAGAAAAAACTGGGCAAAGGCAAACAGATTGACCTGACCTATACGTTCAATTACACAGCCGACGAATTTCCGCCAGAAGTTGTGCTCTATTTTTACCCGACCTATGCCTCAAAGCAGCCTTTCGTTTCCGGCGAATGGCTGACACCTGATGGACGCAAAATTCGTCTGGGCAATTTCTCGGTCACATCAGGGTACAGTTTCCATGTGGGGCAGGATAAAGACATTGCCCGCCGCTTGCGCAGAATGTTGGGCGTGGATATCCCCCCCGGGTTGGGGCTGTTTGTTGACCCTGCCTCTTTGCCGAAAGATACTTCTCAACCGGTAGACCAGAAAGCGCTGCGGCCGCTCAAAGGCCGTTATACGGTGCATATTTCGGCCATCACTTTTGGGCCTCAAGACGACATTCAGGCCGAACTGTTGGTGTATGGCGGCGTTCACGGCATTGCCGGCACCGACCACCTGCGCCGCGACCTGACGGTGGGGCTGCTTTGGGGCGCACCTGTGGCGATGGCTTTTGGCTTGATTTCCGCTTTGGTGATCGGCCTGGCTACCATGATTATTGCTGCTGTTGGCGTGTGGTACGGCGGCGTGGTGGATGACCTCATCCAGCGCATCACCGAAATCAACATGGTGTTGCCTTTCCTGCCGATTTTGATCATGGTGGGCATTTTCGTTTCTCGCAGCCTGTGGATGATTATGCTGGTGACGATAGCCTTGAGCATCTTTGGCGCGGGCATTAAGTCGTACCGCGCCATGTTCCTGCAATTGCGGGAATCGCCCTACATTGAGGCGGCGCAGGCCTATGGCGCCGGGGATGGCCGTATCATTTTCCTTTACCTCATTCCCCGCATCTTGCCCATGCTTATTCCGGGCTTCATCAGCGCCATCCCCAGTTTTGTCTTCCTGGAAGCCTCACTGGCGGTTTTGGGCATTGGCGACCCCGTGCTGCCGACCTGGGGCAAAATCATCCAGGATGCCCAGGCCAACGCGGCTTTATACAAAGGGCTGTATTACTGGATTTTGGAGCCTTCGGTGTTGCTGATGGTCACCGGTCTGGGCTTCGCCTTGTTGGGGTTTGCCTTGGACCGGATCTTCAACCCGCGGCTGCGGCAAGAGTAATGCGCTAAGGAGTGAGCAGATGATGGTGCCTTCTGATGACCCCCGTGATAAAGCACTGGTGGTGGAAGATCTGGTGCTGTATTTTCAACTGACGCATGGCATTGTGCAGGCCGTTGACCATGTCAGCTTTTCGTTAGACAAGAACCGCGCCGTGGTGGTGATCGGCGAATCGGGGTGCGGCAAAACTTCCATGGGGAAGGCGTTGACCCGTTTGCTTCCCCGCAACGTCAATCGTTACACCGGCAAGGTGTTCATTGACGGCGTGGAGACCATGGGCATGGACGATGAAACTTACCGCGAGCAGGTGCGCTGGGTCAAAATTTCCCAGGTGCCTCAAGCGGCGATGAACGCCCTCAACCCGGTGCTCAAACTCAAAGATCAGGTGCTGGAACCGCTTTTGCTGCACGAAAAGGGCATTTCCATGGAAGACGCGATGGAACGCGTCCATGCTGTGTTTGATTTTGTGGGCGTTCCCGATGGCTTCATTGAGCGCTATCCCTTTGAACTCAGCGGCGGCATGCGCCAGCGGGTCGTTATTGCCATGGCGTTGATTACCAACCCTGCGGTCATTGTGCTGGATGAGCCGACTTCGGCGTTAGACGTGCTGACGCAAGCCAACATCTATAACGTCCTCAAGCGCATCAAGTGGGAAAAGGGCACGAGTTTTGTGCTGATTACGCACGATGTGGCAACCTCCAGCGAACTTGCTGACGATGTCCTGGTGATGTACGCCGGGCACATGATGGAACATTCTGCGGCCGAAGAATTTTTTGCCGGGCCCCTGCACCCCTATGCCAAAATGCTGATGGCTGCCGTGCCGAAACTGTACGGCGAGGACGAATTGCAGTTCATTCCCGGCAAACCGCCCAGCCTGCTCAATCCGCCTACCGGCTGCCGCTTTGCCGACCGTTGCCCGTTGGCCTTTGAAAAATGCAAACTGGAACCGCCGACCTATCGCCTCGGCAACCGTTTGGTGAAGTGCTGGCTTTATGAAAAAGAAGCCGACGAAATCGTATCGTCCCCTGAAGCCCTGGCAGGCGTTTCCGCTTAGCCCCCTTACGGAGAGTCTGGTATGAGTGAACAACAGGTGCAAGAGGCCGCTTTCTCCCCTGCCGAAGCCCAAGACCAACCCTTGCTTTCGGTGCGCCACCTGAAGATCTGGTATGAACTCAAGCGGTTTGGCTTCCTGCATGCGGGCTATGTCAAGGCGGTAGATGATGTGACTTTCGACCTGCCGCGCGGGGAAGCCATCGCGGTGGTGGGCGAAAGCGGCTGCGGCAAATCCAGCCTGATGAAAGCCATTTTGGGGCTGGTGCATCCCCACGATGGACAAATCCTTTTTGAAGGCAAGGATATTTGGGAAGGCGGCAATGCTGCCATGCGGGAATACCGCATGAAAGTGGGCTATGTGCAGCAAGACCCCTACGGCGCTCTGCCGCCTTTTATGACCATTCGCCGCATTCTGGAAGAGCCGCTCATTTTGGCGGGCATCAAGGACAAAGAGGAGCGCATGGAGCGCGTCATCCGCAGCCTGGAAGAGGTCAAAGTCACGCCGCCCAGCGATTTCCTCAACAAGTATCCTCACATGCTTAGCGGCGGTCAGCAGCAGCGCGTCGTGATCGCGCGCGCACTCATCCGGAACCCCAAAATGCTCATTGCCGATGAACCGGTTTCCATGCTGGATGCCTCGGTGCGGGTAGAAATCCTCAAACTGCTCGACGAAGTGCAGCAGGAACGCCACCTCTCTGTGATTTACATCACCCACGACCTTTCCACCGTGCGCTATTTCTCCAAGCGAATTTTTGTCATGTATGCGGGCAAGTTAATTGAAAAAGCCAGCACCTATGAAATTCTCCACAACCCCAAGCACCCCTATAGCTGGGCCTTGCTCAATGCCATTTCCGACCCGCTGGCCGAAAATGCCACCAAACTGCGCGACATCCCCCCCGGCGAGCCGCCTTCGCTCATTACGCCGCCGCCCGGCTGCCGCTTTCACCCCCGTTGCCAGAAGGCCATTCAGGGATTGTGCGAGGTAGAAGTGCCGCCGCATTTCTCGGTGGCGCCCAACCACGATGTGGCTTGCTGGCTGTACCGCGAGGAGGCTGAAGCCTGATGCGCCCTCTTTCGCCGTGGCGCCTGATCGGCATTGCCGGGGCGCTTGAGGTGGTGGGCGTGGTTTTGCCCATGTTGATGGTGATTGGCGTTTTGCCTTCCACCTGGCTGCTCAATATTTCGGCTTTTGCTTCTTCACTGGCCGGCCTGTTCCTCGGCTATTTGGGCGTGACGATGTATGTGCAAATGCACAAGAAGCGCTGAAAGCGTTGGGCTTCACCGCCGAGGCGGATGCTTTCCCCCAGCAGAGGGCCTGCTGGGGGCTTGGCTTTCTGTTGCCGGGGGTTTCCGGCCTTGCCCGGCCTTGATGGTATACTTACCTCCACCGACTTCGCGCCGCGGGCGCGTCTGAGGAGCGAGTTTATGCGCCGTTTTTGGTTGCTGTTTGTTTTGTTGCTCTCCACCATTCTGCTGGCGGCCTGCCACGCGCAAACGACGCCTGCGCCTGCTTCCCCTACGGCGGCGGCTCCCCGGCCCACCCAGCCGCCGGCGGTTACTCTGATTACCCCCACGCCGCAGCCTACGCCCGCGCCCCGCACGCTCACCATTTGCATGGGCAAAGAACCCCAAAGCCTTTACCCCCTCGCCGGCGATACCCAGGCCATGCGGAGCGTGCTCGCAGCGGTATACGAAGGCCCGGTGGAATACCGCACTTTCGGTTTCCAGCCCGTGATTCTGGAAAAATTGCCCAACGTGGCCGATGGTGACGCGGCTTTCGTGCAGGTAGAAGTGGCACCGGGCAGCCCCATCGTGGACGCCAACGGCAACCTGACCACTTTGAAAGAGGGCGTGCCGTTTTTGCCTGCAGGTTGCCATTCCTCTCGCTGCGCCCTCAAATACACCGGCGATATGGGCTCGGTGGATATGGAGCAGATGCAGGTCACTTTTCATCTGCTGCCGGGGCTGAAATGGTCGGACGGCCAGCCGCTGACGGCCGAAGATTCGGTGTTTACGTTTACGTTGGTTTCTTCGCCCGATACGCCGGCGCACGGGCACTATGCCAACATCTTGCGCCGCACGGCCTCTTACGAGGCCACCGGCAAAACCACGGTCGTGTGGAAAGGCCTGCCCGGCTATCGCGACCCGGCCTATTACCTCAACTTTTGGATGCCTCTGCCCGCCCACCTGTGGGGCAAATATGCGCCCAAAGAACTGCTTTCGCTGCCGGAAGCCACCCGCGCACCGGTGGGGTGGGGGCCGTATGTCATTGACGACTGGAAAGCGGGGGAATACATCCGCCTGCACCGCAACCCACACTATTTTCGGGCCCCGGAGGGGCTGCCGAAATTCGGAACCCTGGTCTTCCGCTTTGTGAAAACGCCGCAAGAAGCCCTGGCCGATTTGCAGGCAGGCAAGTGCGACGTGCTTGATGAAACCGTGGATCTGCTCTCGGTGAGCGGCCGGTTAGACGCCTTGCAAAAGGAAGGCAAGGCGGCGGCTTATTACACCCAGAGCACGGCCTATGAACGCCTGGACCTGGATTTACGCCCCGCAGTTTACGATGACGGCTGGCAGCCCGGCGAACGCCCCGATTTCTTCGGCGACCCGCAGGTGCGGCAGGCGCTGGCGTATTGCCTTGACCGCCAGAAGGTGGTGCAGGAAGTCTGGGGCGGCCATGCCGAGGTGATGGATTCCTTCGTGCCGAAGGAAAGCCGCTGGTTCAACGCCAAAATTGCAACTTACTCCTACGATCCCAAGAAAGGCGCTGCCTTGTTGCAGGCCGCCGGCTGGGTAGATCACGATAACAATCCGGCGACCCCGCGGGTGTATCAGGGCGATCCGGCGGCCATTACCTGGGGCGACCAGCTGGTGCTGAACTATTGGGCGCCTGATACGCCGCGGGAAGCCAAAACCGCGGCCATCTTTAAGCAATCGGCCGCGGCGTGCGGCATTGATCTCAAAGTCAAATTGTGGGATACCCCCCAGGCCTTGTATGCCCCCGGCCCCGATGGCCCGATTTTCGGCCGCAAGTTTGACCTGGCCGTTGTGCCGATGCAGATGGGTTTCCGCCCGCAGTGCCGCCTGTGGATGCGTGATGCCATTCCCGGCGATGGCACCCTCACCATCAAAGACGTGCCGTGGCTGCTCAAAATTTTCGGCAAAACCCACGAAGATGAAACGGCTTTCCCCCTGGGTTGGGCCGGTTGGAACGACACGGCTTACATTAACACCAGTTTCGACGGCTATTGCCGCGCGGCCAGCAATAGCATCCCCGATGACGCGGGCTATGGCAAAGAGATGGCACAAATGCAGGCCATTCTGGCGCGTGACCTGCCTTCTATCATGCTCTACCGCCTGCCGCGGGTGGCCGCTACCCGCCCCGATTTCTGTGGTTTTGTGCCCGACCCCAGCGCAGCCACCGACCTGTGGAACCTGGCGGCCTTTGATAAAGGCAAAGCCTGCCACTGAAATACCGAAATACGCCCCATGCCTTATCTCTTTTTGACCGCTTTTATGACGGGTCTGGCTTCCCTGGCCGTAGAACTGGCGTCCTCGCGCCTGCTGGGGGCGTATTTCGGCACCAGCAACCTGGTGTGGGCCACCATCATCGGCCTGATTTTGCTGTATCTCACGGCAGGCTATTTTGCAGGCGGGCGCTGGGCCGACCGCGATCCGCGCCCTTATACGCTCTACCGCATTGTGGCATGGGCCGGCCTGGCGGTGGCGCTGGTGCCGGTAGCGGCACGCCCGGTGCTTTACCGCGCTGCCGAAGCGTTTGACGCCTTTCGTTTGGGGGCGTTGTTGGGGGCTTTTGCCGCCGTGTTGGTGTTGCTGGTGGTGCCTGTGACCTTGTTGGGCACCGTTTCGCCTTTTGTGATTCGCATAGCCACAAAGCGGGCTTCGGAAGCCGGGCGGGTTTCCGGGCGGGTGTATGCGCTTTCCACCCTCGGCTCTTTTGTGGGCACTTTTTTGCCCGACCTGCTGCTGGTGCCTGTGCTGGGCACGCGCCGCACATTTTTGCTGTTGGGGCTGCTGCTGACGCTCACCGCGTTGGGCGGCTTGTGGGGGGCGCAGCGCCGCGCTTTCTGGCGCTATGCCTGGATGCCGCTGCTCATTGCTGCCCTGTGGATTTTTTGGGCTTCCGGCCCCATCAAGCGCACGGCCGGGCAAATTTATGAGACGGAATCGGCCTACAATTACATTCAGGTGCTGCAACGCGACGGCTACCGCTATTTGCGGCTGAACGAAGGCCAGGGGGTGCACTCTGTGTATCATCCTGACCAACTGATTTACGGCGGGGCGTGGATGTTCTTTCTGGACGCGCCGTTTTTCAATGCGCCGCCTTATGCTCCGGCGCAGGTGCGCCGCGTGGCGGTGGTGGGGCTGGCAGCGGGGACGGTGGCGCGGCAGGCCACGGCGGCTTTCGGGCCTGTGCCCATAGACGGATATGAAATTGACCCGGTCATTTTGGCCGTGGGGCGGCGTTATTTTGGCATGGCGGCCTTGCCCAACCTGCACGCTTACGCCGAAGACGGCCGGGTAGGGCTGCGGCGTTCCCCTTACCGCTATGATTTAATTGCGGTGGATGCCTACCGCCCGCCTTATATTCCCTGGCACCTGACCACGCGTGAGTTTTTCCGGAATGTGCGGCAGCATCTTGCCCCTGCGGGCGCGGTGGCGGTCAACGTGGGCGCTCCCCCTGGCGATTTCCGCCTGGTCAATGCCATCGCGGCCACGCTGGCTGGGGTGTTTCCTTCGGTGTATGCCGTGCGCGTCCCCGGGACTTTCAATGTGATGCTTTATGCTACGAGGCAGCCGACGCGGTTTGGTAATCTGGAAAGCAATTTCGCAGCCTTGCAGCGGCAGGGTCATGCGCCGGCCGTATTGCTGCAGTCGCTGGGGGAAGCCGCAACGCACCGCGTGCCGTTGGATGTAGCCGCGGGGGAGGTGTTCACCGACGACCGCGCGCCGGTCGCGTTGCTGACCGACCAGATGGTGCTGCGCTTTGTGTTGCATACCGGTTCCCCCTGAAGTGAGCGTTGTGCCTTGCGGCCGTGGGTGCATGCAAAATCGGCAGAAATGTCCGTCGGCTTTTGGGGCTTTTGAAAGCGGCAACTTGTCGCCGCTTTCCAAAGCGGTGCCGAGGCACCGTATTCCCAAAAACGCCGTAACTGTTCAGCCTTGGAAAAACAGGCCGCGGATAAAACGGATGGCCGCGGATTTTTAGGACGCCAAGGGCTCCAAGATGGTAACTGCCTACGCTGTGGTGCTCTCCCTGCCTCTTGATGCACTGCGCCTTTGTCATACCCCTCCCCTGGCTCCCCTCCCCGCAAGCGGGGAGGGGACGGGGGTGGGGTTCCCACAGCACC
>JALUXH010000206.1 GCA_027019065.1 Anaerolineales bacterium
TTTGCCTTCCTTTGCGTCTTTGCGTTAACCTCTTTTTATGCTTCTGGGTGCGCATCGCGGGCAGGCTGAACAGTTACTTTTTTGTAACATCTTCCCAGAACCGCGGCGACGGCCATGCCGGGCATGTTTTCACCTCAGGCCGCCTGTGAGGGGCGCAGCCGGGCGGGGCAACCTCTCACTTCTTTGAAAAAGGTCGGCGCGCCGCGCCGGTCAGTACAGCCCCGAAGGCGGCGCCAAATCGGGAGGGTCGGCGACGGCTTCGGGCGGCGGTGAAAGGTAGTCAATGACTTCCAGAAAAGCCTGCACCACGGCCGGGTCGTAAAGCCTGCCGGCCTGCCGCCTGATTTCCGCCACAGCCTCTTCGTGGCTGCGAGGCGTGTGATAGACCCGCTCATCAATCATTGCCCCGTACGAATCTACCACGGCCAAAATGCGCGCCCCCAGGGGAATGTCTTCCCCTTTTAACCCGCGGGGGTAGCCGCTGCCATCCCAGCGCTCGTGATGGGCGGCCACAATTTGCGCCACGGCTTCCAGTTTGCGCAGGGGTCGCAAAATACGCGCCCCGATGAGCGGATGCTCGCGCATGATTTCCCACTCTTCAGGGGTCAGGGCATCGGGCTTGAGCAGAATTTCATCGGGAATGCCGATTTTGCCGATGTCGTGCAGCAATGCCGCCAGGCGGATGGTTTCGGTCTCTTCTTCGGAAAGCCCCATGGCCTGGGCAATGGCCACGCTCCATTCGGCCAGTTGTTTGCTGTGGCTGCCGTGGTAGTGGTCACGGGCATCCATCGCCTGGGAAAGGGCCAGCACCGCCTGCAGGAAGGCTTCTTCCAGCTGGGCGGAAGCATGGGCGCGCTGCAAGGCCGTCGCGCCGATTTCGCCCAGAGCGTCCAGCGGGGCGATTTCTTCTTCCGCGAACGGCGCCGCCCCCCGAGGGCGGCCGATGAGCAACATGCCGACCATGTCGCCGCGGCGGGTGTGCAGGGGAATGGCAACGGCCGGGCCGATGTGCCGCAGCCAGTGCAGGCTGCGCGGGATGGGGGACTGGCTGAGATTGCGGAACACCAGCGGCCGGTCGGTTTGCATCAAGGCGCTGGTGAGGCTGAAGGTTTGGGTGTTGAAAAACCGCCCCACGAGTTGCGGGTCTATGCCCACGACGTGCTCAACGATGATGTGTTTTTGGGTGTCGTCGGTGTAACGCACCACCAGGGCGCTTTCCGCTTTGCCGAGCCGCAGGGCCTGGGCGGCAAGTTGCCGGGCAATTTCCCGCGGGGTGTCGGCTTCCCGCAGCACGGCGCTGGCTTCGGCCAGCACAGAAAGCTGGCGCACTTTGTTTTGCAGGGTATCCACCAGGTGGGCGTTTTCCAGCGCAATGGCGGCGTAGTCGGCGAGCATGTGCAGCAGGTTGGTTTCTTCGGGAAAGAACGCCCGCGGGCGGTGCCAGGCGACGTTCATCACGCCGCGCACCTTGCCGTGAGCAATGAGAGGCAGGCTGATGATGGCGCCTTCCCACGGGGCGTCGGCAAAAAGCGGGTCTTTGGCAATATCGGGCACCAGCCGCATTTGGCCGCTGCGGGCGACCTGGTAGGTGATGCCGTGGGGGCGGGGCTCGTTCAGGGGATGGTCTTGAATTTTCCCGTCCCAGATGGCGGTGTGGAAGGTAAGGATTTCGCCGTCATAGAGGAAGAGGTGGGCATCGTCGGCGTCGACGATGCGCAGGGTTTCCCACAGCAGGTTGGCCAGCACTTCGGAGGCGTCGAGGCTGGCCACCAGTTGCAGGCTGGCCAGGCGCAGGGTGTTGAGTTCCTGGCGGCGGCGGCGTTCGTGCTGAAAGAGGCGGGCGTTTTGCAAGGCAATCGTTGCCGCGCTGACCAGCGTCTGCGCCATGTGCAGGTGTTCTTCGGTGAAGCGGTGAGGCTCGGAGGCATCCAGCGAGAGCACGCCGATGGCCTTGTCGTTGTACACGAAGGGCACGCCCAGCCAGCAGCGGAGGTTTGTTGTGAAATCCAGCGGCTGCCATTCGGGAAAGCGGGTCACATCGGGAATGAGCAGCGGCCGACGGGTTTCGGCGAGCATGGTCATGGTGGGCCAGGCTTTGGGGGGCAGGGGCAGTTCGCTAATGCGGGCGTTGAATTCATCCGGCGTGACGGCGTAGCCGCTGATATGGCGCACCACAAGTTCGCCGTTGTCATCCCATTCCCACACCGAGGCCTGTTCGTAGGGAATGACGGCCTGCAGCCCTTCCAGCAGGCGCCGGAAGATGGTGTTGACATCCAAAGAGCGGTTGAGGGAAAGCACAAGGTTGGTGAGCACGCGCGCCTGGTAGAGGGCGTGTTGCTCTGTTCGCAGTTCCAGGGCGCGGTAAACCACGGCCGAAAGCCAGTGCATGGTCGTGGTGACGAAATCCAGGGTGGCGGGGTTGGCGTCTTCCTTGTGGTGCCAGGCCACGTGAAGCAGCCCGTGGAAGCGGGTGCCGATGGGAAAGCGGTAAATGCCGACCCAGCGGATGGCTTTTTTGCGCAGGGCCGTCCGCAAAGGGATTTCGGGCAGCGCCTCGGTGCGGAAAAAGCGCCATTCCAGCAGAGGGGGCATGGGGGGAAGCATTTCAAGGGGGCAGTGTTCGCCCGGATGGGTGAGGCATGTGCCCACGGGGCGGTAAACGGCCATGACCTCGCCACTTTGGCCGTTTTCGGTGTTCAGCATCACCGAGGCAGCCCAGGCGGCTTCGGTGGCTTCGGCCAGCGCCGCGAGGGAGGCACCGGCAATGGCGTGGGGGTTGCTGCCCGCAAGGATGTGCGGATCGATCTGTTTCAGGTAGGCCATTTGCCGGTCGTAATGGCCGCGCGCCCGCAGCAGCCGCCGGATACGGGCAGCCAGCAACAGCGGCCGGGGCGGTGTTTTGGGCAGGTAGTCGCTCAGGCCGTGGTCAAGCAGGCGCGCGACGCTGCCTTCCGGCACGGCATCGCTCAGCAGCAGGACGGGGATGTGCAGGTGGTGGTCGCGGAGGTATTGGAGCAGTTCCTCAATCGTCCCCCACGGGTAGCGGGCTTCACTGATGATGAGGTGGGGCCAGATTTCCTGACGGGCGGCGTCTTTCCAGCCCTGGCTTGAGGTAATGACGAGGACGTGCGCGCTGCTGAAGTGGGTTTCCAGCGCGCTGCGCGCCCATGAAATGCCGGCGGGGTCGGGGTCTAAAATCCAGAAAGAAAGCATAAAAATTGGCAACGAGAGACGGAGAAACACGAAGCCGCGGCAGGGGCGGCGCTGCACTTTTATTGTAACAGCAAAGCGGCAGAAGGAAAGCGCCGAAAGGGGAAGCGGGCCGCCCAAGCAGGCCCTCGCAGGGCGGGGCGGCGTTCCCTACAACAATTGCGTGCACCCGAAAGAAGCATCTTTTTCCATATCTGTTCAGCCCTGGCAGGGAATCCACAGATTTCACAGATTGGCACAGAAAACGTCATTACCTACCCAAATCGTAGCGCTGGCAATGCAGGGCGTGTTTTCACACCGCATTTTCCTTTGGCACCGCCGCCGCTGCGTTGACCCCACCCCCGTCCCCTCCCCGCATGCGGGGAGGGAAGCCAGGGGAAGGGTATAGCAAAGGCACAGCGCATCAAAACGCATGGAGGGCACCACAGCGTAGGCTGTTACCAGAAAACACAGCATTGCTCTTTGCGCCATTTGCCTTCTTTGCGTCTTTGCGTTAACCTCTTTTTATGCTTCTGGGTGCGCATCGCGGGCAGGCTGAACAGTTACCTTTTTCCTTGTATTTCGGCGGCTGCGTGGTATAATCAGCGCGCCGCCTTTTCGGGCGGCGCTCTTGTGCCCGGCGAATGTGTCTGGCAACGCAGCACGGCACCGCTTCGCCAGAGCGGAATTCCACCTTTGGAAGGTCAGCGCCATGAACCCTGAACTGTTGCAGGCTGTACAAGCCCCCCCTAACCCGAATGTCCCCGACCTGCACCCGGGCGACATTGTGAGTGTCTTCCTGCGGATCAAAGAAGGCAACCGCGAACGCGTGCAAGAATTCCGCGGCACGGTCATCCGTGTGCGCGGCGGCGGCAACGATGCCACCTTCACCGTGCGCCGCATCGCCAGCCACGGCATCGGCGTGGAACGCACCTTCCTGCAGCGTTCCCCCCGCATTGAAAAAGTGGTCGTGCAGCGCCATTCCAAAGTGCGCCGCGCCCGCCTCTACTTCCTGCGCGAACGCCGCGGCAAGAAAGCCCGCCTCAAGCAGAAATTCATCCGCCGCGCCGAGGAAAAGTAAGCCACCTCTCCGGCCAGAGCAAGGTGCAGTCCGCTTCGCGCGCTGCACCTTTTTTGTTCGCGAAAGGATGCCCCGATGTCTGTTCCTCGCCCCCGCATCGGCCTGACGGCCACCTTTTGCACCCACCCCACCTACGAGATGCGCATGGCCGCGCTGGGCCAGCGTTACATCAGCGCCATTCGCGCCGCCGGAGGGCTGCCGTTCCTCATCCCCGGCGACACCCCACCTGAAGAAGCCCCCGCGCTGCTCGCCGCCCTGGACGGCCTGCTGCTGACTGGCGGCGGCGACATCGCCCCCCAACGCTACGGCGGTGAGCCTCACCCGGCAGTGTACGGCCTGCGCCCCAGCCGCGACGCGCTGGAAATCGCCCTGGTTCGGGAAGCCATCACGCGCGGCAAACCCTTCCTCGGCATCTGCCGCGGCGTGCAGGTGCTCAACGTCGCCCTGGGCGGCACCCTTTACGAAGACCTGCCCAGCCAATATCCCCATGCCCTGCGCCACCGCAGCGACGACAAAACCGAGCGCGAAATGCTGGCCCACGGCGTGCGTCTGGCGGCAGGCAGCCGCCTGGCGCGCCTGTTCGGCACCGAGCATCTGGAAGTCAACAGCCTGCACCACCAGGGCGTGCGCGATGTGGCTTCCGGCCTGCAAGCCACCGCCTGGGCCGACGACGGCCTGGTCGAAGCCCTGGAAGTCCCCGGCCACCCCTTCGGCCTTGCCGTGCAGTGGCACCCCGAGTGGCTCTACCAGAAATACCCTCAGCACGCGGCGATCTTCCGCGCGCTGGTGGAAGCCGCCCAGGAGGCGTAACCGTGGCCGATACGCGGCCGGTGGGCATTTTTGATTCCGGCGTGGGGGGGCTTTCGGTGCTGCGGGCGCTTCGGGCGCGCCTTCCCCACGAACACTTCATTTACGTTGCCGACCAGGCGCACGTTCCTTACGGCTCGCGTTCGTTAGCCGAAGTGCGCCGCTTTGCCGAAGGCATCACGCGCTTTTTGCTCACCCGCGAAACCAAAGCCGTGGTGGTGGCCTGCAACACGGCCTCGGCCGCGGCGCTGCACGCCCTGCGGGAAGCCTTCCCCGCAACGCCCTTCGTGGGCATGGAACCGGCCGTCAAGCCCGCCGCCGAAACCACCCGCACTGGCGTGGTGGGCGTGCTGGCCACCCCCGCCACCTTCCAGGGGGCGCTCTATGCCTCGGTGGTGGAACGCTTTGCCCGCGGCACCCGCCTGCTGGAACACACCTGCGACGGCCTGGTGCAGTGCATAGAAAGCGGCGACCTGCACGGCGAGGCGCCGCGCCGCATCCTGGAAAACGCCCTCCGCCCGATGCTCACCGCGGGCATGGATACGGTTGTGCTGGGCTGCACCCACTACCCCTTCGTGATCCCGCTGATTCAGGACATCGTCGGCCCGGAAGTGCGGGTGATTGACCCCGCGCCCGCCATCGCCCGCCAGACCGAGCGCGTGCTGGCCGCCCGCGCGGCGCTCAATGCCGCCGATGCAGAGGGGCGTGTCACCTGTTACACCACCGGCAACCCGCAGGAAGCCGCCGCGGTCATGGGTCGGCTGCTGGGGGAACCCGTGGCCGTGCGCGCCCTTGCATGGAAAGGCAGCGCCCTGCAGGAACCCTCTCGCTGACCATTCACGCTTCCTCTTCCATCGTTCACGCCCCGCCGCGGGAACACGGAACGGAAACCGGGCCTCCTTCGGGCGTCTCCCGCCGCTGCTTTCGCTGCCCCCCTCAACTTTTGTGGTAAAATACCCCCGCGCCCAACCGACCGGTCGGAAGGTTGGGCAGCAAAAGGGCAAAACTGCCCCGATTTCCCCACCCTGAGAAGTGCCCCTCTCCCTTATAATTGAAGCCATTCCTGGGCTGGCTGCCTCTCGGCCCTGCCGAGTTTTTTCCATCTCTCGTTCCTCCACCCCATTCCACCCTGAGGGAGTGCCATGCTGACACTTTGGGAAAAAATCCTCTTCACTCTGGCCTTGCTGGCCACGGCTTACGCCACCTGGAAAGCCATCGTGCGCCTCATCCGCATCATCGGGCGCGGCCAGGGCAAGCCCGACTGGGCACTGGCGCGCAAACGCCTGGGCGAAGCCCTGCTCAAAACCATCACCCTGCGCCCAACATGGAAAATGCGCCCCATTCCCACCATTTTCCACGCCATGGTCGCCTGGGGCTTCATGTACTATGTCGTCATCAACCTCGGCGACGTGCTGGAAGGCTATCTCCCCAACTTCCGCTTCCTCGGCACCGGCACCATCGGCAACCTCTACCGCCTGGGCGGCGACCTGCTGAGCGTTTCCGTGCTCATCGGCATGAGCGCCCTGCTCCTCCGGCGCTTCGTATTCAAAGACCGCGCCCTGGGCACGCGCGAAAACGTTTTGCTCAACCCCAAAGCCCGCAAAGGCATCAACCGCGATTCCCTCATCGTCGGCCTGTTCATCCTTTTCCATGTCGGCTCCCGCTTCCTGGGGCAAACCTTCGCCATCGCGCAGGAAGGCGCCGACCCCTATCAGCCCTTCGCCACCGCGGTGGCTTCCCTGTGGGCCGGCCTCAGCCCCACCGCCCTCACCGTGGCGCACCATCTCGCCTTCTGGACGGCGCTTGGGCTGATCATGCTTTTCATCCCCTACTTCCCCTACTCCAAACACATTCACCTCTTCTTCGTCCCCTTCAACTTCATGCTCAAACCCGAGCGCCGCTCACCGGGCGAACTGGCACCGCTGGACTTTGAAGACGAGAGCATTGAGCAATTCGGCGCCACCCGCCTGGAAGATTTGCAGTGGTATCAACTGATGGACGCCTACGCGTGCATCATGTGCTTCCGCTGCCAGGAAGCCTGCCCGGCCTACAACACCGGCAAAGTGCTTTCGCCCGCCGCGCTGGAAATCAACAAACGCTATTTCTTCAATTACGAAGGCGACCGCCTGGCCAACGGCGAAGAAACATCCCAAACCCTGACCGAATTTGTCATCCCCGAAGAAGCCGTCTGGGCCTGCACCTCCTGCGGGGCATGTGTGGAAGTGTGCCCGGTGGGCAACGAGCCGATGCGCGACATCATGGACATCCGGCGCAGCCTGGTGCTGATGGAAAACACCTTCCCCAAGCAATGGGAAACCGCCTTCCGCGGCATGGAACGCACCATGAACCCGTGGAACGTGCCTTCCAGCGAGCGCATGAAATGGGCCGAAGGGCTGAAAGTCCCCACCGTTGAAGAAAACCCCAACCCCGACGTGCTCTGGTGGGTGGGGTGTGCACCGGCAACCGACTCGCGGGCACAAAAAGTGGCCCGCGCCTTTGCCAAAGTGCTCAACGCCGCCGGCGTGAACTATGCCGTGCTGGGCGAGCAGGAAGCCTGCTGCGGCGACTCCGCCCGCCGCGCCGGCAACGAATACCTCTTCTTTGAAATGGCGAGCGCCAATGTGGAAATGCTCAACGAAGTCAACCCCAGGCGCATCGTCACCACCTGCCCCCACGGCTTCCACACCCTGAAAAACGAATACCCGCAGTTTGGCGGCAACTACGATGTCGTCCACCACAGCCAGTTCGTAGAAGAACTGCTCAAAGAAGGCAAAATCAAAATTGACAAAGAGGGTCTGGAAAAAATCACCTTCCACGACCCCTGCTACTTGGGCCGCCACAACGGCGAATACGACGCCCCCCGCTTCGTGTTAGAGCAGGTCGGCGCCGACCTGGTGGAAATGGAGCACACCCGCAACAAATCCTTCTGCTGCGGCGCGGGCGGCGCGCAAATCTGGAAGGAAGAAGAAGGCGACCAGCGCATCAACCTCACCCGCTTTGCCGAAGCACAGGAAACCGGCGCCGAGACCGTGGCCGTGGCGTGCCCCTTCTGCATGATCATGCTCAACGACGCCTCCAAAGCCGCCGGGGAAGGCGCTCCGGCCGTCAAAGACATCGTGGAAATCCTCGCCGAACACCTGGTAGAAGACTGATTCCGCCCCCTCACGCCTTTGCGCCCCCTGCTCCAACTGCGAGCAGGGGGCTTTTTCATTTTCCCAGCCGTCTGCCTTGCCTGGGCAACACACCCCCGC